>JAAXXR010000060.1 GCA_013334335.1 Chlorobiaceae bacterium
CCTGTGTGGGGAAATGCCCGACCGGAGCCATGCGGGTAGAGAGCCGCGAGGCGGAACCCTACGACGAGCGCCGGGTCATGGAGGAGAGCATCGTGAAGGCTGGTCCGAACGTGATTGCGGCGCATCTCCGGCACCTTATGGAGCACGGCGAAAGCGGCTACCTGCAAACAGCGCTCGACTACCTGGGGGAGCAGGGTATTGCGAACCCGCTCGAACCAGCCGGGAAATCAACACCCGGGGTGTCCGGTCACCAGCATGGCGGAGGTTGTCCCGGCAGCCGGATGATCGACCTGCGGGAGCAAGGCCAGTCGGAGACCGTTGCTGCGAGCCAGTCGGCGCCGGCGCCGGGAGAACTGAGGCAGTGGCCGATCCAGCTGCATCTGGTCAACCCGGTCGCGCCCTACTACCAGGGTTCGGACCTGCTGCTCGCCGCCGACTGCACGGCGTTTGCCGCCGGAGATTTTCATGCACGGCTGCTGCGTGGCCGGAGCCTGGCTATCGCCTGCCCGAAGCTCGACATCGAGATGGAGCGTTATGTCGAGAAGCTCACCGGGATGATCGACATGGCCAGGGTGAATACCATCACGGTGGCCATCATGGAGGTGCCCTGTTGTGGAGGGCTCATGGGACTGGTGTCGAAAGCGCTCGAACGGGCTCATCGCCGGGTTCCGGTCAAGCAGGTGGTCATGGGCATCAACGGGGAGACGCTTTCGGAGGAGTGGGTTTCATGCTGAAAGATGCCCTTGGTTCCTACCGGGGTTCGGTGCGGGAGATTTCGCGCCTGATCGATGCGGATCCGGACAACGCTGACGCGTATTTCAACCGTGCAGGGATAAGGTCGGCTGAAGGGGACCAGGCAGGGGCGCTCCGGGATTTCAGCATGGCCCTGAGGATCGGCCTTCGCTATCGCGAGAGCATCGTCGCCTATGGCAATCGCGGCATCATCCGCTTCGAACTGGGGGATTATCGCGGGGCAGACGAGGATTTCAGCGCGGTCATCGATCGCAAGCCGAGACAGAAAACATTGATGAGGGCCGCCCTGATGCACCGGTCGGCCGCCAGAGAAAAACTTGGGGATGGCGGTGGAGCTGCAGCCGACAGGATGCTCGCTTCGTTGTGGTCTTCGAATCAACCAACAAAAGAAGGAGAATGATATGAGCATGCATTGCGACCAGTGCCAGGAGAGCATCAGGGGAACCGGATGCAACGTCCGCGGCGTGTGCGGCAAGGACGAGACGACCGCCAGACTGCAGGATACGCTGGTCTACGCCGTCGAGGGTGTCGCCCTCGTTGCGGCTGGACTCGAGGCCCCGCTCGACCGGAACTACGGCCAGTTCATCAGCGAGTCGCTGTTCGTCACCGTGACCAACACCAATTTCGACGAAGAGGCAATCGTGGAGCGTATCCGGAAGACCCTGGCCGTGCGTGACGAGGTCAGGGCGCTCTCAGGGAAGACCCCGTCGCACGACGCGGCGACCTGGACCGGGAGCACCCGCGACGAGTTCGTCGCCAAGGCGGTGACCTGCGGCATCGACAGCCTGAGCGAAAACCCCGACCTCCGCTCGCTCAAGAGCCTCGTGCTTTACGGCCTCAAGGGGCTCGCCGCCTACACCGACCACGCCGCCGTGCTCGGTTACCACGACGATGAGGTCTACGCCTTCTACGTCAAGGCCCTTTCGGCGTTGCTCAGGGAGATGACGGTCGACGAACTGCTCACTCTCGTGATGGAGACCGGTGCCACGGCCGTCAAGGCGATGGCCCTGCTGGATCGGGCCAACACCACAACCTATGGCAATCCCGAGATCACCACGGTGAAGACCGGCGTCGGCTCGCGTCCGGGCATCCTGATCTCCGGGCACGATCTTCGCGACATGGACGAGCTGCTCAAGCAGACCGAGGGGACGGGCGTGGACGTCTACACCCATTGCGAGATGCTTCCGGCCCACTACTACCCGGCCTTCAAGAAGTACAGCCATTTCGTGGGCAACTACGGCAGTTCCTGGTGGGCGCAGGACCGTGAGTTCGACACCTTCAACGGTCCGATCCTCATGACGACCAACTGCATCGTGCCGGTCCGCGAGTCCTATCGCCACCGCATGTTCACCACCGGTATGGCCGGATATCCGGGCCTCCGGCACATCGCCGCTCGCGAAGCGGGTCGTGAGAAAGACTTCTCGCAGATCATCGAGCTGGCGAAGAGCTGCCAGCCGCCGGTGCAGATCGAAAACGGCGAAATCGTCGGCGGCTTCGCCCACACCCAGGTACTGGCACTTGCCGACAAGGTGGTCGACGCGGTCAAGTCGGGGGCCATCAAGCGGTTTGTCGTGATGGCCGGATGCGACGGTCGCCACGCCACGAGGGAGTACTACACCGACGTCGCCGAAGCGCTGCCGAAGGATACGGTCATCCTGACTGCCGGTTGCGCGAAGTATCGCTACAACAAACTGCCGCTGGGTGACATCGGAGGTATCCCGAGGGTGCTCGACGCCGGACAGTGCAACGACTCCTATTCGCTGGCCGTGATCGCCCTGAAGCTCAAGGAGGTGTTCGGTCTCGAGGACATCAACGATCTGCCGATCTCGTACGATATCGCCTGGTATGAGCAGAAGGCGGTCACCGTCCTGCTCGCCCTGCTCTATCTCGGGGTCAAGGGCATCCGGCTCGGTCCAACCCTTCCCGAGTTCCTGACTCCGAATATCGCCGCGGCGATTGTGGAGAAGTTCGGCCTGAAGCCTATCGGCACGGTTGAGGCGGACATCCAGGCCATGATGGCGGGCGTCTGAGTCCATGGACACCAGGTGAGCCGGTGCACGGTCGCCTTCCGGTGTTCTGAAATATGCGGGAAGTTGCATATGAATGACGTATATTGCGCTCAGCTGCATAGCCGTGGATGCCGGCAACGACAGGAGCCGGGTTTTTTGAGCCATTCATCCGCAAGAATCAGGGGGCCTTCACGCTTTTTTCTCGGCTGCCCGGGCTTTTCAGGCAGGCAGATCTTGACGCGCTTCACGCCAACATTACAAGCCGGAGGCTATCCGCCATGGCATTTTTCAGGAATATCTGCCTTGTCGAGGCTCCCCAGACCTTCGTTACCCCGTTTCCCAGATTCATCACCGACTGTATCGGCGTCTGTTACCTGGCGGCGGCCGTAGAGGACATCGCCGAAAGCCTGGTCATTCCGGAGAACTATTACAACGACCAGTTACCGGAAAGCTTCAGGAGCCTGCTGAAAAAAAGACCGATCGACCTTGTGGCGATCTCGTCCATGACCGGCGGCTTCAACAATGCGGTACGACTTGCCGAAATAGCCAGGGAGTCCGGAGCATTCGTGGTGATGGGCGGGTTCCATCCGACGGCGCTGCCCGAAGAGGTGCTCAGCCTCGATTGCGTGGACCTTGTGGCTATCGGTGAAGGAGAGGCCACGTTCAGGGAGCTGGTGCAGCAGGGGCCGTCGCGTGACATCAAGGGGCTTGCCTGGCGCGAGGGCGGCGGCATTGTCCATACCGGGGAGCGGGAGGTGATCACCGATGTCGATTCCATCCGTTTTCCGTTTCGTTCGCTCAGGCCGATGCGTTTCGGCGAAACGGGTGCCAGTTATTCAACCGATACGATCTACACCTCGCGGGGTTGCCCGTGGTCGTGTTCATTCTGTGCCAACGACCGTATGCACAAGGGCTGGCGGGGACGCAGTCCGGAGAATGTTGTCGAGGAGATCGCCACCCTGCACGATCCCGCAAAAAAGAAGCTGATCAAGATCTGGGACGCCAATTTCCTGACCAACATCAAGCGCGCCGAGGCCATCTGCGACCTGATGATCGAGCGCGGCCTGACCAACTTCAGGATCATGACCGAAACCCGTGCCAAGGATATCGTCCGGGCGGAGCGTATCCTCGGCAAGTTGCGACAGATAGGCCTCAACAAGGTGGGGCTGGGCATTGAAAGCCCGAATCCCCAGACGCTGGAACTGATGAACAAGAAAAACTCCCTCGACGACGTCTCGCGGGCGATCGGACTGCTCGGTCAGTACGGTATCGGAGCGGAGGGTTATTTCATCATCGGCCATCACACGGAGTCCGTGCAGGACACCATGGTCTATCCCGATTTCGCCAAGTCGCTCGGCCTGAAGCAGTCGTTGTTCATGTCCATGACCCCGTATCCCGGCACGAAGATCTACGATGAGTATCGCAACGACGACAACATCACCTCGACCGACTGGGATCTGTACAACAATTTTTCTCCGGTCGTCAGGACGGCTTCCATGAGCAATGCGGACCTGGTGCTGATGATGGCGTACTGCAACGTGGCGTTCTGCAATTATCGCTCGGTGCTGAAACGGGCGAACGAGCGTGCGGTGCTCATCGTGTTTCTGAAAGACCTGTTTCAGCTCGTGTTCCTGTTGCGCGTCAACAAGACCCTCGATGGCCCTGCCGTTGCCTCGATCGTGTTCGAAGCTTTTCAGCGATACGTGGAGACGAATCCGCGCATCGAGTACCGTCCAAAAGCATCTTCATCGCCCCTGAAGCAGCCGCTGGCGCTCAGCATTGCACACTCCTCCGGAGAGCGCATCGATTTCGTGATCCGCCAGGAGGGTGAACTGCGGTTCATGACCATACGGAAGGGTACCGGCGTGAACTCCGGCTCCGGTCCAGTGATCCGGCTCGACGAGGTGGTCGAGGCTGCGTGGTCGATATCGATGGATGTGCTCATGCGCCTGCTCTACCGGAATGAGCTCATCCGCAACAATCCGGGCCAGACCAGCCGGCAGGTCATTGCGCTCTTCACCGACCGGGACGTCCGGAAGGCCGCCTTGAGGGTGATCAAGCTCTACCGGGACTGTTTACGGTAACTGAACGGGTGATTGCATGATCTTAGCCGTGTTATGGGATAACGACGGACTCCTGCTCGACAGCGAGTCCCTCTTTTTCGACATGACCAGGAGCTTCTTCGCCGAAGCGGGTGTCCACCTCGACGAATCCTATTGGGGGATCGAGTACCTTGGCAACGCGAAACACAGTTTGGAGATCGCCGAAGAACTCGGGATGTCGGCGGAGCTCATCAGGCCGTTGCTCGAACGTCGCAACGAGGCGTTCGTCAAACGGATCAGCCGGTCGGTACCGCTCATGCCGAAGGTGCGTGAAACCATTGAGGCACTGAGCGGAAAGGTGCGGCTTGGCCTGGTGACCGGAAGTCCCCGGGACAAGGTCGAACTGATGCACGGTCCGAACGGCCTGCTCGACCGGTTCGACGTGATCGTCACGGACGACGAGGTCCGCAACTCCAAACCCCATCCCGAACCCTATCTGAAAGCGCTCGAACTGCTTGGCCTCAAGCCGGAGCAGTGCCTGGCGGTCGAGGATTCGCGTCGCGGCCTGTCGTCGGCGCATGCCGCAGGTATCGACTGCATCGTGGTGCCGAACTCCCTGACCAGAGCGCAGCGATTCGATCTTGCCGTTACCGTCGAGAACGATGTTTCGGCTGTCCTCGAACATCTGAAGGCCAGGGGTGCTCTTTGCCGATAATGTTGCTATCTTCAGGAACTGTACATTATTCCAGACCGTCGATCGTGTTGCACCCCTCAGCATGCGGCGGAACACCATCCCCCGGAATGACTTATGGGTGACTCTCCGCATCGCCGCATCTCTGGGCCGACGGTGGTCACGGCGGGGCTTTCCCTGCTCGTGTTCGCCTATGTCGCCACTCGCGCCGCAACGCTCTGCATCACGATCGACGAAGCGGCGACCTACCTCTGGCATGTCAGGGGAGGATGGCTTGACATCATCCTGTTCAGCACGACCGGACTTCCCGACAACAACCATGTGCTGTACACGCTGCTGGCCAAGGTTTCGGTTCTGCTGTTCGGTCTTTCGGAGCTGACCCTCAGGATCCCCTCGCTGCTTGGATGCCTGCTCTATCTGCTTGGCCTCAACCTCTGCCTCCGTCGAATCGTGACGGGCTGGAAAATCGTGCCCGCCCTTCTTGCCGTTGGGTTGAATCCCTATGTGGTTGATTTCCTGGGCGTTGCCCGCGGTTACGGGCTCGGCCTCGGTTTTACCATGCTCGGTATTTCGGCGCTGCTCTCGGCGTTTGCCGAAACTCCCGGAAAGGTCAGGGTTGCCCCTGCCCAACTCGGCATGGTGCTCTTCGGCTTTGCCGCGCTCTCGAACCTTTCGTTCCTGCTGCTCCTTGGCGCGGCGATGCTTCTGGTCGTCGGTTTCGTGGTTGTATCAGGGCTCACCGCTCAACGGGATTCGGCAACCGGCTCCTCTCCGTGGCCGATCCTGCTGTTCAGGATCCTCCTTCCGGCCATTCCGTTCCTCGCCTATCTGATGCTTCCGCTCATCATCATCCGCAACTGGAAGCTATTCGGTGAGGGCGGCCATACGGGATTCTGGGCCGACACCGTGACCGGCCTCGTCCAGGGTACGGCGTACTACAATCCGTGGTTCTGGAGCTACATCGACGCAATGATGATCTGGGTTGTGGTCGTTTCGCTGTTCGTGCCCATCGCCCTCCTCGTCCTGCGACGCATGGACGACAGGAAATTCGTCGTGCTTGCCGTGCTCGCCCTGCTGACCCTCACGGTAGCCGTGGCAAGCATTGTTCAGCACCACCTGCTCCATGTCGCATTCCTGCAGGGCCGTCGAGCCATTTTCCTCACCCCCCTCTTCCTGCTTACGGCCATAGCGATTGGCGAACCCCCCCGGCGTGCACCTGGATGGTATCTGCTGCCGGCAATGCTCATCGGCCTTCTGGGCCCGTCGGTACTCGCGGTGACCGGTGTTGCCGCCACCAACCTGGACAAACTCTATGAATGGAACGAGTACAGCGGCACCCGGTCGGCTATGCTCATGATCAGGCAGGAGATCGGGAGGCAGACGCCGGGCCATCCCCGTAAACTGCGCGTCAACACGGAGTATGAACACGCCATGAACTTCTACCGGATCATGTACGGCATGGAGCGGGTGCTTATGCCGGTCGAGTCGGAAGGTCTTGCCGGTTCGGCGGATTTTTATTATGGTTTCATCCGGGATGAGTCGACGATGACGGGGTACGGGGCCCGACCCATGCTCCGGCAGCCCGAAAGCGGCACGATCCTCTGCGGTCGCAGCGACGGGGTCGACGCTCCATGAAGTACCGGCCGGTTGCGGGGCGGCGGCGATCCATACACCGGGGGAGAGCATAAACGTTACAGGAGTTTCAATGGAGGAAAAGGTATGTCTTATCGAGGCCTGACGGTAGCCCTGACCGTCCCGTGCTACAACGAGGAGGCCGCGATCGGTCGGGTGATCCATGACTTCAGGATGGCGATGCCCGGGATCGCGATCTACGTCTTTGACAACAATTCGACCGACAACACGGCAGCTCTGGCCCGTGCCGAACAGGTCCAGGTCATCAGTGTCCCGCTCTCCGGCAAGGGCAACGTGGTTCGGCGCATGTTTTCGGACATCGAAAGCGACATCTACGTCATGGTCGACGGGGATGCGACCTACGATGCGCCTTCGGTCACGAGGATGGTCGACAAGCTGATCGACGAACATCTGGACATGGTGGTCGGGTGCCGGCAGGTATCCGGAGATGAGGCCGATGCCGCCTACCGCTCCGGGCACCAGTGGGGCAACCGCATGCTGACGACAAGCACGGTGAAGATCTTCGGCGGGGGGTTCACGGACATGCTTTCCGGGTACCGGGTCTTTTCACGACGGTACGTGAAGTCCTTTCCTGCGCTCTCCCAGGGCTTCGAGATCGAGACCGAACTGACGGTCCACGCGCTCGAGCTGAGGATGCCCTACGGCGAGGTCATGACCCCCTACTATGCCCGGCTTGAAGGTTCGACCAGCAAGCTCTCCACCTACAGGGACGGCCTGCGCATCCTCCGGACCATCTTCCGCCTCTACGTCTCGGAACGCCCCTTCTCGTTTTACGGGATCTGCGCTCTGCTCATGATGACGATGGCGACCCTGATCTCCGTTCCGGTTTTCGCGGAATATTTCCGGACAGGGCTCGTTCCGCGCTTTCCCACGCTCATCCTGTCGGCGTCGATGATGATCTCGGGCTTGCTGTCGTTCACCTGCGGCCTGATCCTTGACAATGTCACCAGGGGACGTTACGAAATGAAGCGGCTCGCCTATCTCTCCATTCCGTTCAGGAGCGTCTGAGCGATGGAATCGAACCGTATGGGCCAGGCGGCGGCAGGACTCTTCTGGTTCGGCATGGCGGGCCTCATCGGCTTCCTGGTCGATACCGGCGTGCTCTACCTGCTCAAGGAGGCCTTCGGGCTCTATCTCGCCCGCGTCGGATCCTTTCTCTGCGCGGTCGTCTCGACCTGGCTGTTCAACCGCGCGATCACCTTCAGGGGACGCAGGTCGGGCCATTCGAAGACGAGGGAGTTCGGACTCTACCTGGCCCTGATGACGATCGGCGGCAGCGTCAACTACGGGGTGTTTGCGCTCCTGGTCTCCAGCTCGCCCCTCGTGGCGAGCCGCCCGGTCCTGGGGGTCGCTGCCGGGAGCCTCGGCGGCATGGCCGTCAATCTCCTGACTTCACGCTTCCTGCTGTTCCGTTTCCGGCAGGAGTGATCCCTCCGTCGACCGGCCTTCGGCTGTTGTTCACGCCATCGATTTGTTTTATACTGGGATAGGCCCGATTGAAACCCTAACCCTGTTGCTTCATGCAGGAAAAAAACCATGCGGATATTCGCGACGTCTTCAGCCTGCCGGTCATTGTCGCGGCGCTGGGCTACTTCGTCGACATCTACGACCTCGTGCTGTTCAGCATCGTGCGTGTCCCCAGTCTCAAGTCGTTTGGGCTCCAGGGAAGGGAGCTGATCGATTACGGCGTCTATCTCCTCAACATGCAGATGATCGGCATGCTGGTCGGCGGCATTCTCTGGGGATGGCTTGGTGACAAGAAGGGGCGCCTGAAGATCATGTTCGGCTCCATCCTGATGTACTCCCTGGCAAACATGGCGAACGGCATGGTGACGTCGCTTCCGGCTTATGCGCTCCTGCGTTTCATCGCCGGGGTGGGACTTGCCGGTGAGCTCGGCGCGGGCATCACCCTGGTCTCCGAAGTGCTCCATACCCGTCTGCGGGGATACGGCACCATGCTGGTTGCCTCCATTGGCGTGTCGGGGGCGATTCTCGCCAACTTCGTGGCCAACGCCTACGACTGGCGCAACGCCTTTTTTATCGGCGGGGTGCTCGGCCTGTTGCTGTTACTGGCACGGATCAAGGTCTCCGAGTCGGGCATGTTCCGGACGATGGAGGCGAAGGCGGAGGTCAGCAGGGGGAACCTGCTCGCCCTGTTCACCAGCCGTGACCGCTTTTTCCGTTACCTGAACTCGATCCTGATCGGCGTGCCCATCTGGTTCGTGGTCGGCGTGCTGATCACCTTCTCCCCCGAATTCGCCACGTCGTTGCGCATCACCGGCGAGGTGTCGGCCGGCAACGCGGTGATGTTCTGCTACCTCGGCCTGGTCTTCGGCGACCTGTCGAGCGGCCTGTTGAGCCAGCTCTTCAAAAGCCGCAAGAAAGCGGTGCTGCTGTTCATGCTCCTGACCATCGGCGCCGTGGCGCTCTATTTCAGCCAGGTGGGCGCGAGCCCGCAGTATTTCTATGGCGTCTGCGCCCTGTTGGGTTTTTCCGGGGGCTACTGGGCCATCTTCGTGACAGTCGCCGCCGAACAGTTCGGCACCAACCTCCGTGCCTCCGTGGCCACGACCGTGCCCAACCTCGTCAGGGGAATGGTGGTGCCGATCACGATGCTGTTCCAGTTCACGCGTGGACGTTTCGGGCTCGAAACCGGCGCGCTCATCGTCGGCGGCATCTGCATGGCCATGGCCCTCGTCGCCCTCTTTTCCCTCGAAGAAACCTTCCACAAGGACCTGGACTACTTCGAGGAGTTCCTGTGACGGCACCTTGGCTTTGCTCCTGAACGTTACCTGGACACCAGATGAACAAGACCTCAGCCACCCTTCCGGAAAACATTGTCATTTTCGACGGTGTCTGCAACCTCTGTGAATTCTCCGTCAATTTCATTTTTGAG
>JAAXXR010000061.1 GCA_013334335.1 Chlorobiaceae bacterium
AAGATAGCGATCACAGGGAAGACAGGGGGCCCAGGAAGACGGCGCTCCCGGGGAAAATGGCGGGCCGGTGGCTTGACACTTCTACCGCTTCACGCTTTAGGTGTCACGGCATCCGTCACTAAATCGCCTGCTTGTGGTATTCGAGGGTCCAGAGGTTCTTTGACTGGTCGAGCAGGGTGATCTTCACGCCGTAACCCTCCCGCAGAAAACTGATGATGTCCCGGTTGTCGCGGAACGAGACGAAGTTCTCCTCGCCGCCGAACTCGCCGGTGTAATGGCCGAAAACCTCATCCCGCTGACCGAGTGTCTCAAAGGTCACGATGACCACATTGTCGACCGTCGCGACATTCACAATGGTTTTTGTCCTGTACAGGTCCAGCCATGCCGGCATCTCGCCGCCCGGCAGGCGTGTTGAGGATATCCCGTTGCCATTTTCGGCGCGGGACGATGGCGAGACCGTCCGACTGGCCCCAGGTTCGTCGGCATGACGGCTGCAACCGGCAAGGCCAAAGCTGAACAACACTGCCGCCACCGCGACCGTGCGTGCCTTTCTCATAGAAGCGCTCCAGTGAATGAAAATAGTGAGTGGAAATTACGCCAACGGTTTTCTGTGCGGCAAGTTACGATTATTTCGCAGATACGGACCACAATCAGGATCATGTTTATACACTCTATCGTAATCTTTCAGAAGCCTTCAGGGTTCCCGTAAGGAACTATCTGTTTTGTTGCTGTATTGCGTATTTTGAACTGCCCGGATTCGGGCGTCAATGTTTCGCCGGGGGTTCTCCCGGTGGCGTGCGTGGCATCAACAACCGTCCGTTTTATGGCTCCACAGGACAACTATATCGTCATCGGCGGCCACCGGCATCGATATATCGATTCCGGCGGCGAGGGGCCTCCGATGCTCCTCGTGCACGGCATCTCCTCCTCTCTCGATTTCTACGGGCCGTCGATTCCACTTCTTGCCAGATCGTTCCGGTTGCTTGCCCTCGATCTGCTCGGCTTCGGCAGCTCCGACAAGCCAAAGGGCGCTCCCTACTCCCTCAGCCTCTATGCCGAGCTCATCAGGGAGTTCGCCGAAAAAACCGGTGCGGCGGGAAACGGTCCGCTGTATGCCACCGGGCACTCCATGGGTGGCAAATACCTGTTGGCAACAGCCCTCATCCACCAGGGACTCTTCGACAAACTGGTACTGAGCAATACCGATGGCTTCATCTCCCTGCCGTCATGGGCACGCGTACTGAGCCTTCCCGGAGTGCGCCATATCCTGAAGCCGATCGTCACCCGGCCGAGGGTGGCCGAAAAAATGCTTTCGGCTGCGTTCCACAGCACCGACAACATCCCGCCGGAGACCCTGAAAAAAATCCTCGAGGACGCCATGGACCGTGACGCTTTCGAGACGGTAATGGGGCTGAACCGGAACCTTCTGAACCTGGACATGCAGCGCACGGGACTCCGGTCACGCCTCGACGAGCTGAGGATACCCACGCTCATCATCTGGGGAGACCATGACCGGTACATGTCGCCAAAGATCGCCCGGATCGTCGAACGGGAGATCCCCTGTTCGAAACTGATCATCATAGAAAATTGCGGACACTCACCCATGATCGAACACCCGCAGGAGTTCAGTTCGGCCATCACGGAGTTCATCCTCAATGAACCTGAACACCACATCAGCCCATGCTCATAACATTCGAGGGTATCGACGGCGCCGGAAAATCAACCCAGGTCGTCAGACTGAAACGGCACCTCCAGGAGCTCGGCCGTGAAGTGCTCACACTACGCGAACCGGGGGGAACGGAGGTGGCCGAACACATCCGGGAACTGCTGCTCCTGAGCAAGCACGATATCGCCCCCGTAGCCGAACTGCTGCTCTTTGCCGCAAGCAGGGCGGAACTTGTCCAGAAGGTCATCATCCCGGCGCTGGACGAACAGTGCATCGTCATCCTTGACCGCTTTTCGGACTCGACAACCGCCTACCAGGGATACGGTCGGGGGCTCAGCCTCGAACTGCTCGCCGAAGTCAACCGTATCGCCACCTTCGGCCTGCGGCCCGACATCACCTTTTACCTCGACATCACACCTGAGGATGCCCTGATCAGGAAGTTCTCGGAAAAATCGCTGCCGCTCGCCTTCGATTCCGAAGAGCTCGACCGGATGGAGAGCTCCGGACTGGAGTTCTACCGCCGCGTCCGGGAGGGTTATCTCGCCCTGTTTGAGTCTGAGCGGGATCGCATTGAAATGATCGACGCCCAGCTCTCTCCGGCATTGATCCATGAACGGATCGTCTCAAGGATGACGCGCGTGGAAACCCTGCAGCAAGCTTCCAGGTAAGTGGTGGACCCCTGTCCGGTACACGAAAACACTTTCGTGTTGACCAACGCTTAAAATAATGCGTTCATCAACTCGGATGCACTTTTTTTTTTGTAAATTTGAGTACACATCATATCACCATCTTTCCTTCAGCCGGCTTCGCATGCATAGAACCATTGTCAATGACAGAAGTCTCAGAACCTGCAACTTCCCCATTACCCTGCAGGACATCAGAACGCTCAAGGAGCTCTACCGGCTGAAGGCTGAGACGAGGGATCTGCGGGAACCCATTGTCAAGAACATCATGAAGCAGCGGGTGGTCGGAAAGGGATGCCTCGAGTCCCTGAAGAACGCCCTCTACTCCCTCGAAACCATCTATATCGACGACTACACCGGCCAGCGCCTGCTGAGGCTTGACGGGATGAAGCAGATCGAGGTCGACCTGACCTACGAGATCCGGGAACTGCAGAAGGACATCTATTACCTGGAATACGGCGAGGACCGTTTCATCGAGTATCTCGCGAAATTCATTCCCGGGTTCAGCGATTACGTGAGCGAAGGGGTCGAGATGCTCCAGGGCAAGCGCTTCAGCGCTTTCATTACGGATCGGGACGGCACCACCAACAACTATTGCGGCAGATACCGCTCCTCGATCCAGCCGATCTACAATTCGGTCTTCCTGTCGCGCTTCGCCAAGAACTGCTGCGACTATCCGATGATCATCACCTCGGCGCCCCTCAAGGATTTCGGGATCCTGAACGTCTCGATCAATCCCGAGCACATTTTCGTCTACGCAGGATCGAAGGGCCGGGAGTTCATCGACAGCGATGGAAAGTTCAACTCCTTTCCGATCGAAAAAAGCAAACAGGAGCTGATCCGCCTGCTCAACGAACGCATGCAGCAACTGCTGCTCGACCCCTCCTTCGAGAAGTTCAACTTCATCGGCTCGGCGTTGCAGATCAAGTTCGGACAGACCACGATCGCCCGCCAGGACATCACCCGCTCGGTCAACGAAGCCGAATCGGCGGCATTCCTCGAAAAGATCAAGGGGATCGTCAAGGACATCGACACGGAAGGAAAGAATTTCAGAATCGAGGATACCGGACTCGACATCGAGATCATCCTGACCATCGACGTCGATCCCGAAACCGGCGAGATCCGTGATTTCGACAAGGGCGACGGGCTCGAGTTCATCTCCCGCGAGCTGAAGATCTACAACACGAAGGGGCCGGTACTGGTCTGCGGCGACACCTCTTCTGACCTGCCCATGCTGAAAAAAGCGATGCAACTGTACGACGACGTCTGGACGATTTTCGTCACGAGGGATGAACAGCTGATGAAAAGCGTCCGGGAGATCTGTCCCAAGAGCTACATGGTGCCCTATCCCGACATCCTCCTGACCGTGCTTGGCCTTCTGTCGCTCTGAGAATTGCCCTGTTTCAAACAACCCTAATTACCGCATCCTGTCAATGAGTATCAACTTCAAAGGCGTCATTTTCGATCTCGACGGAGTGATCACCGGCACGGCCAAAATCCACAGCCTTGCCTGGGAGGCCATGTTCAACTCCTTTCTGAAAAACTACGCGGAGGTCAACAACGAGCCCTACATCCCATTCGACCCGGCGCATGACTATCTGAAGTACGTTGACGGGAAACCCCGTATGGAAGGGGTAAAAAGCTTCCTTGCCTCGAGGGATATCGAGATCCCGTACGGCGAGCTGGACGACATTCCCGAACAAGAAACCGTCTGCGGACTCGGCAACCGGAAAAACAGCCTCTTCACGGAGATCCTCATCAAGGAGGGCCCCGATGTTTTCCAGAGCTCCGTCGAATTCATCAAGGCGCTCATCGCGCGCGGCGTCCGTATCGGCATCGCCTCGTCGAGCCGCAACTGCAAACTCATCCTCGAACTCGCACACCTCGAGGAGCTGTTCGAAACCAGGGTGGACGGCGAAGTCTCCATCGAGCTGAAACTGAAAGGCAAACCGAACCCGGACATCTTCATCACCGCCGCACAGAACCTCGGGCTCCAGCCTCATGAATGCGTGGTCGTCGAGGACGCCATCTCCGGTGTCCAGGCAGGTGCGAGGGGGAACTTCGGACTCGTGCTCGGCATCGCCCGTGAGATCGAGGGCATCAAGCTCAAGGAGCAGGGGGCGGACATCGTGGTCAGGGACCTGGGCGAAATCACCATCGAGGAGATCGAGCGGTGGTTCTCCACAGAACTCGAAAGAGAGGGCTGGAACCTGAGCTACTCGTCATGGTCGCCACGCGAGGAGAAGCTCCGTGAGACGCTCACCGCATCGGGTAACGGATACATGGGTGTGCGCGGCGCGTTCGAATGCGGCATGCAGTCCCAGCACCATTATCCGGGCACCTACCTGGCCGGTATCTTCAACAAGCTCCCTTCTGAAGTCCACGGCCAGACGGTCTGGAACAACGACATGGTCAACTGCCCGAACTGGCTCTCCATCGAGTTCCGCATCGGTAACGGCGAGTTCATCAACCCGCTTGAACAGAAGATCCTGAGCTATTCGCAAAACCTTGACATGCGCCGCGCGCTCATGGAGCGGGAGATCGTCATCCAGGACACGCTCGGATGGATCACCAGGATCAGGAGCGAGCGATTCTGCAGCATGGACAACCCTCACCTGGCCGCCGTCAGGTTCACCATCGTCCCGGTCAACTACATGGCGGAAGTTGAAATCCGTTCAGCCATCGACGGCACGGTCGAAAACAAGGGGGTGGCCCGATACAGCAGCCTTGCTTCGGACCATCTCGAACATGTCGCCCACGGAGAGTCCGGAGAGGGCATCTTCCTTCACGTTCGGACCAACCACTCGAACTACGACATCGTCACCCACGCCCGGACAAGGATCAATTGCGGTTCAGCCAAAGGCCTGGCTCCGGAACGGAAAATCATCAGTTCGCCCCGGTTGATCGCCGAACGCATACGGATGGCGCTTTCGGCAGATTGCGGATGCTCGATCGAAAAGGTGGTCTCGATACATACCTCACTCGATCACGGCCAGCAGGACCCTGTCGCGGCAGGTCGAGAAAACCTCGCGAAAGCCGGAGGGTTCGACGAGCTGCTCTCGAGCCACGTCGCTGCGTGGAGCGCCATCTGGGACCGGGTCGACATGCTTATCCATGGCGACCGGCTGACCCAGAAAGTCATCCGCCTGCACATCTATCACCTGATGTCGACGGCCTCGCCCCACAACCAGAATATCGACGCCGGCATGCCGGCCCGCGGCCTGAACGGCGAGGCCTATCGGGGCCACATCTTCTGGGACGAGATCTACATCTTCCCCTTCTACAACCAGCACGCTCCCGAAGTGACGCGCGCGCTGCTGATGTACCGCTACAACCGTCTCGGTGCCGCGAAGGAGTATGCAAGAGAAAACGGGTACACGGGCGCCATGTTCCCCTGGCAGACCGCAGACGACGGCCAGGAGGAGACCCAGACCATTCACTTCAACCCGAAGAGCGGAGCATGGGATCCTGACCTGAGCTGCCGGCAGCGACACGTTTCGATTGCCGTGTTCTACAACACCTGGAGATACATCCATGACAGCGGCGACACCGAATTCCTGAACAGCTACGGTGCGGAGATGATGTTCGAGATCGCCAGGTTCTGGGCAAGCATCGCCACCTTCTCGCCGGCCACCGGGCGCTATCATATCGAGGGGGTCATGGGTCCGGACGAATTCCATGAGGAGCTTCCCGGCTCCGGCAAGCATGGCGTGAAGGACAACTCCTACACCAACATCATGACCGTCTGGCTGCTCGACAAAGCCCTCGAGGTCAACGACCAGCTTGACCCGGAAGTGAAGGCCCGTCTCCTGGAGCAGATCAGTGTCAGCCCCGACGAGCTCGCGAAATGGCGTGACATCTCGAACCGCATGAACGTCCTGGTCGACCAGGACGGCATCCTCGAGCAGTTCGACGGCTACATGGGGCTCAAGGATCTCGACTGGGAGCATTACAAGCACAAGTATGGCAACATCCATCGCATGGACCGTATCCTGAAAGCTGAAAACGACACGCCGGACCGGTACAAGGTAGCCAAGCAGGCGGACGTGCTGATGACCTTCTACACGTTGACGCCGGCAGAAGTCTGCGACATTCTCGGCCAACTCGGCTACCCGATCGCCGATCCGGCAAGGTTCGTCAGGCAGAACTACGCATTCTACGAGCCCCGCACCAGCCACGGCTCGACACTCAGCAAGGTGGTGCATTCGATCATCTCGAGCTACCTGCACGACGGGCATGAGACTGCCTGGAACTGGTTCGCCGAAGCCCTGAAAAGCGACATCCAGGACACCCAGGGCGGCACCACCCAGGAGGGCATCCACTGCGGCGTGATGGCCGGGACCCTCGATACGGTCACCCGCTACTTCTCCGGGATATCCTTCGACGACGGCATCCTGAACGTCAGCCCGAACCTGCCATCTCACTGGAAGCGCCTCGAAACGAAGCTCTGCTTCCGAAGCAACCGTTACCTCCTGGCCATCACCCCCGAGAACATTTCGGTCACGCTGCTCGACTCCCCCCTGGACGAGCTTCCGGCACGCCTTGGAGGACGCGAGTTCACGCTTGTCAAGGGCACCGAGACCAGGGCCGCCATCGGCTGACGGGAGCGCCTGCCGGGAGGGGGATAACCCCTTCCGGTTTTGTTATTTCGACCTGAATGGCTATATATTTTCGAATTCGTAAAGTTTAGGGCACACGTTAGATAGACAACCACCCATTGACCCACAACTGCATATGCGGCTCTCGAACTTTCGCTACACCCTTCCCAAGACAAGAATCGCCGATCATCCAGAGTCTCCCCGCGACGGCTGCAAGCTCATGGTGCTGAACCGACGCAAAAAGGATATCGAGCATAAGACATTCACCGACATCGCCTCGTTCTTCAAAAAGGGCGACCTCCTGGTGGTCAACAACAGCAGGGTGTTCCCGGCGAAGATCTACGGACAGAAAGAGAAAACGGACGCCAAGATCGAGGTGTTCCTGCTCAGGGAGCTGAACAAGGAGGCCGGCCTCTGGGATGTACTGGTCGATCCGGCCAGAAAAGTCCGCGTCGGCAACAAGATCTACTTCGAGGACGACGTCGTTGCCGAGGTGGTCGACAACACCACATCGAGAGGCCGGACAATCCGGTTCCTGAACCCGGAGATCGACGTCTTCGAGATGGTCGGCAAAATCGGCCACGTACCGCTCCCCCCCTATTTCACCAGGAAGCCAAAAGAGTGCGACCGGGAGGACTACCAGACCGTCTACGCCAGCCAGACCGGTGCCGTGGTTGCGCCGATGGCCGGACTGCACTTCACCATGCCCATCCTGCAACAGATCCAGAAGATCGGCGTCAAGATACTACCGATCACCCTCCACCCGAGCCTGAGCACCTTCAATGCCATCGAAGTCGAGGATGTGTCGAAACACAAGATGGACTCGGAGTATTTCAACATCCCCTACCAGACGGCGATGGAGATCAACGAAACCAAGATCAACAAGTCGGGAAGGGTATTCGTCGTCGGCACCACGACCTGCCGCGCGCTCGAGGCGAATGCGACCGTCGAGGGAAAGATCAAGTTCGGGCAGGGCTGGACTGACAAGTTCATCTACCCTCCCTACCACTTCAAGGTCACCGACGCGCTCATCACCAACTTCCAGCAACCCGAGACAACCCTGATGATGGTGGTCAGCGCCTTCGCGGAGCACCGGTTGCTGATGGAAGCATACAAGACGGCCCTGAAAAACAACTACCGCTTCCTCGCCTACGGCGACGCGATGCTCATCATCTGACCCCCATCCATGAAGACATTCGTCATCATCGCGGCAAGCGGCGTTGGAAAGCGCATGAAGCTCGAGGAAGGCCAGAGCAAGCAGATGCTTGAAATCGGCGGTGTACCCGTCATCTGCCACACCCTGAAGGCCTTTGAGGAGGCCACTACGGTCGAGGCGCTCTATATCGCCACCAAGGCCGATAGCATCACGCAACTCGAGGAGCTGATCAAACACCATGGGTTCCGGAAAGTGCGGGCAGTCATCGAGGGCGGCAGGGAGCGTCAGGACTCGATCGGCAACTGCATCAACCTGATCGAGGACGAGATCTCCCGCTCCGGCGTCATGCCCGACGCAATTCTCGTGCATGACGGCGCCCGGCCACTCATCCAGCCTGAAGAGATCGATGAGATCTCGAGGCTCTCGGCGCTGTACGGCGCCTGCGTACCGGCGACCCGACCGAAAGACACCATCAAATACATCGGAAGTTCACCCGAGGTATTCGGTGAAACGCTCGATCGAAACCGTCTGCTCCAGGTCCAGACGCCCCAGGGCTTCGCCCCCGAAACACTCATCGAATCACACCGAAGGGCACGCCGCGAGATGTGGTACGCCACCGACGACGCCGCCCTGGTCGAAAGGTATTTTCCCGATCAGAAAATCCGTATTTACGAGACCGGCTACCACAACATCAAGATCACCACTCCCGAGGACATCTTCCTTGCCGAAGCCATCCTGGCGGGACTTCATGCGGGGAAAAAACAGCGCGATTAAATTGCCAAGCCCTGTTGTTTATTGATCTTCCATGTCGTATATTGGGTGCCTTATGGTGAGGTAGCTCAGTTGGTTAGAGCACAGGATTCATAACCCTGAGGTCGAGGGTTCAACTCCCTCCCTCACCACTCTCCAGGCAACTCCGCCTTGCCCGGGCAGGGCGGCAAGCCTCACGCAAGCGGGTGTAACTCAGTTGGTAGAGTGTTTGCTTCCCAAGCAAAATGTCGCGAGTTCGAATCTCGTCACCCGCTCTCTCCGGCAGCATCTTGCTGTCAAATCTCATCTCTGGAGCAATCCATCCCGTTATGGCACAGCACTCCATTTTCACCTCTACGATCACACCGGATGAGGTCAACGCCTCACAGATCGTCGACGGACAGATGGCCCACCACCTCGGTATCGAGATCACCGAAATCGGAATGGACCACATGGTGGCAAGAATGCCCGTCGACCACCGGACCATCCAGCGCATCGGCATCCTGCACGGCGGAGCATCGCTCGCATTGGCAGAAACGGTCGGCAGCATCGCGGCGTCCTATTGCGTCGATCGTGACCGCTTCTTCATCGTCGGCCAGGAGATCAATGCGAACCACCTCAGGCCAGTCAGGAACGGCGAAGGGTATGTTTATGCGAACGCAACGCCTGTTCATCTCGGGCGCACCTCGCAGGTCTGGGACATCCGGATCAGCAACGAAGAGGGCAAGATGGTCTGCATCAGCCGTTTCACGGTCGCCGTACTGGAGAAGCCCGAAGCCTGAAACTGTTTTTCAGGCCCTCCGGGACGTTTTTCGGGAAACTTTTCATACCTTGTGTTTTCATTCGGCAGTAACATTCATTTACCAGAGAGTTAACAGGCATGCTGGCTGACGATCTTCATAACGCCGGAACCGTGATCACGTCCGGCAACGGCACCGCAGACTCACTCGAACGCCTCGCCAGAGAACAGAAAACCCGAAAAAAGTGGCTGCTGGTCCAGCCGAAGAGCACCACCAGCATGATGGTCGACTCCGGCTCCGTCAGCATGCCCCTGAACCTCATCATGGTCGCATCTCTGGCCGGAAAGCT
>JAAXXR010000010.1 GCA_013334335.1 Chlorobiaceae bacterium
CAGGGGACGCTCCTGACCCTGTGAAACGGCAACGGATAGCAGCTTGATTTTATGACGGCCCATGCGTAACATGGGACATGCGGAAAATCAGACACGAGGCCAGACAGGAACTCCATGACAACAAACCGGGAGGAGCCCCATGCCCTTCATCCGTCCCGAATCAGCGCCGTTTTGCCTGCTTGAGGCCATTGCACAGGGCGAGGGTCTCCGCACCGAATTCAAGCGCCTCATCCACTCCCCCGCCAAGATCGCCCGGTCGATGGTTGCTTTTGCCAACACGTCGGGCGGACGTATCCTTGTCGGAGTGGACGATGACCGCCGGATTGTAGGTATCAGCAGCGAAAAGGAGACGCTCGAGGTCATTGATGAAGCGCTTCGGCTGCATATCGAACCGAAGCCCCTCTTCGAAGTGCACGTCGAAGAGTTCAAGCGTCGCATGGTGCTCATCGTCAATATCCCCGAAAGCAATACCAAACCACACGTTCACGTGGAGGAGAGCCGCTGCGGGCAAACCGGAAAGCGCGCCGTCGAGCGGCGGGTCTACATCCGCGAGGGCAGCCACAACCGGGCGGCGTCTGAGGATCTGATCGCCCTGTTCCACTCAAGGAAGGAGCCCGTGAGGCTGTCGTTCACCGACCGCGAGCGCCGACTGATCTCCTATCTCGTCGAAAACTCCCGGATCACGGCGGCCGAATTTGCCGATCATGCGGGCATTCCGCTCTCCGAAGCCAGGCGGATCCTGGTGTCACTCGTCAGGACGGGTACGGTGCGCCTGCTGACCGAAGGCGCAGGCAGCGTCTACGCGCTTGCTTGACTCCCCGGAGGCATCTATCCCGGAATACCACAAAAACAACTCTTTACCCTACATTTATGTATAATTATTTTAGGAGCGTTTTTTATTTGACCGAATTTATTTAAGTTAAATAGATCAGTGTTACATTATTACATCAGCAATACAACTTCCGGCCATGCCCCGCCTGTTCGAAAACTACGACGCCAACCCCGACCGTTTCTTCGATGAGGTCATTTCGAAGGAGGGGCCGCCGAGGATGCACTATGAGAAGATGATGCGAAGGTTCAGCCAGCTGACGGTCGACGACATCAAGGCGAGGCGGCAACTGGTGAACATCTTCTTCCGGAACCAGGGCATCACCTTCACCGTGTACGGCGTGGACGAGGGCATCGAGCGCATTTTCCCGTTCGACCTTATCCCGAGGATCATTCCAGCTTCGGAGTGGGAGAGGATCGAGCGGGGCCTCCTGCAGCGGATCACCGCCCTGAACGAGTTCCTTTCCGACATCTACCGTGACCAGAAAATCCTGAAGGACAAAATCATCCCGCCCGAACTGGTACTGGGAAGCAAGCACTTCCGGCGCGAGTTCATCGGGGTGCGCCCGCCGCTCGGGGTTTACATCCATGTGACGGGCAGCGATCTGATCCGGGACGCCGACGGGCGGTACCTGGTGCTGGAGGACAACCTGAGGACGCCGAGCGGAGTCTCCTACATGCTGCAGAACCGGCTGGCCATGAAGCGCGCCTTCCCGGTGCTGTTCGACCGCTACAAGGTTCGTCCGGTCGACAGTTATCCGCAGCAGCTCCTGAGGACATTGCAGGAGATCAGCCCGACCCAGAAGGCTGAACCGAAGGTGGTCGTGCTCACGCCGGGCATCTACAACTCGGCCTATTTCGAGCACAGTTTCCTGGCGCAGCAGATGGGCGTGCAGCTCACCGAAGGTCGCGACCTGGTGGTCAACAACAACAAGGTGTTCACGAGAACGACGCGTGGACTGCAGCGGGTTGACGTGATCTACCGACGGGTGGACGACGAGTTCCTCGACCCCCTCGTATTCCGCCCGGATTCGAAGCTCGGCGTCGCCGGGCTGATCAACGCCTACCGAAAGGGGAATGTCGCCCTGGCCAACGCCATCGGAACAGGCGTGGCCGACGACAAGGTGATCTACAGCTTCGTGCCAGAGATCATCCGGTACTACCTTGGCGAAGATCCGATACTGGACAACGTCGAGACCTGGCTGGCAAGCAATCCGCAGCACCTGAAGTACATCCTGCAGAATCTCGACAAACTCGTGGTCAAGGCGGCAAACGAATCTGGCGGTTACGGCATGCTCGTGGGCCCGCACGCCTCACAGGAGGAGCGTGAGCAGTTCGCCGAGAAGATCGTGGCGAACCCGCGCAACTACATCGCGCAGCCGACCATCTCGCTGTCGCGCCATCCGAGCTTCATTGGCGACACGGAGATCGTCGCCTGCCATATCGACCTCCGGCCATACGTCCTGTTCGGCAAGAGCCCGTCGATCGTCCCCGGCGGACTGACCCGGGTAGCCCTGAAGCGAGGCTCGCTCGTGGTCAACTCATCCCAGGGCGGCGGAAGCAAGGATACATGGGTAATCGATAATTGAACTCCTAACCATACGTACCACATGCTGAGCCGAGTCGCCGAATCACTCTTCTGGATGAGCCGCTACTTCGAACGCGCTGAAAACACGGCCCGCTTCCTTGACGTCAACTTCAACCTGCTGCTCGACCTGAACAGCATCGCCAGCGTTGATCATCCGAACTACTGGAGCCCGCTGATCATGGTCATGGCCGATCCGGAGGATTTCAAGCGGCACTACAAGGAGTACAGCGCCCAGAACGTGACCGACTACCTGGTGTTCAACCGCCAGAACACCAGTTCGATCATCTCCTCGATCGGCATGGCCAGGGAAAACGCACGGAGTATCATCGAGAGCATCTCGAGTGAAATGTGGGAACAGTTGAACAATCTCTACCATTTCCTGCAGAGCGTCACGCCCCAGCAGGTGCACAACGATCCCTACAGTTTTTACAAGGAGATCAAGAACGCCTCACACCTCTTCCAGGGCATCACCGACAACACCTTTTCCCGCAACGTTGGCTGGGACTTCGTCCAGATCGGCAAGTATCTCGAACGCGCTGACAACGTCGCGCGGCTCATCGACGTCAAGTATCACATGCTGATGCCGAAGCGCAGCCAGCACCTCGACATCGTGAAGAACTCGGTGGACATCATCCAGTGGATGGCCGTACTGAAAAGCTGCAGCGCCCTGGAGGCCTTCAGAAAAGTCTACCTGTCCAAGATCGACCCGGAAAACATCCTCAGCTTCCTCATCCTCGACCGCACTTTTCCGCGCAGCATCACCTTTTCGATCTGTGCGGCCCAGGAGGCCCTCTGGAGGATCTCCGGCAGTTCGCTGCACCGCTATGTGAACAACGTCGACAGGCTCATCGGCAAAATGGACGCCGAACTGAGTTACACCACCGTCGATGACATCTACAAGCAGGGGGTGCATGAGTTCCTCGAGGAGATCGAGCATGGGCTGATCAGAATTGGAGAACAGCTACATCTCCTATATTTTGCGTATCATACACCAAAGATTGAGCCCCAGGACGCTTCGGAAGGGCTCTCGTTCACCGGTGTCGCAGGAGGCCGGGCGAACTGGAGCCAGTCACAGCAGCAGCAGCAATGACCGTCCCGTGCGAAAAAGAACCGAGAAAACAGCAGTTTTATGATTATCAAGGTTGAACACACGACGGTGTTTGAATACGAGGAGCCAGTTTACGAAACAGCGACCGAAGTGCGGCTGCATCCCGTGAGCGGCCCGGCCAACTCCCAGCGATGCGCCAGCTTCAACCTGCAGGTCGAACCGCCTGCCACCATCTTCGATTACACGGACTTCTACGGAAACATGGTGCACCACTTCAACCTCCTGCAGAGCCACAAGCGGGTCCAGATCGTGGCGACCTCGGTCGTCGAGACCACGGCCGCACCGGAAGGAACACCGGAGGAGGAGGATGAGATCAAACTGCTGGACTTTTCCGCGGAGAGTCGTTACGTGCACTTCGACACCTCCATCTGCGCGCTTGCCGAACAGTTCAGGAGTGACGGCGATATCCATGACCGCGCACTCGAAATCTGCCGGCACATCAACAGCACGTTCCGTTACGAACCGGGCGTCACCGACGTGCACAGCACCAGCGCCGTGGTCATGGCCCTCGGACGGGGGGTATGCCAGGATTTCGCCCATATCATGATCGCCATATGCCGACATCTGGGCATCCCGGCAAGATACGTCAGCGGTTACCTCTATGGGGGCGGCAGCACTCCGGAGGGACAGGACGAGGCAAGCCACGCATGGTGTGAGATCTGGTGCGGGAAGGAGCGGGGATGGTGCGGCTTCGACCCGACGCACAAGACCCTCCTGGTGGACGAACGCTACATCAAAATCGGCTCAGGCCGGGACTATGCGGACGTACCCCCGGTACGGGGCACCTACAAGGGAACCTCGTCCGAAAAACTCAGCGTCGCCGTAAGGGTAAGCTCGCTCGACAACCCCACCTGACACGTCACCGCCTCCTGATGCCCTCCCGGACCTTGCCGAGAAGGGCCGGCACCGTGAACGGTTTCCGGATGAAATTCCCACCTCCCCGAATCATGCCCTGCCGGGCGGCCACCTCCGCTGAGAAGCCCGACATGAACAGCGTCCTGAATCCCGGGCTGATCAACATGAGTTGCTCGGCAAGCTGCTGTCCGTTCATGTCGTTCATGACGATATCGGTGAGCACCAGGTCGATCATCCCGCGCCACTCCACGGCGAGGTGGACCGCATCGGACGGTGTAGAGGCCTGAAGCACCCTGTAGCCGTCCTGCTCGAGAATCATCGCGCAGAGCCGCAGGGTTTCCGGCTCTTCGGCGACGACCATGACCGTCGGACTCGCCAGGAGCGGGTCGTTGAGTGGTTGCCGCGGCTGCCCGTCAGGCTCCTCCCCGGAAAGCAGCGGCAGGTAGATACGGAATACACTCCCATTGCCCGGTTCACTGGCGAAATCGATGAAGCCCCGGTTCTGCCTGATGATGCCGTAAACGCTCGAAAGCCCCAGGCCTCGACCATTTCCGATCGGCCTGGTGGTAAAGAACGGTTCAAAAATATGGATCCGATCATCCGATGAGATGCCGTGGCCCGTGTCGGCAACCGACAGTTCCACAAAATCGCCGGGCTCGCTGCTGACGAAGATCTCCTCTTCGCGGGAATCGACATGCAACCGGCGAGTGGCGATGGTGATCGTTCCGGTGCCGTCCATTGCGTCCGAGGCATTCATGCAAAGGTTGGCAAGCACCTGGGCGATCTGGGCCGGATCGATGCTGACCCTGCATTCCCGGGTTTCCGGCACCCAGGATATGGAGATCCCATTGCCGAGATGCGGCTGCAGCGTGGCAATCGAGTCCTCCACCGCCCTGTTGAGGTCGAGTTCCCTGGGCAGGGCAAGCTGCCTTCTGGCGAAGGCCATCATCTGGTCGGTAAGTTCTGCCGATCGTTCGGCAGCCGTGCGTATCTCCTCGAGACTGTTTCTGACCGACGTATCGACCAGGTCGCTGGACAGGGCGATCTCCGCATGCCCAAGCATCACCTCAAGCAGATTGTTGAACTCGTGCGCGATGCCGCCGGCGAGCTGTCCCACCAGCTCCATCTTCTGGATCTGCATCATCAGCGACTGCACCCTGCTTTCGGATTGCTCCGCACGCTGACGCTCGACAATGTCCCATACCAGGTCGGCGAGGCTCCCCACCCATCCGGCATCGTCCGCATCGTAGCCGCCCGGCTTGTTGCCGAGCACCATCACCGCCGCGACGCCGCTCGGATTCAGGACCGGCACAGTCAGCGTGTCCTGTACGAATGGACGGTGCCCGGAGGGCAATCCGTCCGGATGCGAGGTATCGCGACTGTTGTGGATCACGAACGTTTTTTTCAGGACAGCCTCCTCCCAGAAGGCCACGACATCCATCGGATGGTGTACGCCCTCCTGTTCCATGTCAGCCATGTCACGCCGGATTCGGCCGGACCATATGCGTGTCGGGAGTTCGTGGAGGGAGGGGTCGAGCACCTGGAAAAAACCGAACGTACTGCCGGTGGCGCGCTCCGCCTCGTCAAGTGCCGACCGGATGAGCTCTTCGGCAGATGCAGTGCAGGACATCTCGAGAAGATTCAGCCGGAAGGTCGTCAGGGTTTCGAAACGCTTGCGCTTCGTCAGGTCGTAGATCAACCCGATGAAGCCCTCTATCCGGTCGTCCCGATAGGCGTGGAGCCGTATTTCGATATGACGGACTTCACCGTCCTTCCTGGAGATCGTGAACTCCCGGGAACATGAGGTTCCGGGATCGGCAAGGACCTCGTCGAACATGGCCCTGACCTGGCTCGACTCCACGTTGTCCAGGAAGCGGACGAATGGGCGCCCCGGGAAATCGCCGTACGAATGGCCGGACAAGTTCTCGATGGCCCTCGACATGAACACCACGTTTCCGTTGATGTCGGTAATGAATACAGGGGCATCGATCTGTTCGGTGATAGAACGGAAGCGCTGTTCACTCAGCCACAATGCCTCCTCTGCCCGCTTGCGGCCGGAAATATCGATACCGATACCCGACAGGCAGGGCATGCCGTCGTTCATGACCTTGCTCACGGTAATGAGGAACCAACGGTACTCGGGCCCGCCCTTGAGTAGAAGCCGGATCTCAACGCTCGCTTCGACATCCTTGTCGAGAACGTGCTTCATCTTTCTGGTCACCAGGGCGAGATCGTCGGGATGAACGATCGTTCGGGCATCGATCGACGACATCTCTGCCTCGGACTTTCCGACAATGCGGTCCCTGAGGCAGGAGTTCCAGTGCGCAAAACGCCCGTCGGCATGAAGCATGTAGACCGTTCCAGGAAAGCTTTCAATGAAGTTCCTGCAAACACGGCACGCCTCCGGGTCCAGATGAACCTCTGCGCCGGATGATTCACGTGGGCAAACAAACCTGTCTTTTTCCTGCATGGGGGGCATGGGAATAAAAACAACTTATTGGGGAGAACTCAAAGAACGTATGTGTATAGAAATTTAATATAATACTATCATCAAGCAAGAGTTTCGAACAATTCAGGTCCGGCCACCCCACCTCTCTTCCTGCGACCTGAAAGCGCTGCGCTCCGTGCCGAACAGCCCGTTTTTTTTTCTGGCCTCCGTTCCCTACCTTCTCAGGTAAACAATTGCAGCAGTCACTCTCCGGCACGCCATGAAATTTTCCGTCATCTCGAACGACCATCGCTCCGCAGCTCGTTGCGGCATGCTCTCTACCGATCATGGCGACATCCCGACTCCGATCTTCATGCCGGTAGGCACCAGGGCCAGTGTCAAGTCGGTCGAACCCGTGGAACTGAAGGAACTCGACGTCAGGATCATCCTGGCAAACACTTACCATCTCTTCCTGAAGCCCGGCAACAGCATCCTTGCCAAAGCGGGTGGCATCCACCGCTTCATGAACTGGGACCGTCCACTCCTGACCGACAGCGGCGGCTACCAGGTCTACTCGCTCTCCGAGCTCCGGAAGATCAGCGAGGAGGGGGTGACCTTCAAATCGCATCTCGACGGCTCCCGCCTCAACTTCACCCCGGAAAACGTGGTCGACACCCAGCGGATCATCGGCAGCGACATCATGATGCCGCTTGACGAATGTCCTCCGTGGCCGGCTGAAAAGGAGTATGTCCGAAAGTCCGGCGAGCTGACCATCCGCTGGGCCGAACGGGCCAGGAGGCGCTTCCTTGAAACCTCGCCGCACTACGGCTACCGGCAGTTCCAGTTCGGTATCACCCAGGGAGGCACCTACGAGGACCTGAGAGCTCAATCGAGCCGTGAACTTGTCGACCTCGATTTCGACGGTTACGCCGTCGGTGGCATGGCCGTCGGAGAGCCTGCCGAAGAGATGTACCGCATGCTCGAACTTTCGAACACCCTGCTTCCCGAATCGAAGCCGCGCTACCTGATGGGGGTCGGCACTCCGTCCAACATCCTCAACGCCATCGAGCGGGGCGTCGACATGTTCGACTGCGTGATTCCGACTCGCGAAGGGAGAAACGGACGGGTCTACACCCGTTCCGGCAAGATCAACCTGCGCTCGGCGAAGTACGCCGAAGACTTCCGTCCCATCGACGACGGGTTCGACAACCACGTCTGCCGCAACTACTCCCGGGCCTACATCCGACACCTGCTGAACGTCGGGGAGATCCTCGGCCTCAAGCTTTGTACGCTCCACAACATATCGTTCTACCTCTGGCTCACCTCCACCGCGCGCAAGCACATCCTGGAAGGAAGCTTCCTTGAGTGGAAGGAGGCCTTCCTCACGGAGTTCAACCGCAATGACCAGCCATAACCGCACCTCACCAGGTCCGGTGCTCTTCATGCTCAGCCTCGGCTGCTCGAAGAACACCGTCGACAGCGAACGCATCCTGGCCCAGGCTACCGCCAGCGGAATCACGCTGACCGACGATGCCGACAAGGCGGAGATCATCCTCATCAACACCTGCGGATTCATCGAGGACGCCAAGGAGGAGTCGATCGCGGAGACCCTGGCGGCCATCGACAAAAAGCAGCAGGGACTCGTGCGGGAGGTGTACGTCATGGGCTGCCTTGTCGAACTCTACCGGCGTGAGCTTGCCGAGGAGCTGCCGGAGATCGACGGCTTTTTTGGCACCCGCGAGCTGCCGGTGCTGCTGGAGGCCATCGGGGCGAAATACCGGGAAGAGATCGCCGACACGAGGCTCCTGCTCACCCCGGCGCACCACGCATGGCTCAAGATCTCCGAGGGATGCAACCGTCGCTGCTCATTCTGCTCGATCCCGAAAATCAGGGGGCCCTACGCGAGCCAGCCGGTCGAGCAGCTGCTGCGGGAGGCTGCGGAACTGCAGCGCAAAGGGGTCAGGGAGCTGAACCTGATCGCCCAGGACATCAGCCTCTACGGCTACGACCTCTACGGCAGGACGGCCCTCAACGAACTGGTACTCCGCCTCTCCGACATGGCGTTCGACTGGATCAGGCTGCTCTACGCCTATCCGCTCAACTTCCCGCTGGAAGTGGTCGACACCATGCGCCGGCGTGACAATGTCTGCAACTACCTCGACATGCCGCTGCAGCACATCAATGGCCGCATCCTGAACTCCATGCACCGCGGCGTCGGCCGGGAAGAGACCGTACGCCTCATCGACGACATCCGCCACCGGAACCCCGACATCAGGCTCCGCACCACCATGATCGCCGGCTACCCGGGCGAAACGCGCACCGAATTCGATGAGCTGCTCGAGTTCGTGCGAAGCACCCGCTTCGACCGGCTCGGCTGCTTCCCCTACCGGCACGAGGAGCATGCGCCGTCGTTCTCGCTCGAAGACACGGTGAGCGACGAGGAGAAGGAGATGCGCGTCGGGGAGCTGATGAAGCTCCAGGAGGAGATCTCCGCCGAGAAGAACCGGGTGTTCGAAGGCACAACGCTCCGGGTGATCATCGACGAGGTCGACGGTGGAACGGCATACGGACGCACCGAGTACGATGCCCCCGAAGTGGACAACGAGGTCATCCTCGACACCGGGACCGGAAGCATTGAAACCGGAAGCTTCCACATGGCCGGGATCACTGACTCCACAGCCTACGAACTGCACGGCTCGATCATCCCGGCCGCCAACGACCGGGGATGACGGAAGACGTCATATCGAACGATCAAATTGGTGGTGCGGCAGAGAACTCATTTTGTATATTCACGAATTGAAAAGAAATCAAATCTTATCGGGAGTTGCGGAGATGGAACAGGGGCAGTCAAACGCCGGTAGTCGGAGAAGCGCTTTTATCTGGACCGCGAGCCTCATCCTGACCGCCGTGGCCGTCTTTTTCGCCACCACCTTCTTTTCCGGCTCCTGGCCCTACAGCTCCAGGGGAAACTCGGGGCGCAAGCAGGCGCTCGTTTCAGAGATGCGAATCAACCTTGCCCGAGCCTCCGAACGGGAAAAATCCGCGGTGCTGTCGCTCACCGACGAGGATGCCCGGAACTTCGCCGACCAGTCCAGGGAGGCTTCGGATGCGGTGGAGCGCGATCGCCGCGCACTTGGCCGGCTGCTCGAACGCGAAGGTTCCGAAAACGAGCGCACGATCCTGAAAAAGTTCGACACCTCATGGGACACCCTTCGCAAGACCGATGCCACCCTGCTCGAGCTGGCTGCGCAGAACACGAACCGCAAGGCGATCGAACTTTCGGAGACGATCTGCTCGGAGTTGCTGCAGAAGTACCACAGCGACCTCTCGAAGCTCACAGAAAAAATCGTACCCGTCACGCGCAAGAACGCCATGGAGCGGATCGCCGGCGCTGCCGAGACGGCCGCACTGAACATTGCCCTGCTCCAGCTCCGCCACATCAACGCTCCTGGCGCAGCTGAAAAGGCAGCCATCGTATCCCTGATGAAAAACGAATCGCAAAAGGCGGTCGCCGCGCTCAGGTCGCTTGAATCGATGACCGGAAGAAAAAGCCTTCCATTCATCAAAGGGGCGTCGACGGACTTCAACCAGTTCATGCAGGTCAACGAGGAGATCGTACGCCTGTCGAACATCAACTCCAACAGAACTTCGGCAGAGCAGTCGGTCAGTTCAAGGCGTCTTGTCGACACCGTATGCGACCGCCTGCTCAGGGAGCTCGGAAACACCGGCCCCAAGGGCTCGAAATAGGCTGCTCCTTGAGATCTCCGGCTCTCCACCGCTTTCCGAAGCCATCTCCGGTAACCCGGACCGCGAACGGCAACATCAAGTCGACATGATCGAACACCGTGATGAACCCCATATGGAGCGGATAGCCGGCTCCGTGGAACGGGTGACCTTCCACAGCGGAGAGAGCGGTTTTTCGGTGCTCCGTCTGAAGGTCCAGGGAAAGCGCGAGCTGGTTACGGTTGTCGGTACGGCGCCCTCTCCCGCTCCGGGAGAGTTCATGGAGTGCGTCGGCTCATGGCAGAACGACCGCACCCATGGCATGCAGTTCAAGGCGAGCCTGATCACTCCCGTCGCCCCTGCAACCCTCGAGGGCATCGAACGTTACCTGGGTTCGGGGCTCGTCAAGGGACTCGGCCCCTATTATGCGAAAAAGCTCGTCAAGGCGTTCGGCGATTCGGTCTTCGAGGTCATCGAACACCAGCCGGAGCTTCTGCACAAGATTCCGGGCATCGGTGAAAAGCGGGTGGCGATGATCACGGCATCCTGGAGCGAGCAGAAAGCGGTGCGTGACATCATGCTCTTCCTCCAGTCCCACGGCGTCGGCATGGCTCGAGCCTGGAGGATCTACCGGCTCTACGGCGACGAGGCCATCGCCAGGGTCAGCGAAAACCCCTACCGGCTCTCCCTTGACATCGACAGTATCGGGTTCCAGACCGCCGACACCATCGCTGAAACCCTCGGCATCGAAAAGAACTCGATCATCAGGGCGGAGGCCGGCATCCGGCACGTGCTCCGGAACCTGTCGCTCGAAGGCCACTGCGCCGTACCCGAAGAGACACTGCTCACCGAGGCATCCAGCCTGCTCGGCATCGACCGTCCGATAGCGGTCGATGCCCTGGAGACTGAAAAAAACCGGGGCAATGTCGTCTTCGAAACCATAGAGAATGAGCAGTGCGTCTTCCTTTCCCAACTCCATCAGGCCGAGAACAGCGTCGCCCTGGGCCTCAGGAGGCTCCTGCAGGGCATCCTGCCGTGGAAGCCAATGGACCCGCACGACATCCTGCCATGGATCGAACGCGAGACCGGCCTCGAACTCTCCCCTTCGCAGCGGAGCGCCGTCACGCTGGTGCTCTCGAGCAAAGTCTCCATCATCACCGGCGGTCCGGGCGTCGGCAAGACCACCCTGCTCAGGGCGATCCTGGCGGTGCTTCGCCGGGAGAAGGTCTCCGTTGCACTCTGCGCTCCCACTGGCAGGGCGGCCAAGCGCCTGGCCGAATCGACCGGCATGGAGGCGAAAACCATCCATCGCCTGCTCGAGTTCGATCCGAAAGCCTTTGATTTCAGGCGCTGCCGTGCCAACCCACTCGAGGTGTCGTTCGTCGTGGTCGACGAAAGTTCGATGGTGGATGTAGTGCTGATGCAGAAGCTCGTGGCCGCGGTGCCCGACCGGGCGGCCATCGTGTTTGTGGGCGATGTGGACCAGCTTCCGTCGGTCGGTCCGGGAGCGGTGCTCTCCGACCTGATCTCCTCGGAAGCCGTGCCGACTGTCCGGCTGACCGAGATCTTCCGGCAGGCCGCCGAATCGATGATTATCGTCAATGCCCACCGGATCAACCAGGGCATGCTGCCCTTGTCTGCCGAGGGGGAGGCGCTTGGCGACTTCTATCTCGTGCCCGCCGTATCGGCTGACGATCTCCGCTCCAAGCTCATGCAGCTCGTAACGGAGCGGATCCCGAAGCGGTTCGGCCTCGATCCGGTGCGGGATGTCCAGGTGCTTACCCCCATGAACCGCGGTGGCATCGGCGTCAGGTCCCTGAACGACGAACTGCAGGGCGCGCTGAACGGCAGCGCCGAACCAAAGGTCAGCCGTTTCGGCAGCACCTTCGCGCCTGGCGACAAGGTGATCCAGATGGTGAACAATTACGACAAGGAGATCTTCAACGGAGACATCGGACTGGTCGAGAGCGTCAGTGCGGAGGAGGGGGTGCTCACGGTGATCTACGACCGCCACCGGGTGGAGTATGCATTCGGGGAACTCGACGAGATCTCGCTCGCCTATGCGACCAGCATCCACAAGAGCCAGGGCTCGGAATATCCGGCGGTGGTGATCCCGTTGGCCATGCAGCACTACACGCTGCTCGAACGCAACCTTGTCTACACGGCAGTGACGAGGGGCCGGAAACTGGTGGTGATCGTGGCTGAACCGAAAGCGCTCGCCATGGCCGTGCAGAACTGCAAGTCAAAGCGCCGGCTGACCAGTCTCGCCCAGAGGCTCAGATCGAACGGCATGCAATCGTGGCAAAATTTGTAAGCACGAGCCCGGCGTGCGGAGCCTCCGTGACCGCCCCGTGCAGGGAGCCAGGATCGATGCCGGCCGATTCAAGCTCGGCAATCTCCTCCTGGAGGTAGGCATCCATGATCTCGCGGGAATACTCGGGATGGAACTGTACGCCCCAGGCGGCGTCACCGACCCTGAACGCGTGATTCGGCTCAAACGCGTTTCCGGCGAGGCGGACGGCAGAAGGGGGAAGCCTCAGGACGCTCTGGGCATGGGTCGCATGGGCCAGGAATCGCCCCGGAACACACTCGAAAAGGGGATCTCCGCCGGCGTTCACCGTCAGCTCGACCTCGACGGTCCCCACCTCCCTGCCGTGCGGATGGTACCCCACTTCACCGCCGGCCGCCCGTCCGAGCAGCTGGTGCCCGTAGCAGATTCCCAGAAATGGCACACGGGCCTCGACGATCTCCCCTATCCAGCGCTCGATCGCGAGACTCCATGAAAGGTCGTCGGTAACCATGGCGTGTGAGCCGGTGACAACGGCTCCCGCGCATGATCGCGGTAACGGCAGTGGTTCTCCGTGCTCCGCGTCAACCACCGCCAGCCGCAACGGGAGGCTGCCGAGGCCGCGCCGCACCCACTCGTCGAAATCGCCCAACCGTTGGACCTCGCTGGCAAAGGTGCTTCCGGCCTTGATGATGTAGAGGGTTTTCATGAACGCTGCATGATTGACGTGAACAGGAGCTGCCGCAAAACTATCATCTTTCGGACGCAGAAACAAACGCCTGGCGCCGGTTATCGCCTCTTTTTTCGTATATTGGCCGCAAACCGAAAAGCAGACGACACATGCCGCCTTCCTTTCCGAAAACAGGGGACGGGCCTCGCCCGACAGCGAACCGCAGCACACCACGATGAAGCAGCATTCGCTCATATTCCTCACCGGCTTCAGTGGCTCGGGCAAATCGACCATCGGACCGCTGCTTGCCAACTCCCTGGGCTACGAGTTCATCGATCTCGACAAGTCGATCGAAGCGACGGCCGGCAAAAGCATCAACAGGATTTTTTCCGAGGATGGCGAGCGTGCGTTCCGCGATTTCGAGCTGAAAACGCTCGAGACCATCGCCACCCGGCGCGACCTCGTAATCTCTCTGGGTGGAGGCGTGCTTGAAAATGACCGTTGCTTCAGCCTGATCAGACAGAGCGGCACGCTGGTCTACCTGAAATCCAGCCCGGAAATCCTGACCCTGCGCCTGCAGCACAAAACCGACCGTCCACTGCTCAAGGGGGATGACGGCACACGCCTGCAGCGGGAGGAGATCCAGGCGCGCATCTCCGCGTTGCTTGCAAAACGGGAATCCAGATACCAGAAGGCTGAGCTTGTCGTCGTGACCGATTCGAAGAAAATCGGTTCTACCGTAGAGGAGCTGACCAGAAAAATCGAACGGCACATTCGCAAAGCCGCAAGGAACAACAAAAAGGAGAAGTGACCATGCCGACCCCCGCAAGCCATATCGTCGTCAAAACGCCCGTCGTCGATTCGATCGGCGAGCTCTATGCGGCTCGCGGCCTCGGGAAGAAATGCGTGCTCCTGTTTGACGAACACACCCGCGAGTTGTATGGAGAGGCGATTGTCGACTCGCTGCACCGGCAGGGATTCAGTACCTGCGAACTGGTCGTGCCCGCCCGCGAAACCTCCAAAAGCTTCTCTTCGGCCTGGAAGCTTTTCGGCAGGATGATCGAACGCGACGTTGACCGCAGCTGGAACCTCCTCTGTGTTGGGGGGGGAGTCGTCGGGGACCTCGGCGGCTTCATCGCGGCCAGTTATTACCGGGGCATACCGGTCGTGCAGCTTCCGACGACGCTGCTTGCCATGACCGACAGCTCGATCGGCGGCAAGGTGGCCGTAAACCACCCGCTCGGCAAGAACCTGATCGGATTTTTCCACCTTCCCGAGCTGGTGCTGATCGATCCGGCCTTCCTGAAGTCGCTCCCGTCGAGGGAGATCTTCGGAGGCATGTCCGAAGTCGTCAAGTACGGATTCATTGCCGACCGGAGCTTCTTCGATCTCCTGAACGGCCACTTCGACGAGATCGTGCGCCTCGAGGAGCCCTGGCTTACCGAAGCGGTCAGCCGGAGCGCCTTCATCAAAGCCGAGGTGGTCGAAAAGGATTTCCGTGAACAGAGCGGCCTGAGAGCCACCCTCAACTTCGGCCATACCTTCGCCCACGGACTCGAAAAGCTCGCGGGTTATCGCAACCTCCGGCATGGCGAAGCCGTGACGATGGGAATGGCCTGCGCGCTCATCCTTTCCCGACGCCTCGGATTCCTGGCAGAAGCCGAGCTTGTCGAAGGGCTCGGGCTGATCGGGCGCTTCCGGTTTCCGAAAGGTCTGGTCGAAAGGCAACTCCTCGCCCGCGACAGCCGGGAGATGTTCGACAGCATGTTCTCCGACAAGAAAAAGATCGACCGCAAGCTGCGCTTCGTGCTCATCGACAGGATCGGCCACGGATTCCTGCATGGGGAGGATGTGGAAAAACATGAGGTGCTCGGTGCGATCGAAGACGCCAAGGAGTGGTTCAGGAGCAGAAAATAATCTCATCCTGCGATCACCTGCTCCGCAAGGGTTCAACCCTGCGGACATTCAAGCATCTAAAATTCAATTGCCCCGGGTTTCAACCTCCCACATTCAGGAGGACTTCAGAGGGCATGGCTCATGACCCCGATCGGGAGTCCGGCGCTCCCGGGGGATTGAGATCGAGCAGGAGCAGGCTCCCCCGGGCAACGGCCAGTTCGTCGACCACATCGATGCATCCGATTTCAGCAGCGATGAGCCGACTGTTGCCTCCGGTGACGATCACCCCGACCGACGGCTCGCCGAACTCCTCGGCGAGGTAGCGTGAAATCTCCCTGATCAGGCCTTCGATCTGCTTGACCACACCCCAGAATATGCCGCTCCTGATGCACTCCCCCGTAGACCGGCCAAGCAGGCTGGTGCTCCTGTCGATGCTGACCAGCGGAAGCTGTGCGGTCCTCGAATGCAGCGCGCCGGACATCATGTCGATTCCGGGCATGATCAGGCCGCCGACATACTGCCCCCGGGAATCGAGCACGTCGAAGGTGATCGCCGTCCCGATATCGACGGCGATGTGCGCCTGCTGCGCAAACTGCTGACAGCTCCATGCGCAGAGCGCGATACGATCGGCGCCGAACGCACTGCGGTTCTCATAACGGAGCGTGAATGGCAGCAACATCTCCGAACCGATCATCACGGCCGGCACGGAGCATTTCGAGTTGAGTTGCTCGGCGCAGTGGGCAGCGATGTCAGGAACGACACTGCAGACAGCCGCATCGAGGAAGGGTCCGAAACGGAGCGCAAGGGATACGAGCGTATCACCCATCACAACGGGATCGGCGAAGACGCTGCTCGGCAACCGTTCGGTCAGGGGCTCCCGCCCGTAGGGAAAAATGACCATGGTCGTGGACGTGTTTCCGATCACCACGACCAGCCGGGAGATGTCGCCGGTCGCCCGGGAATGTTGCCGCTCCATGGAAATAGTCGCCGGAATGGTCAGGGCCGTTTGACGGCAAGTCCGGTCCTGGCGCCAAGTTCTTCGAGGAGCCGACCCGACCGAGGCAACCCGCTCACGCCTTCGGTGACGAAGAGCGAGTCGCGCAACCCCGCATTGTGGGCCACGATGAAGACCTTGGCTGGAGGGTTGTAGGTCACCGGCTCCTGGTAGATCGAGACGATATCCTTGTACAGGAACTGCTTCCTGACCCCGTTCCGGAAACGGTATTCGACGCGGTCCTGAGCGAGGCGGACGGAGTCACCGTCGTTGCCATGTTCCGCACTGAACCTGGTGTTGTAGTACTGTGGCACGCCCAGGGCGACGGTGGTCATCGCCACCAGGAGGGTTGTTTTCCAGAGACAACCGAAATCCACACCGTAAGAAAATTTTCCATACCGGTAGAACACCGCCCATCCGGCGGCCAGAAAAAGCATGGAGAGCGACCAGGTGACGTAGTAGTAGTAATCGAGCCACCAGCCGGGAAACGGCATCGGATACTGGAAGAGTTCGGACATGGATGCGACCCTGGGGTGTTTCTGGTTATCTTGAAAGATCCAAAAATACAGCTTTTCGGACTCTCTTCGAAACAGAATAATCACAACGGCGACAACCCATGAAATCATACCACAAGGAACTCTGGATGCAGGTCCCGGCAAGAATGGATTTCGTCAACATCACCCCAGAGGTCGTGCAGGTGCTCAAGGAGAGCGGCATCCGGGAGGGGCTCTGCCTGGTCAACGCCATGCACATCACGGCATCGGTCTTCATCAACGACGACGAACCCGGCCTGCACGCCGACTACAAGGAGTGGCTCGAGAAGCTCGCGCCGCATGATCCGTCCCGATACCGGCACAACCGCACCGGCGAAGACAACGGCGACGCCCACCACAAGCGACAGGTCATGGGTCGCGAGGTCGTGGTGGCCGTAACGGACGGAGCTCTCCATCTCGGTCCGTGGGAACAGCTGTTTTACGGAGAGTTCGACGGCCGCCGCCGCAAGCGCGTGCTGGTGAAAATCATCGGGGAGTAACCCTGGGGTCAGGCCTCGCATTTTTTGCGTTTTGGCAAAACGCAAAAAATGCGAGGCCTGACCCCAGCGCTGCTCATGAAAAAAGCCTGCAGACGCAGGCTTTTTTCATGGTTTTCCGTACCCGGAACTCAGGATACTCAGTGCTCGAACAGCATTTCAGAGTAGGTCGGAAGCTGCCAGCGGCTGCGGTCGACCTGAAGCTCGAGCTTGTCGGCGACTTCACGGATGGCGTTCATGCAGGGAAGGATCCTCGCCGAACAGAAGTCCGCCTTGGCGAGCTCGCTCTCCTCCTCTTCCATCTCCTCGATGGTCTCTTCGAGGATGCCGGTAAGTTCCATGAGCTTCGAGAGATCCTCGGCGAGCGACTTCAGGTTCGCGGCCTGGGTCTTCAGTGCTTCATCAGACAGACCGATCATTTCTGCTGCCGCGACCAGGTTATTGAACGAGCTGCCGACGTCGCCCTGGTACTCCGAAACGTCAGGAATAACCATGGTCTTGACCATGAGCAGCAACGTGCGCGCCTCGATGTCGATGCCCTTGACGTAACGCTCGATGCGGATGTTGTAGCGGGAGTCGATCTCCTCGGATGAGAGCACGCCATATTTGACGAACATGTCGACGGTGTCCTTTTCGATCCATGCACGGACGGACTCGGGCGTGTTCTTCATGTTCGGTAGACCACGCTCTGCAGCGGCGCGCTGAAGATCGTCGCTGTAGTTGTCACCCTGGTAACGGATGGCCTTGGTGGCGGTGATGCCCTCGCGGACAGCGGTCAGGATGGCATCGTCCTTGGAAAGGCCACTGTTGATCTTGGCAGTGATCGCCGTGTTCATGTCGTCAATGGCTTCCGCCATGAGCGTATTGAGTACGGTATTCGGAACCGAAATCGGCTGGCTTGAACCGACGGCGCGGAACTCGAACTTGTTGCCGGTGAAGGCGAACGGCGAGGTACGGTTTCTGTCGGTGTAGTCCTTGTTGAGCACGGGCACATGGCTGAGGCCCAGATCGAGGATCTGCTTCTCGGTCTTGAGATCAACCTTACCGCTCTCGATGGAGTCGAGCACCCTTTCGAGAAGGTCGCCGAGGAATACCGTGACAACCGCGGGAGGAGCCTCGTTGGCACCAAGACGATGGTCGTTGCCGATGCTGGCGACCGATGCACGAAGCACGGCGGCACGCTTGTACACGCCCTTCAGCACAGCCACGAGGAAGACCAGGAAGCTGATGTTCGACTCGGGAGTGTCACCTGGATCGAGGAGGTTCATGCCGCCATCGATGCCGATCGACCAGTTGTTGTGCTTACCAGAGCCGTTGATACCGGCGAAGGGCTTTTCGAAGAGCAGCAGGGCAAACCCTTTCTTGTCGGCGACCTTGCGCATCACCTCCATGACGAGCAGGTTGTGGTCGGAGGCGATATTGGCCTGTTCAAAGATCGGTGCGAGTTCGAACTGGTGCGGGGCGACCTCGTTGTGACGGGTCTTTGCCGGGATGCCGAGCAGGAAGAGCTCCTCTTCAACCTCCTGCATGAATTCGAGCACGCGATCAGGGATGGAACCGAAGTAGTGGTCCTCGAGCTGCTGGCCCTTCGGCGGCAAGGCGCCAAGCAGGGTGCGGCCGGTCATGACCAGGTCAGGACGCTGCGAATAGAACTTCTTGTCGATCAGGAAGTACTCCTGTTCCGGGCCTGCGTTGGTAATGACACGCTGCACACCCTTGATACCAAGCACATCGAGCAGCTTGATGGCGGCCTTGCTGACGGCGTCCATGGAGCGAAGCAGCGGGGTCTTCTCATCAAGTGCCTCCCCGTGATAGGAGATGAAGACCGTCGGAATGCAAAGGGTGAAGCCCTTGCCGCCCTTCATGAGGAACGCCGGGCTGGTCGGATCCCATGCGGTGTAACCGCGGGCTTCGAACGTCGAGCGCATGCCGCCGGAGGGGAAGCTGGAAGCATCGGGCTCGCCCTGGATAAGCTGCTCGCCTGAAAAACGCTCGATAACGGTGCCGTCACGCTCGAGGGTCAGAAACGCGTCGTGCTTCTCGGCGGTCGAGCCGGTCATCGGCTGGAACCAATGGGTGTAATGGGTTGCGCCGTTCTCGATGGCCCACTCCTTCATACCGTGGGCAACCACGTTGGCGATGTCCTGCGGCAGTTTCTTGCCAGACTTGATCGTATCCTGCAGGGCCTTGAACACCTCTTTGGGAAGCCTTTCGCGCATGGCTTCGGTACCGAATGTCAACGCACCGTAGTAGGATGCGACCGCTACTTTTCTCTCGTTACTCAAGAGATCCTCCTTTTACTTGTTATGTAAGTATGTAAAGTGAAATATGGTTCTGAAAAGCTATTTCCTCGATTTCTTCTCGTCGAATGTGAGCAGCACCTGGCGGTCCTGCAAATTGTTGCGAACGATCTCGGCACTGATCCGGTTGTTTTTCTTCAACTGCGACAGCACAAAGCTGGTGTTGGTGCCGAGCACTCCCGGCCAGCTCTGGATTCGCGACAGGAAACGCTCAAGCGAAGCGGTGTTATGCGTCATGACCTTCAGGATATGGGAACCCTCTCCGGTCACCGAGTGGCACTCCATGATCTCCTCCTCCTTCATCACATGCTCCATGAAGGATTTGTAATGCCTCGAGGAGTCGACACGCACACGGACGAACGCCTGGATGTCGAACCCGAGCTGACGCTCGTCGACCTCCATGGTGAACCCCTTGATGATGCCGTTTTTCTGCAGCTTGTCCAGCCGCTCGCTCACCGAGGGAATCGACAGCCCGACTACTTCCGCAAGCTCACTCAGGCGGATTCTGCCGTTGCCACCGAGAGACTCGATGATTTTGAGGTCGATGAGATCGAGGTGTCCTGACATAACAGAATCTTCAATTTTGTAAGAAATTAATGAAATCTAAGAAATAAACAAGCTTATTTCTTAATAAAAGAGGATCCGGGAGATATTTTTCCTAAAAAAATTAGGGCCTCTTGTGCGGGTACGAATGAATTCGTTGAAAGGTCGTTGCTATTTGCAATCAAGAATGTAACTTAATAATGTGTGTCTCTCAACTGGTTTCTTGCGCCTGCCTGCGCGTCGAGCCGGTACCCCTCACCGGAATCCCTGAGTAAATTCGAGTTGTCATGAAGGAGTATTGTCAGAAATTTTCGATTGAACAGGACGGCGAACCGTCAGAAAGCCGACGGAACGAACCGGATCCGGCGCTTCCGCAACGCCCGGTCGCCCAGGACCTCCGGTTTGTCGTCAAGGAGTCGTTAAACCTGGGGCTCCGGTTCATAACCGAGATCGAGCAGATGCTCAAAAAGATCACGGAGTGATCGCTGCCAGCATGAACGGCTGCTTCCGGTGAATGCCACTCCTTGTGGAATGGAGGCATCGGATCCGTTGCCGGAGCTGTTTCCTCCGCTTGTTCCCTTCGGCACCAGCAGTGAACGCCGAAGATTTTCCATTGTAGTCGTCAAACGATCTTCACCCATAACGAACAATACCAAGAACGTTGAAAGTAGCACTATTCGGGGCTGGAGTCGCCGGCCTCAGCGCAGCCATAGAGCTGCTTGACCGCGGCCATACGGTCGAAATTTATGAGAAACGCAAGGTACTGGGCGGCAAGGTCTCGGTCTGGAAGGACAGTGACGGTGATTCCGTCGAGTCCGGCCTGCATATCGTCTTCGGCGGTTATGCCCAGCTTCAGGAGTACCTCTCGAGAATCGGGGCGGCAGACAACTTCCAGTGGAAAGAGCACGCCCTGATCTACGCGGAACCGGACGGTCGACAATCCTTCTTCAGGAAAGCCAACCTCCCGAGCCCCTGGGCGGAGGTGGTCGGAGGCCTCCAGGCCGACTTCCTGACCATGTGGGACAAGATCTCGCTGATCAAGGGCCTCTTCCCTGCCCTGGCCGGCGACGAGGAGTACTTCAGGAGCCAGGACCACATGACCTATTCCGAATGGCATCGCCTGCACGGCGCTTCGGAACACTCCCTCGAGAAGCTCTGGAAGGCCATCGCCCTGGCCATGAATTTCATCGAACCGAACGTGATCAGCGCCAGGCCGATGATCACGATCTTCAAGTACTTCGGCACCAACTACGAAGCCACCAAATTCGGATTCTTCCGAAAAAACCCCGGGGAGTCGATGATTGAACCGATGCGCCACTATATCCAGAAGAAGGGTGGACGGATCTTCATCGACGCTCCGCTCAGCCGTTTCGAGCTGAACGAAGACGAGACCGTCAGGTGCGCCGTGCTCCGTGACGGTCACAAGATCGAGGCCGATGCGTATATTTCTGCCCTGCCGGTGCACAACGTCAGAAAAGTGGTGCCGAACGAATGGCTCCGGCACGACTATTTCCGGAACCTGCACGAATTTGTCGGCAGCCCGGTAGCCAACTGCCAGCTCTGGTTCGACCGGAAGATCACCGATACGGACAACCTGATGTTCTCGCAGGGAACCATCTTCGCCACCTTCGCCGACGTTTCGATCACCTGTCCCGAAGACTTTCAGGCGGGAACCGGCTCGGCCACCGGCGGCAGCGTGATGAGCCTCGTGCTCGCACCCGCCCATCAGCTCATGGATCTTCCGAACGAGACGATCATCTCGATGGTGATGAAGGATATCCACGACCGTTTCCCGAAATCGAGGGATGCGAAGCTGCTGAAATCGACCCTCGTCAAGATACCCCAGTCAGTGTACAAGGCGGTGCCAGACGTGGACAAGTTCCGGCCCGACCAGGTCAGCCCGATCAGCAACTTCTACCTTGCCGGTGACTACACGGACCAGAAATATCTCGCCTCGATGGAAGGGGCCGCACTGAGCGGCAGGCAGGTCGCCGAAAAAGTACACGCGCGCCTCTCCCCTTCTGCGGCAGCAACCATGAACCGACACTGAATCGATGACACCACAAACCGGCTCCTGCCTGCCTGGCGCAGGTTCAGTACCGCACTCCCTGCGCGAGGAGTGCTTCACGCCAACGTTCGAGGCCGCCCTCGCCAGCCATGGGGTGAGCCCGCTTTACGCGACAGGCGTCGGAATCCTGCAGGTCAACACCGGATACCGCTGCAACCTGCGCTGCACCCACTGCCATGTGGACGCCCATCCGGAACGCACCGAGGTGATGAGCCGTCAAACCATGAACCAGTGCGTCGAGGTGCTGAAGTCGAACCCGATCCGGACGCTCGATATCACCGGAGGCGCACCGGAGATGAATCCCGATTTCAGGTGGTTCGTCGAAACTGCGAGGAGCGCCAGTCCGGATCTGGAAATTCTGGTCAGAAGCAACCTCACGCTGCTCGCCGCTGACAACGCGTTCCGCGACATCCCGGAATTTCTCAGGGAACACCGCGTGAACCTTGTTGCCTCCTTGCCCTGCTACACCAGGGAAATCGTCAACCGGCAGCGCGGCGACGGGGTTTTCGAACGTTCGATCGAAGCCCTGAAAAAGTTCAACGCTCTCGGTTACGGCTTCCCTGACAGCCCGCTGGAACTGAACCTCGTCTACAATCCGACAGGCCCATGCCTTCCAGGATGCCAGCATCAGCTTGAAGAGGAGTACCGCAAGCAGCTCGACCAACAGTTCGGCATCCGTTTCACGCGACTCTACACGATCACCAACATGCCGATCAACCGCTTTCGCCAGTCCCTCATCGACGCTGGCGGTTACTGCTCATACATGGAGTTGCTTGCGGCGAACTTCAACCCGGCGGCCGCAGGTGCGGTCATGTGCCTCGACACGATCTCCGTACGCTGGGACGGCAAGCTCTTCGACTGTGATTTCAACCAGATGCTCGACCTGCCGGTCAACCCCTCGGCACCGCTCCACATCGGCGAGTTCGACCGGGCAAGGCTGATCGGCCGAAGGATATCCACCGGCCAGCACTGCTTCGGCTGCACTGCCGGGGCAGGTTCGAGCTGCCAGGGCAGCCTGCTGTGAAGATCCGGGATGAACGGTTGCTGGTCGTTTTCTCGAAAAACCCCGTGGCCGGCCGGGTGAAAACGCGCCTTGCGGCATCCATCGGCGATCGTGATGCCCTGGAGGTCTATGAAGCGCTCCGCGGCATCACCGAACGCGAAAGCGCGAGAGCCGATTGCACGAGGATCGTCTTCTATTCGGATTTCGTTCCGGAAACCGACCTTTTCCTCGCCAACGGCTCGCAGGGGCTCCTGCAGGAGGGCACCGACCTTGGCGAACGAATGCACCGGGCATTTCTTGAAGGGTTCAGGCTCGGGTTCCGTCATGTGGCGCTGATCGGCACCGACTGCCCGGAGCTCTCCGCATTGCTCATCAACCGCGCTTTCGACACCCTGTCGGATTGCGAGGCGGTGCTGGGCCCGGCCCGTGACGGGGGATTTTACCTCGTCGGCCTCAACCGGCCGATGCCGTCCCTCTTTCTCCGGAGGAGGTGGAGTACCCCAGAGGTATTGCAGGAATCCCTGACGATCTTCAGGGAACACGGAACAGCATACAGCCTGCTTCCGGCACTTTCGGACATCGACACCATTGAAGACCTCGAGGAGAGCGGACTGTGGCGACCGAGCTGACCATCGTCATCCCGGCATGGAACGAAGAGCGCATCATTGCGCACACGCTGCAGCGGGTCTGCGACGCCATTGCCCCACGGAGCGATGTCGAAATCGTCGTCAGCGTCTCCGGCGACGACCGGACCGCACAGATCGCCAGCGGGTTCCCCGTCGTCGTCTGCAGATCCGGGAAGGGGCGTTCCAGCCAGATGAACGCCGGAGCGGCAAGGGGCTCGGGAGGCGTGCTCTTCTTCCTGCACGCCGACACCATCCCTCCGGAGGGATTCTGCGACGTGATCCTCAAGGCGGTGCGCGATGGCGCTTCGGCCGGATGCTTCAGGATGGTGTTCGATGATCCGCACTGGATCATGCAGCTGTACGGATGGTTCACGCAGTTTCCTTTTCAGGTCTGCCGGGGAGGCGACCAGTCACTGTTCATCACCAGGGAGCTCTTCGCCCGTATCGGAGGTTTCGACGAGTCGATGCAGGTGATGGAGGATATCGAAATCATCGAACGCATCCAGCGTCACACGCAGTTCCGGATTCTCGACAACGAGGTCGTGACCTCGTCGAGGAAGTATCAGGAAAACGGGATGCTCAGGCTCCAGGGAATCTTCGGAATGATCCACCTGATGTATGCGTTGGGCTTCAGCCAGGAAGACATCCGGCAGTTTTACCGGGACATGATCTCCTGACAACGAATTTTTACCCCAAGCACGCATCATACAGGTCGTTACGATTGTTAGCGATGCCCATTATTATTTTTTATATTTGAAAATACAGTCTCCCGAACCGGGACCCTCCCTGCGGGGCGCAAGAATTCTGACAATTATCCTTTAAATACCGCGAATCATGGCAACTGAAGAACTCAACAAGCCTGCGGCCGCGCCGAAAACGGCAGATCAGGCAAGCAACGCCGGTAACGGCGACATGGCACATCTCATCGGCAACGTCGGTATCCTGATCGACTCGGCGGTCGAATCGATGCAGGGCGTTATCAGCTCGGTGAGCTCGGCAACCGGACAGCTCATCGAAGGCGTGACGACGACGATCAACTCCGAACCCGTCAAGGAGATGCTGCAGAACGTCAACAACGCAACCGGGCAGATTATCGAAGGCGTCACGGCAACCCTGAAATCCGACCAGGTCCAGCAGTCGTTCCAGGGACTCGGCAAATTCTGGGAAGGCCTGATATCGAACCTGAACGATACGGTCAACTCCGGCCAGGTCAAGAACCTTTTCGAAAATGTCAGCACCGGCATGAGCCAGCTGATCGGCAACGTCTTCTCATCGGCCATGCCGCCCGCATTCATGCCGTCGGGCGAAGACAAGAAAAAGAACATTCAGCAGATCCATTTCAACAGCCAGAAAGAGAGTGCAGTTCCGGCGAAGGTCGAAGCTCCGGCGGCCGCAGCGAAAGCGCCAACCGGGCCCGCTGCCCAATAAGCTCACGAAGCCGGGTTTGATTTCACCGAGCGGACCACGCGCCGGAACGGGGTTGTGGTCCGCTCGATGAACGTGCAGTCCGCATGCGGCATGCCGGCAACATGAAAAGCCCTGAAACATCGAGATTCATCATTTTGAAGCCTGAAGAAACACACGCCGGACAAGACAAAAACGCCAGCAGCAAACTTGTGCTGATTGCCGATGACGACAGCTCGTCGCGCAAACTGCTTGGGCATTTTATCTCCAAAATGGGTTACAACACCCAGTTCGCCGAAGATGGAGAGATCTGTATCGAGCTCATCAACAAGAGTCCCGTTGACATCCTGCTGCTTGACATCAACATGCCGAAAAAAGACGGCTTCGATGTGATGAGCTACCTTGCCGAACGGAATATCAGAATCCCGGTCATCATGGTAACGGCATCGAACGAGATTCCTCTTGCCGTCCGGTGCATCAAGATGGGTGCTTATGAATACCTGACCAAGCCCCTCGACATCGAGCGGTTGAGGATCGTGTTCAGGAACGCCATCAAGGAGACCGTACTCCAGAACGAGGTGCAGCAGCTCAAGAAAGAGCTTCGCACCAAAGAGGTGTTCCGTCATATCATCGGCAAGAGCGGTGCGATCAAACGGGCCATGGAACAGGCCATGCAGGTCATGGAGACCGACCTGAACGTCCTGCTGCTCGGAGAGAGCGGTACCGGCAAGGAGCTTTTCGCCCAGGCAATCCACCAGGGCAGCCGGCGCAAGACCGGCCCCTTCGTCTCGATCAACTGCGCAGCCATATCCAGTGAACTGGCAGACAGCCTGCTGTTCGGCCACAAGAAAGGCGCATTCACCGGTGCGAACAGCGACCACGTCGGATTTTTCGAACAGGCTGACGGTGGCACCATTTTTCTGGACGAAATCGGGGACATGACATCCGAAATCCAGGCAAAGGTGCTTCGCGTGCTCCAGGAGAGGCAAATCCGGAGGGTCGGGGAGAAATCGGAACGTTCGGTTGACTTCCGGGTCATCTCAGCCACCAACCAGAATTTCGCCAGAGCCATCGACAACAATACGTTCCGGGAGGACCTCTATTACCGGCTCGAGGAGTTTCCGATCGGCATCCCCCCACTGCGGGAACGCAAGGAGGACATCACGATACTTGCCAGCTATTTCCTCGACCAGTTCTGCAGCGCCAACAACCTTGGCGCCATGCAGATCAGCGAAAACACCCTGTCGAACCTCGGCGATTATCACTGGCCAGGTAACGTCCGTGAGCTCAAGAACGCCGTCCAGCGAGCAGCCGTAACTTCGAGAGGACAGGTGATCGAAAAACTGGTCTCCTCGCTGCAAACCTCCCGTCAGGCCTCTGTCCCACAGGAACCGTCGAAACCTGTCGACCAGGGTGCCCCGGATGTGCAGGAAGAGCCGGTCGCTCGTCCGGACAGCACATTCACCATGGACGAGCTGGAGAAAGCCGCGGTGCAGAAAGCATTTTCCAACGCTCATGGCAACGCATCCAAAGCGGCTGAAAGCCTCGGAATAAGCCGCGCGACCTTTTACAGAAAGCTCAAGAGGTACGGCATCTCGGAATAACCCCGGATTGCCCCGGAACCACAGGAAGGTTTTTTCACGAACTGAGGGGACAAATGACAATTCGAGCTAGCAACAAACCGTGAACGACAATTTTTCAGACATACCTCACTCCACGGGTGCATTCCGCCTGGCCAGGACGATCATCCTGCTTTTCTGCATGATGCTTGCGGCCCGGCATGGCATGGCAAACATCGTCGTCATCGGAGACCTTGTCCGTGACTATACCCTGAAGCCGGGCCAGACCCACGAAGCCTTCATCGAGCTTGAAAACCGGAACCCGGTCGCCAGACAGGTTCGCGTCTACCAGTCCGACTATAAATACCTGGCCAACGGAGAGAGCTTTTTCCCGGCCCCCAACACCATGGAGCGCACCAATGCCGGATGGATCACCTTCAGCCCCAAAACACTGACCATCCCGCCGATGCAGAAAGCGATGATCCGGTATCTGATCAGAACACCCAGAGACCCGGATTACATCGGCACCTTCTGGAGCATCATCATGATCCAGGAGATGCAGGATCGGACTCCTGGAAACCGTTACGGTGTCCAGATCGTCACCCAACTGCACAATACGGGTAAAATCGGGCTTGAGTTCACCTCGGCAACCGTAGTGAACAAATCCGGACAGAGGATACTGACGGTGGATATCGAAAACCGCGGGAACAGGATGGCGCGGCCGGAGATGTGGCTGGAGGTTTACAACAACGCGGGCCAGAAAGTTGGCAGGTTCGTCAGCGGCCAGCACGCGGTTCTTCCCGGTTGCGGCATCCGCCGGGAGATCGACATCTCCTCCCTGCCGAAGGGATCGTACAACTCCCTCTTCATCGCCGATTGTGGCGGCAAGGATGTCTACGGACTTGAAATCAAGCTCGTGCTTGAAGGCGAAACCGACGCAAAACCGGCTCCCCCCCCCGTCAAGAACTGATTGCCGGAGCCGTGCCACGCTGGCTTAGATGCCGGTGTGGCCGAAACCGCCCGCTCCCCGCAGGGTCTCCGATAATGCCCCTACCTCTTCGAACTCCACCCTGTCGACCCTCGACACCACCATCTGGGCTATCCGGTCGCCGTGACAGACCGTGAACGGCTCCCGCCCGTAATTGATCAGGATCACCTTCACCTCGCCCCGGTAATCGGCGTCGATCGTCGCCGGCGAATTTGGCAGTGAGATCAGGTGGCGAAGGGCAAGGCCGCTGCGAGGCCGCAACTGGGCTTCATAACCGTCCGGAAGCTCGATCGAGAACCCGGCAGGCACCAGGGCCGTCGTCAACGGCTCCACCGTCAGCGGCGCATCGAGGCAGGCCGATACATCCATACCGGCGGCATGGGCGGTTGCGTAAGCAGGCAGGAGAGCCTTTTGATTCAGTCGAACTATTTTTACCTTTATCATCTGTATGCATCCCTGGTTATGTTCTGAAGCCCAATAATACAAAAAACCCCTGATTTGGACCCTCTCGACAACGTCTACGCCCTTGCGTTCGGCGCTCATCCCGACGATGTGGAGCTCTCCTGCGGCGCCACGCTCCTGAAAATCATCGCCGAAGGGCACCGGGTGGCAGTCTGTGACCTCACCTCGGGCGAGATGGGCACGCTCGGTACGCCGGAAACCCGGAGGGAAGAGGCGTTGCGGGCAAAAGAGCTCATGGGGTACTTTGCCAGGGAGATCCTCGACCTGGGCGATGCTGAACTCTATTATACACCCGAGAACCTCCGCAAGATCATCCGTATCGTCAGGAAATACCGGCCCGATACCGTCTTCTGCAACCCCCCCGAAGAGCGCCATCCCGACCACACCAAGGCGTCACGGCTGGTTCAGGACGCCTGCTTCTACGCGGGTCTGCAACGCATCGAAACCTCACTTGACGGCAAGGCGCAGCATCCTCACCGGCCACGCCACCTGCTCCACTACATACAGTTCAGGCAACTCGAACCGGACATCATCGTAGACGTCTCCTCGACCTTCGAACGTTCGAGAACCGGGGTCATGGCTTTCGGTTCGCAGTTCTACAAGGAGAACCGAACCGGCGAGCCAACCACCATGATCAACAGAAAGGAGTTCCTCACCGGGCTGGAAGCGCGTGCCCACTCCCTCGGGGAGCAGATCGGAGCGCGATACGGCGAAGGATTCCTGCTTTCCGGCGCGCTCGCTGTGCACAATTTTTCGGGAATGTTCGCCCCGGCATCCTGACAGTCCGGGAAACCGGCAACCCACGACGACATGAAAAAAACGCTGACCGTCTTCGCCCTGCTGCTGCTGAGTTCTCTGGCCGGTTGCGGACGGCAGTCGCCAGAAAAGCTCAGGACGAACCATATCGTGGTCGCCGTCACGGCCGATTTCGATTACCTCAACCCCCTCCTGATCCAGCTTTCGCTCTCCAGGGAGCTCTGCGCGCAGATCTACCCCTCCCTGGTCAGGCCGTCGCACGACGAGAAAAACGGAACGATCGTTTACCTGCCCAACGCTGCCCGCAGCTGGGAGTTCTCTGCCGACGGCAGGAGCGCGACCTTCCACCTGAACAGCTCGGCCATCTGGGAGGACGGTAAAAAGGTCACCTCACGCGATTTCAGCTTCTCCTACCGCCTCTACGGCAACCCTGCCATCGCCAGCAGCCGTCAGGACTACCTGAACGACCTGCTCCAGGGACCGGATGGCGGGACCGATTTCGGGCGGGCGGTGCTGACCCCCGACGACTCGACGCTGGTGCTCCGCTTCAGACGGCCGATGGCTCCTGCTATCGTGCTCGATCACTTCAACGACCTCTTGCCGGTCGCCGAACATGTGTTCCGTTCGGTCGACCCTGACGAGATCCGCCCGAAAGCCGCCCGGTTTCCGGTCATCGGGGCCGGCCCCTTCAGGGTGAAGAGCTGGAAGCGCCAGTCGAAGCTCGTGCTGGTTTCAAGCCCCACATCGGTGCTTCCACGGCCAGCCGCGACCGCCATGGTCACCTTCCTGGTGGTACCGGAGTATACGACACGCCTCGCCATGCTCAAGTCCGGGCAGATCGACGCCATGATCGCCTCCGGAGGCATCACGCCGAAGGATGCGGACGAAATCTCGCACAGCAACCCCGACATCTCGATCCTGCCGGTCAGGAACCGCTACTTCGACAGCGTGGTCTGGCTGAATATCGACGGTGAAAGCTGGAGAAAACGGAAAGCCGTCGAGCCGAACCGCTTGTTCGGAGACCGCAGCGTGCGGCAGGCGATGACCTTCGCCATCGACCGCCAGGCCATCATCGACGGGTTCATGGGGCCAGGACACGCCACGATCGTGAACACGACGCTGTCACCGGCCTACTCGGCCATAGCTGACCGCTCCCTACACAACTATGACTACGACCCCGACCGAGCCATCTCCCTGCTCAAGCAGGCCGGGTGGGTCCCGGGTCCTGACGGCATTCTGCAGAAAAACGGCCGGAGGTTCTCCTTCGAACTGGCGGCCCCGGTCGGCAACCCCCGCAGAAACTATGCGGCGACCATCATCCAGCAGAACCTCAGGGAGATCGGTATCGACTGCCGCCTCAGGTTTGACGAAAACCTTATGTTCCTGAAAAATCAGAACGAGTTCCGCTACGATGCCGCCTTGTCCGGCCTTGCTGCCGAAACCCTCCCTTTCCAGCTCGTCATCTGGGGCTCGGACTTCCAGAGCCACCCGTTCAACTCCTCGGCGTTCAGGAGCGCCCGCCTCGATGCCATCGTCTCCGAACTTACCGGCCCCCTTCCCCGTGATCGGGAACAGGAGCTCTGGAAAAACTACCAGCAGATCCTGCACGAAGAGCAACCCCGTTCTTTCCTTTACTATTATGACGAACTCGAGGGGTTCAGGCGCAGGGTGCACGAGGTGCGCCCAAGCATGTTCGCCACGCTGGCCAACATGTACGACTGGAACGTCGGGGACAAATGACCATTGATTTACCGGGGAGGCCATACCAACGATCCCGCATCTTCCATGGTCAACTTTCAACGAGCAACTTTCAACTATCTTTCCGCCCTATTTTGCTATATTCAACGACGTTTTCGCATCCTGCCGGACTGGGTGCATTCACCATCAATGACCAAGCATTACCATGCCCCGTTATACACCGGAACAGCTCCAGAAGCGTAACGCCTCTGTCTGGACAAAGTCGCAGGCGATCCTCGCTCCGATCCAGTTTCTGATCTTTCTGGCCGGCGTCACGGTTACCTGGCTCTACACCGAGGGAATAGGGGTCACCGACTTCGGCTGGATCACCTTCTTCGTCACGCTCAAGACCTTCATGCTCGTGCTGATCTTCGTAACGGGAGGTTTTTTTGAACTCGAGGTGTTCGGCGCCTTTGCCTTCGCGCCCGAGTTCTTCTGGGAGGATTTCGGCAGCGCCATCGCCATGGTGGTGCACATCACCTACTTCATCCTGTTCTGGATGGGACTTGATCAGAAAATTCTCATCTGGACCGCCCTGCTCGCCTACCTGAGCTACCTCGTCAACGCCGCGCAGTTCGTGATCAGGCTGCTGCTCGAAAAGCATAACGAAAGGAAGCTCAATGCCGGCAAGTCAGCCTGAAGCAACCGCAGACACCAAGGCCATGAAAAAATCGAAAGCGATCGTTTTCAGCGGAGTCCGGCAGATCGAGCTCAGGGAGGTCACCCTGAAGCCGGTATCTTCGACGGATGTCCTGGTTGAAACCTGGTGGTCCTCCATCAGCACCGGAACCGAAAAGATGGCCCTCAACGGCCTGATACCCTCGCCCCCATTCATCTTTCCCTTCATCCCCGGCTACGAAACCGTCGGAAAGATCGTCGAGGCAGGTGATCACGTCAATCAGAGCCTCATCGGCAAATTCGCCTATGTGGCAGGTTCGTTCGGTTATGAGGATGTCAACGCGGCGTTCGGCGGAGCATCGCAATTCATCGTCTGCCCGGTAGAAAGCATCACGATCCTCGACGACATCGCCAATCCCCAATGCGGCATCGCCCTGCCCCTCGGGGCGACGGCGCTGCACATCGTCGACCTCGCCGGCGTCAAGGGCAAAAAGGTGCTGGTGCTTGGCCAGGGCGCAGTCGGCATTCTGGCCGCTGAACTGTCGAAGCACATGGGGGCGAGCCTGGTCGCGGTCACCGAGCCCTATGAAAACCGGCTGCGAATCTCCTCGGCTGACATCAAGGTCAACCCGGAACGCCAGGACGTTTCAGCAGCACTGGCCGGCTACGAATTCGATGTGCTCATCGACAGCACGGGTATCATGAGTGCCATCGAAACGGGACTGCGATTCGTGCGCTTCCATGGAACCGTCATTTTCGGCGGCTACTACCAGCGTATGAACATCGATTATTCACAGGCTTTCGACAAGGAGCTTTCGTTCATCGCGGCCAGACAATGGGCAAAGGGAGACCTGCAGCGGGTCAGGCAACTGATCGCCGACCGCAAGCTGAACGCGGAAAAGATCTTCACGCACCGCTGCAAGCTCGATAACGACCTGATGGCTGCCTACAACCAGGCATTCAACGACCCGGATTGCCTGAAGATGATCGTCGAATGGCAGGCAGAAATCGCCCCCGCCGCTGCGTGCTCCACCGAAAGCGGAAAAAGCTGAGCAACGCGCATGTCATCCAGAACCATCGCCATCTATGGCAAGGGAGGCATTGGCAAGAGCTTCACGACGACGAACCTCAGCGCCACCTTCGCCATCATGAACAAACGGGTGCTGCAACTCGGCTGCGATCCGAAACACGATTCGACCACGTCGCTTTTCGGGGGCGTCTCGCTGCCGACCGTCACCGAGGTGTTTGCTGAGAAAAACTCACGGAACGAACAGGTTTCAGTAAGCGACATCGTCTTCCGGAGAGATATTCCCGGATTCCCCCAGCCCATCTACGGCATCGAGCTCGGTGGCCCCCAGGTCGGGCGGGGATGCGGAGGCCGCGGCATCATTTCGGGATTCGACGTACTCGAAAAGCTCGGCATCTTTGCGTGGGATCTCGACATCATCCTGATGGACTTTCTCGGCGACGTCGTCTGTGGCGGCTTCGCAACGCCCCTTGCCCGCTCGCTGAGCGAGGAGGTGCTGCTGGTCACGAGCAACGACCGCCAGTCGATCTTCACGGCCAACAACATCTGCCAGGCAAATAACTATTTCAGGACCATCGGCGGCCGATCCCGGTTGCTCGGGCTCATCGTCAACCGGGATGACGGCAGCGGCATGGCTGAAAAATACGCCAAGGCCGCAGGCATCAACGTGCTCATGAAAGTGCCCTATAACATCGAGGCGCGAGACATGGACGACAGTTTCGACTTCGCCGTCAGGCTGCCGGAAATACGCGAGCGCTTTGACTGCCTCGCCCTCGACATTCTTGCCGGCTCGATCACCCCCTGCGAAGCAAGAGGACTGGACTTCATGGAGTTTGTCAGGCTGTTTGGCGAAGTCAGCGATGAACTACCTGCTCCGGCGACTGCAGAAGAGCTCTACTCAAGGCAACAGTCGTCCAGCCAGACCCCGGCGGACTCACCGGTTGACAAGCCCTCACCCCCCATGGAGGGCGAACGCCAGCGCATGCTCGAGTGCATCGCGAAACTGCCGGAATCGGAGCGGGAGGTCTGCTCCCTTACCGAGCTCGAACGGAAAACCCCAGCCGAAATCGCCGTGCTGAAAAACCTCACGGTTCCTGAAGTTGAAGAGCTGCTCTCCTCGGCACGGCGACATCTGAGAAAACTGTTTTTCGAAAACTGAACACCGTCATCAACACTTTTGGAAAACACTCCGTTTTCTCGGAACGACCCTTTTCTATTACTGATACATTACTTACATTTGTCATACGAGTCGCAGACAGCGCCCGGCTAACCTCTGTTTTTTCCGGCTTGTACCCACCCCCTATCGCCGTCTCTGGCTGTCGGAGACCTCCGTACGATTTTGCCGAACCTCCGCAATTGCCTCGCCCTTGTCTCCGGCAATGGCATGCCCCGGAGACAACAACAGGAGAACCCGGATCATGATCCGCATAACGAAAAAAGCAAACAACGTCATCGGGCATCATGACAACGTTTGAACCAGAACGGCCAAGAAAAGTCTTCGACAGCCTGACGGTTACCTTCGGGTTCACCTGGAGTCTGGCGATTGCGTTCTCACTCGGCATTTCCGCATGGCAGATGCATCGGGCGATCCAGAACATCGCGACGGTTCACGCCCGGCAGGCTTACGAAAAGGAGTACAGTTTCCGGCGCTGGAACGAGTTGACCGACAAAGCGTTCACCATCATCGAACAGCCAGGCCAGACCTCCCTGCCCACCAGCCTGTTCATGAACCGGACCATTATCAGCCCCTCGGGAAGGGTCATTTCGACGGCCAATATCGCCAATGTTCCGAACCGCTTCCACAGCCCGGGCAGGGTCAGCGACGAGTTCGGCAGCCGTCTGACCGGATTCGTGCCGAGCATGCCGGAGAACGTTCCGGACTCATGGGAAAAACAGTCCCTCGCCGCATTCACCAGCGGCGAGCAAGAGATCGTTTCGATCACCAGCAACGGTTCGAGCCATTTCCTGCGCCTCATGCGACCGCTCACCGCCACCAAGACCTGCCTCAAATGCCATGCCGAGCAGGGATTCCGGAACGGAAGCATCATCGGTGGCTTGAGCATCATGCTTCCCATGAACATCTATCGCTCCTCGGAAAAGCGACAGCTCGCAGCGCTCAGCCTCGGGCACGGCATTTTCTGGCTGATGGGTCTCGTGGGAATCAGGCTGGGAACCAGGAAAATCAGAAGGTCGCGCGAGAAACTCGAACTGCTGCTCGACCATACCGAACAGCTCAACCGCGTGCTCGCCGAAGAGACCGACCGGGCCAACGCCCTGGCTGACAAGGCAAGAAATGCGAGCGCCGCGAAAAGCGAGTTCCTTGCCAACATGAGCCATGAGATCCGGACCCCGATGAATGCCATCATCGGCATGGCCGAACTGATGAACGAAACCGAACTGACACCTCGTCAGCAACACTATGTCTCAATGTTCCAGAGCGCTGGCGAAAACCTCCTGAACATCATCAACGACATTCTCGACATCTCCAAAGTGGAAGCGGGCCACCTCGAACTCGAGCAGACCGGCTTCAATCTTTCCCAACTTGTCGTGGAAACCTGCGACATCATCGCCGATCGGGCTTCGAACAAAGGTATCGAGTTCAGCATCGTCAATGGCATGGATCTTCCGGAGTACGTCATTGGTGATCCGGCACGCATTCGTCAGGTACTGGTCAACCTTGTCGGCAATGCCGTCAAGTTCACGAAGAAAGGATCGATCACGGTTGCGGTGGAAGTGGTCGAACCGAAAGATCCAAAACCGGAGATCAACACAACAGATCCCGTGATGAGCACCATCCTGTTCTCCGTTACCGATACTGGTATCGGAATACCAGAGAACAAGATATCGATCATTTTCGACAACTTTACCCAATCCTCGTCCTCGACGACAAGGGAGTATGGCGGTACCGGTCTCGGGCTGGCCATCTCCAAGCGGCTGGTCAATCTCATGGGTGGCGTCATCTCCGTCACGAGCCGTGAAGGGGAAGGAAGCTGCTTCACCTTCACCGTGCAGCTCCAGCGCGCCCAAACCCCCGATCCGGGATCGAGAAGCGAGCCGGCGGACATCAACGGAGCGAACATCCTCGTTGTGGATGACAATCCGGCCAACAGGGAAATTTTACGGGAGACGCTTTCCGTTGCCGGTGCAATGGTCACCGAAGCCGAAAACGGTCTCGTTGCCTTGCAGACCTTCGACAAAGCCAGCAATATGGGCTCGCCGTTCGAACTGGTCGTGCTTGACGGCCGCCTGCCCGACATCGGAGGATCGGAGGTAGCCGAACGGATACGCAAGGACAAACTGCTGAACACGGCATGCCTGCTGCTCAGTTCAGATCCCCAGAAGGAGGATTTCACGATCTTCAGGGAGCTGGGGCTACCCACGCCGCTGGTCAAACCGGTCAAGCGGCAGGCGCTGCTCGAAGCGGTCAGCCTTGCACTCGCGGCCAAAAGGACTCCGGGCGGTACCGGCACCGAGAAGCGCACCATCCTGATCGCAGAGGACAACCCTGACAACCAGGTACTGATCACCGCCTTCCTGAACGAATCTCCTCATGAAGTCGACATGGCTGTCAACGGCAGTGAAGCGGTAGAAAAATTCAAGAGCCGGAACTATGACCTCGTCCTCATGGACATCCAGATGCCGATCATCGACGGTTATGAGGCGACAAGGAGAATCCGCAACATCGAAAAGGAGTCGGGCGTTGCCCGGACCCCGATTCTCGCCCTCACAGCCCACGCGACGACCGAGGAACGGCAGAAATGCCTCGATGCGGGATGTGACGGACATCTGACCAAACCGATCAAGAAATCGAAATTGCTGGAAGCGATCCGCTACTGCAGCAGACCGGCCGTCCGCGAATCATGAATCAACAACAGGAGATGAAACGAAATGGCTGAACCGGAGATCGTCGAAATTGAACGGGATCTTGAGTACCTCATCCCCGAGTATCTCGAAGGACGACACAGGGATGTCATATCCATGAGAGAGGCGCTGACGAATGGTGATTTCGAATCGATCAGGATTCTCGGGCATAACATGAAGGGAACGGGGGGCGGTTACGGATTCGATGCCCTCACCGATATCGGAGGGGAGATCCAGCAGGCGGCAATATCGGCAGACGCCGGCGCCCTTGAAAGGCTGGCCGGCGAACTGGCGGATTATCTCGGCAGGCTGAAGATCAGGTACGTCTGATCAATCCATCGCCTTGGCCTTCTTGACTGCCTTTGCGCGCATGTCTGAGTTCAGGATCTTCTTCCTGATCCTGACGTTTTCCGGGGTCACCTCGAGCAGCTCGTCGTCGTTGATGAATTCGAGCGCCTGTTCGAGCGAGAGCCTTTTCGGAGGAGTCAACCTCATGGAGTCGTCAGAACCTGAAGCCCGCATATTGGTCAGCTTCTTGGTCTTGCAGATATTCATCGTGATATCGAGGTCCCGGGTCGATTCCCCGACAACCATGCCTTCATACACCTTGGCGTTCGGCCCGATGAAGAAGGTGCCGCGATCCTCGAGACTTGAAATCGCATAGGCGACCGCCACACCGGTCTCTCCGGACACCAGCGCTCCGGTTTCACGGGAAGGAAGCTTGCCCTTGAACGGCTGGTAGTTGTGGAACACATGCGACATCATGCCCTCGCCCTTCGTGTCGGTGGTGAACTCGAGGTTGTAGCCGATGAGGCCCCTGGTCGGAATCTCGAACTCGAGCCTGACCATGCCGCCGCGAAGTGTGCCCATATGGGTCATTTCAGCCTTCCTGCGGCCCATCTTCTCGATGACCACACCGGTGTACTCTTCGGGGATGTCGATCGTCACATGCTCAACCGGCTCCATCTTGACCCCGTTCTCCTCGCGGAGAATCACCTCGGGCCGAGAAATGGCCATTTCGTAGCCTTCACGTCTCATGGTTTCGATCAGCACCGAAAGGTGAAGTTCGCCGCGCCCTGAAACACGGAAGGTGTCAGCACTGTCGGTCTCCTCGACGTTGAGGGCCACGTTGGTCATGATCTCCTTCATCAGGCGCTCACGGATCTTGCGGCTCGTCACCTCCTTGCCCTCAAGGCCGGCAAAGGGAGAGTCGTTGACCGAGAAGAGCATCGAGAGGGTCGGCTTGCTGATCTCGAACGATTCGAGAAAGTCGGGCTGGCTTGAATCGGCGAGCGTTTCGCCGACGTTGGCGGTGGCAATGCCTGCCAGGGCGACGATATCTCCTGCAAAGGCCTCCTGGACTTCAACACGCTGCGTCCTGTCGAACAGGAACACCTTGGTGACCGTTCCCTTGCCGACGATGCCGTCCTGTGTCACCAGCGAAAGCTGCGATCCGGGAGAGACCGTCCCCCTCCGGATGCGGCCAATCACGATCTTGCCGATATAGTCGTTGTAGTCGAGGCTGGTCACCAGCATCTGGAACCCTTCATCGTCATGTGCTTCCGGAGGGGGAATCTCCTTGATGATCATGTCGAGCAGGAGGCTCATGTCACCGTCAGGATCGTCCATGCTGTATTTGGCGATACCGTTTTTCGCGGAGGTGAAGATGTACGGAAAATCAAGCTGCTCTTCGTGGGCGCCAAGCGCGATGAAAAGGTCGAGGACCTGGTCGTGAACCTTGACCGGATCAGACTGCGGCCGGTCAATCTTGTTGATGACCACGATCGGCTTCAGTTCAAGTTCGAGCGCCTTGCGAAGCACGAACTTGGTCTGAGGCATCGGTCCCTCGAAAGCATCGACAAGCAGGAGCACGCCATCGACCATCTTGAGGATGCGCTCGACTTCACCACCGAAATCGGCATGTCCGGGAGTGTCCACGATGTTGATCTTGTAACCCTTATGCTGCGCAGCCGCATTTTTTGAGAATATGGTGATGCCCCGCTCACGCTCCTGGGGATTCGAGTCCAGCACCCTGACGTTCACCTGCTGGTTGTCCCTGAATGCCCCGGTCTGCTGGAATATGGAATCTACAAGGGTGGTTTTGCCATGATCAACATGGGCGATAATGGCGATATTGCGAATATTCTGTTTCCTGCTCATCTTTTGTCGACAAATAAGTATATTAAAAATCCATACGGGCCGAATATACACTTTTTCCCTTGAATTGCAGGCCTGAATGAACATTTGCCAATTCAGCCCGGTTCCGCTCCGCTTCGCACGGTCAGCCGGAGCCTGTACCGATCGAACGATTCCCATCCTGCTCGCCAATGGCCAACATATTCCTTGAGAATAGTACAATTTTTCTCCTGACGCAGATCGTTCCGCTGCTGTACATCTTCACGGCAACGCTCTACGGACTTCACTTCTTCAAAGAGGTACCTCTGGCCGGCAGGTTCAAGCAGACCTCGCTGATCATCACGATCGTCACCCATGTCGCCGACCTCGGCCTCCTCACCTCCCTCGAAGGCTATCGGCTGAGCTACTCGGCGTACAATCTCCTGAGCATGGTGGCCCTGACGCTCACCATCACCTACATGTTCATCGAGCTCACCACGAAAAGTGACAAAACCGGCTTTTTTGTCATCTCGTTCGCCGCAGTGTCGGAGCTGTTCACCTCGTTCCTTGCTGCGCAGACCACTGGTTACGGACCGGTATTCAGTGGGCTTGGCATCGGCGTGCACCTGATCTCGTCGATCTTCGGATTCAGCTCGATCGCCATTGCCGGCCTCTACAGCGGCCTCTACCTGGTGCTCTTCCGCCAGATCCGGCTCAACCGCTTCGGCCTGCTCTTCCAGCGGTTGCCGAATCTCGAGGCGCTCGAACTCCTGATCATGCATGCCGTCGGCTTTGGCTTTTTCTTCCTTTCGATAACGCTTGTGGCTGGCGTCATCGAACAGCGCTCGTCGGTCGAGAGCATCAACCTGCTCGAACCCAAGCTCATCACCCTGATCACCATCTGGCTCCTCTACGGCATCAGCCTGTTCATCAGGCCGCTGTTCGGATGGGATACCAAACATATGGCCGTGCTGCTCATTGCGCTCTTCGTGCTGATAACACTGCTGCTATTCCTGATGAGCCTGATCACCCCCACGTTCCACAGGATGAGCTTTTCCCAATGATCGTTTGAAAAATTAAGCCTTTTGGGATATATTAACGCTTCCTTTTGTCGATGCCCCATACGGTTCTTTTTGTCACAGCATAAAACCGGCACACTAAAACACTCCTGCTATGAACATCATTTCAGTTGGTGTCAACCACAAGACTGCACCCATTGAAATCCGTGAAAGGATCGCTCTTTCTGAAGTTCAAAACAAGGAATTCATTACCGACCTCGTTTCGAGCGGCCTGGCCACCGAAGCGATGGTGGTCTCCACCTGTAACCGGACCGAGCTCTATGTCGTCCCGGCAATTGCGGAGGTCAACTGCGACTACCTCAAAGAGTACCTGATCTCCTACAAGGACGCCCGCAAGGAGGTCCGCCCGGAGCACTTCTTCAGCCGTTTCTACTGCGGCACCGCCCGCCACCTCTTCGAGGTCTCGAGCGCGATCGACTCACTTATCCTTGGCGAAGGCCAGATCCTCGGGCAGGTCAAGAACGCCTATCGCATCGCAGCCGAGATGGGCACGGCCGGGATCCTGCTCACGCGCCTCTGCCACACGGCGTTCAGCGTCGCCAAGAAGGTCAAGACCAAGACCAAGCTCATGGAGGGCGCGGTGTCGGTCAGCTACGCGGCCGTCGAACTCGCCCAGAAGATCTTCTCGAACCTCTCCATGAAAAAGGTGCTGCTCGTCGGCGCCGGTGAAACCGGAGAGCTCGCGGCAAAACACATCTACGCGAAGAACGCGCGCAATATCGTCATCACCAACAGGACCCAGTCCAAGGCCGAGTCCCTCGCCGAGGAGCTCGGAACGAACCGGGTACTGCCCTTCGAGACCTACAAGGAGCATCTGCACGAATTCGACATCATCATCACGGCCGTCAGCTCGAAGGAGTACGTCCTCACCGAGCCTGAGATGCAGCACAGCATGGCCAGGCGCCGCCTGAAACCGGTGATCATCCTCGACCTCGGCCTGCCGAGGAACGTGGATCCGGACATTTCGAAGCTCCAGAACATGTTCCTCAAGGATATCGACGCCTTGAAGCACATCATCGACTCGAACCTCGAACGCCGACGTCTCGAACTCCCGAAGGTCAACGCCATCATCGACGAGGAACTCGTCTGCTTCGGCCAGTGGATCAACACCCTCAAGGTGCGGCCGACCATCGTCGACCTTCAGTCGAAATTCATCGAAATCAAGGAAAAGGAGCTGGAACGTTATCGCTACAAGGTCAGCGAAGAGGAGTTGCGACGCATGGAACACCTGACCGACCGGATCCTGAAAAAAATCCTGCACCATCCGATCAAAATGCTCAAGGCCCCCATCGACACTGCCGACACGATCCCCAGCAAAGTCAACCTCGTCAGAAATATCTTTGACCTCGAAGAACCAAATCAGTCACACCAATAAAATCTGTAATCGAATTGAAAAAAGAGATTATCATCGGCACTCGCTCAAGCCCACTTGCCTTGTGGCAGGCTGAATTCACCAAGGCAGAGCTTTCAAAGAAGTTTCCTGAACTCAACATCACCCTCAAACTGGTGAAAACCACGGGTGACGTGCTGCTTGACTCCCCGCTTTCAAAGATCGGAGACATGGGCCTGTTCACGAAAGACATCGAAAAACACCTGATCGCCGGTGAGATCGACCTTGCCGTGCACAGCCTGAAGGATGTGCCTACCGGTACGCCCGAGGGACTCATGATCACCTCGTTCACCGAGCGTGAAGACACCCGTGACGTCATCATCTCCAAATCCGGAAAGGGCATCAAGGACCTGCCCCAGAACGCCAGGATGGCCACCAGTTCACTGCGCAGGATGTCGCAGTTGCTCAGCATGCGCCCGGACCTGCAGATCCTCGACATCAGGGGCAACCTGAACACCAGGTTCAAGAAGTTCGACGACGGCGAGTTCGACGCCATGATGCTTGCCTATGCCGGCGTCTTCCGGCTCGAGTTCAGCGACCGCATCTCGGAAATCCTGCCACATGACGTGATGCTTCCGGCTGTCGGCCAGGGTGCGCTTGGCATCGAGACCCGTGTCGACGACATGGAAACCCGCGAAATCGTCCGTGTGCTCAACGACGACAACACCGAAATCTGCTGCCGTGCGGAGCGCGCACTGCTCAGGCACCTCCAGGGCGGATGCCAGATCCCGATCGGCTGCTACGGATCTTACGCCGCCGGCTCGCTGAAGCTGCTCGCGTACGTCGGTTCGGTCGACGGCAAGACCGCCATCCGCAACGAAGTAACCAAAGCCGTCAAAACTCCTGAAGAGGCTGAAGCCGTGGGTGTCGAGCTCGCCGAGATCCTGCTGTCGATGGGTGCCGAAAAGATTCTCGCCGACATCCGCAAGACCCGCTGATGAAAAAAACGGTCCTCGTCACGCGCCCGAAGCATCAGGCTCAGCCTTTTGTCAAGGCGCTTGCGGAGTACGGCCTGGACTCGGTTGTCTTCCCGACCATCGAGATCAGGCCGGTGGCCGGCTGGGCAGTGCCCAACCTCGGCCGCTTTGCCGGAATCTTCTTCACCAGCGCCAACAGTGTCCGGTTTTTCCTTGAACGGCTGATTGAACAGGCTCCAGCCGAACTGCAGAACCTGCAGGAATCTCGCGTCTGGGCAGTGGGCAAAACCACTGGCGGAGACCTGGAAAAGCATGGCGTCAAAACCGAACCCCTTCCCAAAATCGCCGACGCCGTCAGTCTCATGGAGGGCATCGACCCGAATGAGATCGAAGGAAAAACCTTCCTGTTCGTGCGCGGCAACCTCTCGCTCGGTACCATTCCGAAACTCATCGCTGAACGCGGGGGCACCTGCGTGGAGCTGACCGTCTACGAGAACATCCAGCCCTCTCGGGAGGACACCGAAAAAGTCAAGAGCCTTCTCCTTGCTGGAAAGCTCGACTGCCTCTCTTTCACCAGCCCTTCGACCGCCATCAATTTCTTCGAGGCCATGGGTTCGAAAACCCTGCCCGAAGGCGTACTCGTCGCGGCAATCGGCACCACTACATCCGGAGCGCTCGAAAAGATCGGCATCCGGGTGGATGTCATCCCTGAATACTTCGACGCTCCGAATTTCGCCAAAGCTATCGCGAGCAGACTGACGAGTGACCGGTGACGCGGAACAGGTGGCGAGTGGATAAGGCAAACCGGTAGTAAAATCGAAAAGGCCGCTTCGAGAGTGCTCGCAGCGACCTTTTTCTCTTTACTGGTCACTCATCTCGATTCAATCCACATCCGGTATATCGTCGATATAACCAACGAAGATCGTCTGGGGCCCGGGGTCGGGTTCCTTCTGCTCGTCGAGGGAAGCGACTGCGGCTTGCGGAGACGACGGAAATGTCGTCGCGGGGTCGTCATCGAACAACAGAAACTGGCGGGCGGCAAGAACTGACTCGACGGAGAGCTCTTCGACACACTCTGTTCCCACCGGATCCTGGATCGTAGCGTCAGGCTCCTTCGGTTCGCCAATCTTTTTCGTCTTCGAGGAGCGTGAGCGGCCACGCGGTCCGTAAGCGGCCATCTCGCGCTCGATCGACTCCTTTACGGAATCCTCGATTTCGATGCGTATGGCGTGCAACAACTGGATCGATTCGGTGCGATGTTCAGCCATCTCACGGTGCAACGAATTGCCGATCCGTTCGATTTCAGCCTGTTCGCGGCCAGGCCATCCCGTCACCATGATGGCAACTATGGCGATGAGCAGCAGGAGCATGATGATCAGGAGGAGGATAATCGTCATCGTCAGCTGCGCTCCCCTGTTTCGATCTCCTCGAGCAGCGCCCGGCCTACGGTCAGGTTGGCGCTGACCAGCCCTTCGCCGTCGATCACCGAGCGTCCACGGTAGTCGAAACAGCGGCCGCCGGCCTCGGCTACGATCGGGATGATCGCCGCGCAGTCCCAGGGGCTCATGACCTTGTCTACGGCTACCTCGGCCCGTCCGGACGCCACCAGCATGTGTCCGTAGCAGTCGCCCCATCCCCTGACCAGCCCGGCTTCGGTACGCAGCCGATCGACGGGATGCGGAGAGGGCGGATCGGTCAGGTACTCCCGTTCAGTGAACACCACGGTGGCGTCGGCCTTGTCGGAAATGGCCGAGACGCTGACCGGAGAACCGTTCATGAAGGCACCGCACCCGGATTCGGCATGATAGAGTTCACCAAGTGCCGGAAAGTTGATGACTCCGAGGCGAAGGCTGCCTTCGACTTCGAGCCCGATCATCACCCCGTAAAGCGGCACGCCATGAATGAAGGACCTGGTCCCGTCGATCGGATCGATGATCCACCGCCGTCCGTTGTCCGAAGGGCGCTCATCGAACTCCTCGCCGAACAGGCCGTCACCCGGAAAACAGGCGGTAATACCCTGACGGATAAGCTCCTCGGTGTTTCGGTCTGCCTCGGTCACCGGAGAGGCATCACGCTTTGAAAAAACCTGTAGGGATTTGCGGCCGAAAAAGCCGAGTGTCAGTTTTCCGGCCTTTTCGGCCAGTTCAAGGGCAAGCTGGAGGTCAGGGGTCATGAACGAAACGCTTGAATATGGTTGAGTATGACAGGTGAATATAATCAACACTGAGGTTCCGACACGGGCGATTCCGTTTCACCGCAACCTTTACCGCCAGGAGCAATTCCGGACGCCGTGACACTTCACGAAATCCCCTGATTTTCTTATCTTGGGTTTTTCCAAAAACAAAATCATCCCGAACCATGAGCCAGATCGATCTCCTCAACATTGTCCACCGTCCGAGAAGACTCCGCAGAACCGCAGCGCTCCGCAACCTGGTGCAGGAGAACACGCTCACGGTCAACGACCTGGTGTTCCCGCTGTTCGTCTGCCCGGGCACCAATGTGGTCGAAGAGGTCTCCTCCATGCCGGGAAGCTTCCGCTACTCGATCGACAACGCCGTCAAGGAGTGCCAGGAACTCTGGGACCTCGGCATCCAGTCGATCGACCTGTTCGGCATTCCGGAGCAGAAAACCGAAGACGGCAGCGAAGCATACAACGACAAGGGCATCATCCAGGAAGCGCTCAGGGCGATCAAGGCAAAGGTGCCGGATCTGTGCATCATGACCGACGTCGCGCTTGACCCGTTCACCCCGTTCGGCCATGACGGCCTGGTCAGGGACGGCATCATCCTCAACGACGAAACCGTCGAGGTGCTCTGCAAGATGGCCGTCTCGCACGCCGAAGCCGGCGCAGATTTCGTCTCTCCGAGCGACATGATGGACGGCCGCATCGGCGCCATCCGCGAATCGCTCGACGATGCCGGTTACTCCGACGTGGGCATCCTCTCCTACGCCGCCAAATATGCGTCAAGCTTCTACGGCCCGTTCCGTGACGCCCTTCATTCGGCACCGCAGTTCGGCGACAAGACCACCTACCAGATGAACCCGGGCAACACCGACGAGGCGATGAAAGAGATCGAACTCGACATCATTGAAGGCGCCGACATCGTCATGGTCAAACCGGGCCTTGCCTACCTCGACATCGTCTATCGCACCAAGGAGCGTTTCGACGTCCCCGTGGCCATCTACCACGTCTCGGGCGAATACGCCATGGTCAAGGCTGCGGCAGCAAAGGGCTGGATCGACGAAGAGCGCGTCATGATGGAGTCGCTGCTCTGCATGAAACGCGCGGGAGCCGACATCATCTTCACCTACTACGCAAAGGAAGCCGCCAAAAAGCTTCGCTGAGCGCAGGACAGGAGACAGACCACATTCACTTGCCCGGCGCACCATCGAAGGCCAGCGCCGGGCTTTTTCATCTACTGCATATGATACGCTACTTCACCGCGGGCGAATCTCACGGCCCGGCACTCTCCGCGATCGTCGAAGGCCTTCCGGCAGGCGTCACGCTGCGAGAAGAGGAGATCAACCGCCAGCTTGCGCGCCGCCAGCAGGGCTACGGCCGGGGCGGCCGCATGAAGATCGAGAGCGATCGGGCCGAAGTGCTCTCGGGCGTCCGGTTTGGCAGGAGCATAGGCTCACCGGTCTCCCTGCTTGTCAGGAACCGTGACTGGGCGAACTGGACCACCCCCATGGCCCAGTTCGAGGACCACTCCGGCGAGGTGGCGAAAATCACCATCCCCAGACCGGGGCACGCCGATATGACCGGGTTCATCAAATACGGCTTCGACGACATCCGGCCGGTCATCGACCGCTCCTCGGCTCGGGAAACCGCCGCACGCGTCGCCGCAGGCTCGCTGGCGAAGATGTTCCTGAGCCAGCTGGGCATACAGGTCGGCAGCTATGTCTCCATGATAGGAGGGGCAGGAAAACCGATCGCACAAGAACTCCTGCAGGAGATGCTCGCCGATGGAGCCGAAGCGCTGGCAACGGCGGCCGACCTCTCCGAGGTGCGCATGCTCGACCGTGACGCCGAACAGGCTGCCATCGCGGCCATCGACGGGGTCAAAGAGGAGGGTGACACCCTTGGAGGAATCATCGAGATTTTTATCACCGGGGTACCGATGGGACTGGGCAGCTACGTGCAGCACGACCGGAAACTTGACGCTGCCCTCGCTGGCGCGCTCATGTCGATCCAGGCAATCAAGGGAGTCGAGGTCGGCACGGCGTTCGACAACGCCCGCAGACCTGGCTCACAGGTGCATGATGAGCTCTTCGCGGGCGGTGACCGGGGCCTGAGAAGGGAGACCAACCGTTCAGGCGGCATCGAAGGCAGCATGTCGAACGGGCAGCCGATTCACCTGAGAGCGGCCATGAAACCGATCTCGTCCCTGGTCTCCCCCCTCAGATCCTTCGATCTCGCATCGCTCGAACAGGTGCAGTCACGTTTCGAGCGGAGCGACGCCTGCGCCGTGCCTGCTGCAGGGGTCGTGGCCGAAGCCGTCGTTGCGCCGGTGATCGCCAACGCCCTGCTCGAAAAAATCGGCGGCGACCACATGGCAGAGATCAGCCGGCGCCTCGAGGCCTACCGGGAAGAACTGCGCTGCAGGTTCCGCGCATAAACGGCATTCATCGACAGCCGGTCAACGAAAAAGCCTCCCGAGAACAGGAGGCTTTTTCGTTGCCTTGCGGTGCATGAGGCCATCGGTCATTCACCACTTGAAGCCAGGCCATTCGTCACTCGCCACTATTTCCTCTTCTCCGGAAACACCAGCCGCTGGTTCATGTCGAGCGCAGGGGCCGGGGTCTCAGTCCGGCCGACGATATGCGCCGGCACGCCGGCAACGGTGTAGTGCGCCGGGACGTCGTCAAGAACGACGCTCCCTGCGCCGACCTTCGCCCCCTCGCCGATCACGATGTTGCCGAGAATCTTGGCCCCGGCGCCGATCATGACCGACCGTTTCACCTTGGGGTGGCGATCTCCGATCTCCTTGCCGGTGCCACCGAGCGTCACTTCGTGCAGCAGCGACACATCGTCATCAACCACGGCGGTTTCACCGATGACCAGCCCGGTCGCATGGTCCAGCAGGATACCCTTGCCGATGACTGCCGCCGGATGGATATCCACGGCAAAGATCTCGGAAATGCGATTCTGCAGGAAATAGGCCAGCGAATGTCGCCCGTTCGACCAGAGCCAGTGTGCCAGCCGGTAGGACTGCAGGGCCTGGTAACCTTTCAGAAACAGCATGATTTCGAAAAAGTTGACCGCCGCCGGGTCGCGCTGCTGGGTGGCCACCATATCGCACACGGCGAACTCGATGGCTTCCGGACTCATCCGGTAGAAATTTTCGAAAAGCTCCTGTAACACCTGGGGAGGAAAGTGCTTCGAGCCAAGCTTGACCGAGAGCAGCATGGCAAGAGCCGGAGCGAATTCATCGTAACGGATGATGTGCTGTTCGAGAAACATGCGGATTTCCGGTTCACGTTCGCACTCCCGTCTCGCTTCGCCGACAATTGCCGACCACAGGTTACTGATGTCGATTCCCATTGATGATGTAATACGGCGTCATGCCATGGTTAATGATAGCTGCAGGACGGCCCCGTTCGACAACGATAGCCTTGCTGCCGGTACAGGTACCGTAAAGGCGCTCCTGAACGTTCCGGCAGCAGTTGAATTTATAAAAAAACGCCATCATTGCCCACGGAGACCTACATACCGGCCTGCTGAATGGCATCATGACCGGGGGGGGTCAGGATTTCGGCATTTGTACTTTATCGGTAAAATTCTTAACATCGATTTAACATTGCGCGCTCCCAATCTGGCAGTTCATCGCTCAGCAGCAAGTTCATCAGGAGTAACGCAGTCCTTTTTCCCCATTCAAAAAGGAGTTACCCATGGACCCCCAAGGCATATCCATTGCCCGGTCAACAATCGCATTGACTGAATCTTCCGCTCCCCCAAAGGTGTAGATCCCCATTCCCATACGAACCGGCCGCCTGCCCGTTTCGCATGGGGCACCTCTTCGACTGTACGTTTTTTCGTCGACTGTTCAACCCGGAACGCAATGACCGCCCGATCTGAAGACATCCCGTTCATGAGCACGCTTGGACTCCTGCTCACTTACCGCTGCACCATTTTCTGCCCGCACTGCCTGGTTGAAGCCGGGCCGGAACGCAAGGAGAAAATGGCGCTCGGCAGTGCCTTCGGCTGGATCGATGAAGCTGCCGGCTACCGCAATGGAACGATCAGGTGCATCGAACTGACCGGCGGAGAACCGTTCTACGACCTCCAGACCCTTGCGCTGATATCCGACCATGCCATGAATGCAGGACTTTCCGTATCCGCAATCACCAATGCCGGATGGGCCGAAACCCTCGAGCAGGCGATTCTCACCCTGAACGAACTGCCCGCAATCCGGAAAATCTCCATCAGCACGGATGTCTATCATCAGCAGTTCATTCCCGTAGGGTATGTCCATAACGCCATCATCGCCGCCGAACTTCTCGGACGAAAGTATGACATTGCCGTCACCACCGACAACGAACATGACGAACGGTACCGGTCGATCATTGCTCGTCTCGAAAAGTTCGTCGAACCCGGCCGCATCAGGAGCACGGCCACCGTCCCCGCAGGAAGAGCCATGAAACAGGCATCCGCCCTGAACCGCCGGCATTCGCCGGAACCCTTCATGGCAGCATGTACCGCTTCAAGCGTTCCGGTCATTCTCCCCGACGGCCGGGTCATGGCATGCGCAGGGCCGATGCTCACCCGTCAAGACTCCTGCCCGTTGTGCCTCGGCAACCTCCGGAAGGAGTCTCTCGCAAACGTGCTCGATCGGGCGGAGATCAACCCGCTGCTGCACCTGCTCAGGGTCTGGGGGCCTCACCGGATGGTCTCGCTGCTTCGAGACCGAGGCCATGGGGCACTGCTCCCGAAAGAGTACCTCTGCGGCAGCGGCTGTGACATCTGCACCAAGCTGCTGTCCGACCGGCGTCTGGCGAATCTGCTCACCAGCCTCCTCGACGAACAGAAAAACAGGAACGTCATCGCCTACGCGAGGATGCAACGACTCAAAGAGCCCGAGATGGTTCAGCGTTGCCATCTCGACGGATCGGACATGATCGACGCTGCCAACGCCCTGCTCGTGCCAGACGCCTGAACGGCCAGCGCACCATTGCCTCTCCGGCGACTGGCCTCACCGACGGATTCGCAAAAAAGAATTTTTTTGCGTAGACTTGGCTGTTTCCGGACGACCAGAACCAGATATCGTACGCCACGCCCATGCTCATTTCAAGGAAAATCGAGATCGACTACGGCCATACCCTGCCGAACAGCTTTTCATTCTGCAACCAGCTTCACGGTCATCGGGGCGTTATCGTCGCCACCGTCCAGGGGCCGCTCAATGATCTCCCTGGAGACGCTGAAGAGGGCATGGTCATGGACTTCAAGTTCCTGCACCGCACCATGGTCGAGCAGATCCACGACAAGCTCGACCACGGGTTCGCGATCTGGAAGAACGACCACGAAGACCTCGAGTTCATCATGAAACGCAACAAGCGGGTGCTCGTCACCGACGAACCACCGACCGCCGAGTGCCTTGCCAAATGGGCCTTCAACCAGTTGAGCAGCCACCTCCCCGAAGGCGTCACCCTCAAGAACCTGCGCTGGTACGAAACCCCGAACAACTGGGCCGACTACGACGGCGAGTGACGGCGATTCGATCTGCAAGGTTGAGCCACAACCGGCTCGATACAAACCGGGTGGTTTCCCGGTTTTTTGCTTTGCCCCATCACGGGCTTCCGCACAGCCACAGATCCCCATGCAGCGCAGGTTTTGCGGAGCAACAGCGTCAGAATGGTATGAAACGTCCAATCGTTTCAGGACCATGTAAACAAACTTTGTAGATAGATCTGGCAACTATTGATACGGGAGGTTCCCATGAAGAGAGTACTTGCTTTACTGTTGTTGCTGACGGTCACCGGCTGTGATCCCCACTACTACCGGAAGGAGCGTGACGACCGGTATCGCCGTGATTCACAAAGAGAGCGTCACCATGATCGCGCTTACGATGCGCCTCGAGGTTCCGATGACGAAAGAAGGCCACCTATTTTCCCGTGACCGGCGATCAGGCAACTTTGCACCTGTGCCACAAGCGCCGCATGGATATGCTCTGATTCCCCGGGAGCACCGAGCTGGGGCCGGTGTTCCCGGGAACGTTGTTCCGGCTGCTCTCCTCTGGAGACCGCACCGGTTGTTCTTTCACCCTCCCCCCGCCATAACGGCGGCCATCGAACCGGTCATCACGTGTTCAGGGTAAGCTACCGCC
>JAAXXR010000062.1 GCA_013334335.1 Chlorobiaceae bacterium
CTCCCGGGGTTGCTCCTCGGATTGCAGGGAATAGCTACGTTCCGGGAATGGTGATGAGGTCGCCGTTGCGTTCGGCGAGACCTTCGTGGACAAGGGCGTCGACGATGGTGGAGATGCCGTAGGGGCAGTCGGCGTAGCGCTCTTCCACAGCGGGAATCGCCAGAGTTCCCTCGGCGAGGAGTTCGCGGAGGAGCTGGCCGCGGTACCAGCGGCGAGAGCCTTTGAAGCGGGATTGCTTCGACACGGGGGCGATACCGCTCTTCCGGCTGGTGAGCTCCAGCGCTCCGTAATCCATCAGGGCGTTGTGCCAGTCGCGGCTGCGCCCGACGGGCAGAAGTTCTTCGGCTATGCGACGGAGCGCTGCCGGAGCGATCCCTTCCGGAAGGTGAAGTTCGTGGATGAAGACCCGCCTGATATTGGTGTCGACCGCCGCGACGTCCAGGTTGTCGGCAAATACGGGGATCGATCGGCTGGTGTAGGGGCCGATGCCCGGGAGGGTGACGAGGAGCTCCGGTTCAGGAGGCACGGTTCCGCCAAACCGCTCGACGATCTCCACGGCGGCACGCTGCAGACGCTGGCCCCTGGCGTTGTAGCCGAGTCCGCTCCAGAGCTGCAGCACCTCCCGGAGCGAAGCTCCGGCGAGCGAAAAAACGTCGGGAAAGCGCTCCATCCACATGAGGAATCGGGGCGCCACCCGGTCGGCCTGTGTCTGCTGGAGCATGATTTCGCTCACCATGACCGCGTATCGGTCACGGGTCTCGCGCCAGGGGAACTCCCTGCGGTTCAGACGGTAGAAGTCGAATATCCGGTCCCTGAAAGCCTCTGCGGAAACGTTGTCCATGGATTGATCTCCAGGTGGGATTGCTCTCTTCAATCAGAATTCAGGCGCGGGTCCGGGGACGAATCCCGTGGGACGCCTCAGTACCGTTGCGGCGTGGCGGTAGGGATCGTGGCCGAAAAAGAGAATCCATCCATGTTCGCAGGCCTCTTCGAGAATGTGCGCCTTTTCCTCAATGACCGTCCTCGCATCGATGTCGTTGCCCGACACCCTCGTCACCGGATAGTGCGAGGTGGTGGGAATGAGATCGGCGCCATGCAGGAGCGTCGTCTTGCCGTCACTCACCCGGACGAGCTGCATGCCCCTGGTGTGGCCGTTGCACAGGATGACGTCGATGCCCGGAAAGAGTTCCCGGGTGCCCGATACCGTATGGAACAGGAAAAGCTGGCGGAACTCTTCGATGATGGTCTCGTTGAAGCTCGGGCTCTCCTTTTCGTCGGGCCGGCATGCGGTCCTGAAGTTCTCCTCCTGGACGATGACCTGCGCATAGGGAAAGACCGGCACCAGCCGATCCCCACCGCAGGTGAACGCTCCGCCGACATGATCGCTGTGCAGGTGGGTCAGCACCAGGTCGGTGATGTCTCCGGGGTTGAGCCCGAACCTGCCGAGCTCCTCTTCGAGCCGATAGGGTGTGGTGGCGTTTGCCGCCCAGCGGCTTGTCCAGCAAAGTTCACCGATACCCGCATCGACCAGGATGCGTCGCCCTTCCCCGATGATGAGCAGCAGGCGGGTCGCGAGTCGTATGGCCGGCATGGGCTTTGACGGGTCGACGTTCTTGACGGGCTGGAGGCCGCCGTTGAAAAGGAATTCCTGGACTTTGAGGGAGTGGATCTGGTAGTCACCGATGGTCAGCATCTTGAAACGGATATGGGAAGTGGGTTGGCGGTGTTGGGGTGGACGTACCTTCCTGGAAGGCCGTCAAATGCGGATTGATACGTATGCAGATGGCTGAGAAGGCGGAATGGCGGCCCGGTTTGCTCCCCGGGCCGGATTCCGAATCTATCGTTCGATGCGAAAAGGCTTACGCCTGTGCGACGGCCGATTTGCGCTCTTTCACCTTCAGGGCGGCCTTGCCGGTACGCTTGCGGAGGTAGAACAGCTTTGCCCTTCTTGCCTTGCCGTGCCTGGTGACCGTCACGCTCTCGACATTCGGGGAGTTGATCGGGATGATCCTCTCGACACCGACGCCGTGTGAAATCTTGCGAACGGTGATGGTCTTGGAAGCACCGGCACCCCTGTCGCTGATGACGACACCTTCGAAAGCCTGGAGGCGCTCTTTTTCACCCTCGATGACCTTCAGCTGAATCCTGACGGTATCGCCGGGACGGACTTCGGGAATATCGCTCCTGGTCTGGGTTGCTTCCACCAATTGAATTAACTGATCCATGATGACACTGTTATCTTTATGTTGTCTTTACTCTTCCCATTCTTCATTCTCAAGCAGATCCGGCCGGCGCAGTCGCGTGCGTTCGAGCGCATTCGCCTGCCGCCAGAGCTCGATTTTCTCGTGATGGCCTGAAAGCAGCACATCGGGCACCGTCATTCCCCTGAACTCGGCAGGTCTGGTGTACCACACACAGTCCAGGATGCCGCTCTGGAACGAATCGGTCAGCGCCGACTCGCCATCGCCCAGTACGCCGGGAATCAGTCTCACGACCGCATCCGCCAGCATGAGCGCCGGGAGTTCACCCCCGGAAAGCACGACGTCCCCGACGGAGAGTTCCATCGTCACGAGCCGCTGCCGTATCCTTTCGTCCATGGCCTTGTAGTGGCCGCACAGCACGATCAGGTTTCCCTTTCGGGAGAGCCTGTTGGCCGTCTTCTGGTCGAAAGGCCTGCCGTCCGGCGTCATGAAGATCACCTCGTCGTAAGCTCTTTCAGCCAGCAATCCCTCGATGCATTCGAAAACCGGTTCGGGACGGATCACCATTCCCGCACCTCCTCCGAACGGCGTATCGTCCACCTGGCGGTACTTGCCCAGCCCGAAATCGTGCAGGTTATGCACGTGAATCTCCGCGAGACCTTTCTTTCTCGCTATGCCGAGCAGTCCCTTCTCAAGAGGCGATGCAAAAAAATCCGGAATGACGGAGACGATATCTATCCGCATGGCTTCCACACCTGAGACATTGCTTTGTCAATATTTACAAGAACACGTTTGCGCTACAGGAACTCCGAAAAGCGCCGCAGCACCATGATCCTCTTGTTGAGGTCGATCTCTTCAACGAAATCCTCCACCGCCGGGACAAGCACCTTTCGGCCTGGTATCGTGATCTCGTAGACGTCATGCGCCGGCATCTGCAGCACATCGCTGAGCACGCCGATCTTTCCCCCCTGTTCATCGAACACCTCCAGACCGAGAAGGTCGTGGATGTATGCCCGGTCGTCCGGGAGCGTCTGCAAGTCCTCACCGGTCACAAAAAGCCGGTACCCGGCAACGGACTCGGCCGCCTCGCGGCTGCCGATACCATCAACGACGATCCAGGCGAAACCCTGGTTCAGCTTTGCCGACAGGACTTTCCGCAGCACCGCATCTTCCTGGGTCTTGCCGATGTAGAACTCCCGGCGTTTCAGAAAACTCTCCGGGTAGTCGGTCACGGGCTGGACCTTCAGTTCACCTTTCAGCCCTTTGGGCTTGAGCACGATGCCGGTGAGGTAAAGCTCCATCCCGTTCAGGATTTATCGGTTACCGGGCTCAGGCCTCGGCAGAGCCGGCTGCAGCCGTGGCTTCAGCCTCTTTCTTTGCCTGACGGCGGCGGACCTTGACCGTGAGGCGCTTCTGGCGACGCTCGGCCTCTTTCTGCTGCCAGGTTTCCATCTGGGCCGCGATTTCGTTCTCGCTGACGCCGCGGCGCTTCAGGTTCAATTCGTGAAGCAGACCGGTACCGCGGATGAGGCTGCGAACGGTGGCGGTCGGCTGTGCGCCGACGGTCAGCCAGTAGGCGACGCGCTCCTTCTCGATGGTCACGGCATGCGGCTTGGCGGTCGGGTTGTAGTGTCCTACCACTTCAAGGAACTTGCCATCCCTCGGGGAGCGGCCATCGGCAGCGACAATCTGGTAGAACGGCATCTTCTTTCTTCCGGCCCTTTTCAGTCTGATCTTAACCAAAGCGTATAAGGTTTAATTAATTGAGAGACATTAATTCTATCGTTTCAGAAACTTGTCGAGAGCGAGATTCTGCGAGGTGATCTTGCGGCCGGACTGGGTCAGGCGCGACACGGAACGCATCATCTTCTTCATCTCCTGGAACTGCTTGAGCAGCATATTGACCTCCTGCACCCTCGTGCCGCTGCCCTTTGCGATCCGCTGACGGCGGCTGCCGTTGATGATCTCGGGCGTATGGCGCTCCTCTTTGGTCATCGAGGAGATCATGGCTTCGATCGGCTTGAAATCGAGATTCTCGAGATCCTGCTTCGGCACCATCTTGTTCAACCCCGGGACCATCTCGATGAGTCCCTGGATCGAGCCCATCTTCTTGAGCTGCTGCAACTGGTCAAAAAAGTCGTTGAGGTCGAACTCGTTCTTCATGAGCCTCGACTGCATCTCCATCGTCTTCTCGAGGTCGAGCGTCTCCTGGGCCTTCTCGACGAAACTGACGATGTCGCCCATGCCAAGGATCCTCTGGGCCATACGGTCAGGATAGAAGAGGTCAAGGTCGTCGACCTTTTCACCCACACTCATGAACTTGATCGGCTTTTCGACAACCTGGCGGATCGACAGGGCCGCACCGCCACGGGCATCGCCGTCGAGCTTGGTGAGGACCACGCCGTCGAAATCGAGGCGGTCGTTGAAGGCCTTGGCGGTGTTGACCGCCTCCTGGCCCATCATGGAGTCCACGACGAACAGCAGTTCGTCAGGCTTGAGCGCGTTCTTGAGCGCTTCGGCCTCGGCCATCATGACTTCGTCGATCTGCAGGCGACCGGCCGTATCGACGATCACGACATCCTTGCCGTTGGCCTGGGCCTCAGCGATGCCGCCGAGCGCGGCCTTCATGGCATCCGGAGCCTCTACCGAGAAGACCGGAACGCCGACTTGCTCGCCGAGGGTCTTGAGCTGGTCGATTGCCGCCGGACGGTAGACGTCGGCCGCGACCAGGATCGGGTTCTTGCCGTTCTTCTTCAGTCTCTTGGCAAGCTTGGCGCAGAAGGTGGTTTTACCGGAACCCTGGAGACCGGCGACCATGATGATCGCGGGCACCTTTTTCGGCGGAATATTGAGCGGTTTGTTCTCCCCGCCCATGATCTCGGTGAGTTCGTCGTTGACGATCTTGACGATCATCTGGGCAGGCGATACGCTCTTGATGACCGATTCGCCCAGGGACTTCTCCCTGATGTCCTCGACCAGCTTCTTGGCGACCTTGTAGTTCACGTCGGCAGCAAGCAACGCCCGCTTGATATCGCGCATGGCGATACCGATGTTGATCTCGTTGATCGTGGCCTGGCCGGCTAGCTTCCTGAACGTAAGTTCAAGTTTATCGCTGAGATTGTCGAACATGTTTGACCTGTCACATAAATTCTAAAAATGGATAGCTTTAAAAATAATAAAATTCTCGTAAAATAAAACCATAGAGCAGAAGCTTCTTCCACCTTATTTCGAGAGCTTTTTTTCATGACAACAGACTTTATCGAACAACTGTTCCAGTCGTTCCGGAAACAGCACATCGCCGTCATCGGCGACGTCATGATCGACAAGTACATCTTCGGACATGTCTCCCGCATCTCTCCTGAATACCCGGTGCCCGTCGTCGATGTGACACATGAAAGCAGTCGCCTGGGTGGCGCGGCAAACGTCGCCCTGAACATCCATGCGCTTGGCGCCGAAGCCCTGCTGTTCGGCGTCACCGGAAGCGACCAGGGGCGCGACATCATGCTGCAGCTCATGCAGGAACAGGGTCTGGAAGCCGGCCTGCTCATCGCGGACCCGTCCCGGCCGACCACCTGCAAGACCAGGATCCTGTCACAGAACCATCACATCACCAGGGTGGACTATGAAAGCCGCCAACCGCTTGACAGCGCCACCGAAGCGAAGCTGCTCGACAAGTTCATTGAGGCCGCCGGTTCGCTCGGAGCCGTCGTCATGGAGGATTACAACAAGGGGGTGCTGACCGAGTCGCTGATCGCTTCGGTTACCGGAATCTGCCGGGATCGCGGGATTCCGGTGCTCGTCGACCCAAAGCTCAAGGGCTTCTTCTCCTATCAGGGCTGTTCAGTGTTCAAGCCGAACCTGTCGGAGCTGGCCGCATCGCTCGGCATCGTACTGCACAACGTTGACCAGGAGGTCGAAGCGGCGTGCCTCCTGCTCGGGGAGCGCCTGAAGGCGGAGAGTTTCGTGGTGACCCGGAGCGAAAAGGGGATGACGATCTACGACGGCTCCTTCACGCACATTCCCGCAACCTCCCTCGAGGTCGCCGACGTGTCGGGAGCCGGGGATACGGTCATCGGAATGCTCGCGCTCGGCACGGCCGCGGGTCTCGACCTGGTGACCAGCACCCGGATCGCCAACCTGGCGGCCGCCACGGTCTGCCAGGAGGTCGGTGCCGTGCCGGTCAGGCCGGACCGCCTGTTCAGGGCGTGCCTGGAATATCTTCGCTGATGTGCAGGTGGTTGTCGACGACTTTGGGCCAGTCCGGCTTGTATGAGGCGTCCTCTGCCAGGATCCGCATCTTCTGCAGTGAATAGTACGGCACCTCGAAAAGCGCCGCATTGCTTAGCGCCGGTGGAACATCGCTGCCGGGGTTCATGTGCATGACGAAGGTGACATGCACCTTGCCGCCCTCCAGGGGCATGAACACCCACACCCCCCTCGTCTCCCGTACCCTGTGCAGGTCCGTTCTTGGGGGAAGGTAGTCCGGAACGCCCTGCATGGTCAGCGCCACGGCACCAGCCTCTGAGGCGTGAAGGCCGGTGCGGACGATCATCTCCCGCTTCGGCATGGGCCATGGGGTGTTGATCACCTGCCGGATGACATATTCGAGTTCGTCATTATGGTCGAGAACCTCCATCTCTGCAAGCTGGTGTACCCAGCGGCCGTAGCTCCTGAAATCGTGGAACAGACTCACCAGCTTCCTGAACGGCACCTTGAACTCGGCCTCACCCTTGAAGCCGAGCACCGGAGATCCGGGTACTTTCGATGAAAAGACCCGGATCCCCTTGTGCTCAACGCGAAAATCCCAGTTACCCTCCAGGGCGGTAGCAACATCCATTGGCAGACGATTGTTTGAAGATGAGTTGAAAGCGCGAAGCTATCTGGTGATAAAATCCTCGTAATTCTTGATGATATCCCCCCCTGCCGCGCTCCTGAAGGGAGCATTGACCGGTGTGCGGTATTTCTCGCGTTTGACCATGTCGCGCAGGTTGCACAGGGTATGGTAAGGGGTGTCGATCACCGCGAGGTTGGCGAGCCATGACGGGATCTCGCCGGCGGGTTCGACATGAAGCCTGAATACTACCCGGCAACTGGTTTCCGACAGCGGCAGGATGTTCCATGCTCCCTCCATCTGCCGCACGCGAACATAGCGGTCATTCTCCGGGATAAAATCGGGCAGGCACTCGATCTTGATAAAGGCCTCGGAGGTCTCCGGGTCCATGTAGGCCGTGGAGCGGGAGACGATCTCGCGGTCCGTCACCGGCCAGGGGGCGCTCACCCGCTGATAGACCACCCGTCCGTCGTCGCCGGTGATCTCTTTCAGCACACGCATCTCGCAGGTCTTCCAGACCCATTCGGTCGCCACGTCGATGTCGTACAGCAAGCTGAGCACGGAGTGCTGTGGGGCATCGATGTGTGCCACGGCCACAAACGAAAGGAAATTGGAGGAGGGCACCGGACAGGTGAATATCTTCAACCAGTCGTTTTTGAACCTCTCGGAGCAGGTGGTGCTGTTGATCTTTTCAAGTAGTGACATAGACTGTGGCGGTTATGTTAATGTAGCGGCCGTCAGGGCCTCCGTGCAAGAGACGCATCACGAAGCCTTCCCGACGATGAGCTGGCCTGCGACCTCCATGACCGGGTCGCCCTCATGGATCAACACCCGCAACTGCCCCTCAGTTCCGAACAGCTGCCTGGCAATCCTGGCTTTCAGGGCGAGCTGGATATACTTGAGGTCCTTCTGATACTCTGCGGCGTTAAACGGGATCTTCTTCGTCCTGCAATCGGCCCTCACCAGAGCCTCGAGATCTGCCGGGGTCCGGTAACCGGCGAGAAACGACTCGAGAGATGCCCGGTATTTCAGGATCTGGCTTGACGGATCGTCAATCATCCCGAGCGCGGTATCCTCGAAAAATCCTTTGGCAAACAGCTCCTGGTAGAGGTTCGTGTATGGGCGTCCGAACACCCAGTAATCCGGCAGGATGCCGCCCGCCCTGGAAAGTATCGCCTTCAGGCTGTCGTCGGGGGCTGTTCCGGACAATCGGCCCGTACTGTAGACGGACATATCGCCGTTGTTACGGTACAAGAGTCCGGCATGCCGCTTCATGAAGTTGCCGGGAAGGCCCTTGGTGAACATCTCCTTGTAATACTCCTCGCGCCCCCTGCTCCCCTCGTCATAGCTGCGCTGTATCTGGCGGCCCGCCGGGGTATAATACCTCGACACCGTCAGGCGCAACGCGGAACCGTCCGGGAATTCGAACTGCCGCTGGACCAGCCCCTTGCCGAAGGTCAGCTCTCCCACGAGAATCGCCCTCCGGTTGTCCTGGAGAGCGCCTGCGAGGATCTCCGCTGCGGAGGCGCTTCCGCGGTCGACCAGCAGGCAGACGGGGCCGGTCTCGAAAAGGCCGCCCGACCTGGAGGTGTATCGCATCTCGTCAACCCCGCCATGTCGGCTTTTCGTGGAGACGATCCGCTTGCGTTCCGGCAGCATTTCGTCGGCAACTTCGACCGCCTGATCGAGAAATCCCCCGGGATTGCCCCTGAGATCGACGATGAGACGCTGCATCCCCCGCCCCTTGAGCTTGCTGACCGCCTGATGGAATTCGTCTGCCGTGGTCGCGACGAACTTGCTGATCCTCACATACCCCGTAGCCGCATCGACCATGAACGAGGCGTCGATGCTCGAGGTCGAAATCGTCTCCCTGGTCACCAGGAAATCGATCATCCGTCGTGAAACTGGCCGGTAGACCTTGAGGCTGACCCTGGTCCCCCTTTTTCCGCGAAGTTTCCGGAGCACGTTCTCCCGGGTAATGCCCACCGCACTGGCCGAATCGATCCCGACGATACGGTCGCCAGGCATGATGCCCACCGACTCGCTCGGACCTCCGGCAAGCGGGGTGACCACAAGGAGGGTATCGTTGACCACATCGAACTCTATGCCGATCCCCTCGAAATTGCCCTCGAATTCGGATTGCGACATTGCGGCCTTTTCAGGCTCAAGATAGATCGTATGCGGATCGAGTGACTCGACCATTCCCCTTATGCCGGCACTGGCGAGACTGTCATTGTTCACCGGATCAACATAGAAGGAGTTGATGAGACGGAAAGCCTCCTGCATCTTCTTCTGCCGCGCCTCAACCGCCCCCCCCTCTCCTTTGTTCAGCCGGCTACCGATGAAAATTCCGAAAAACAGCACAACAACCAGAAGAACAACGCTGAATACACGAGACATGAGTGCGGTTTTAAATGTACAGGGAACAGGAAATGACGATGGAAAACACCCGGGGACATTCGGCTTTCGGGTAACGCATCGCAACCATGCGGCCGGTTCCATGCAACCGTTGCCAGCGCAACAGGAAAGGGAACCAGAGACCGGCGGCAATCTGGGAGGCCGCCTGGCCACCAAACAGACACCCTTCAGTTTAGCTAAGAGAAGAGTAAATCGCAAAAAAACAATCGACGTTTCTCCCGAAAAACCGCCAGGGACGCGAACCCCCTCAATACGGGCACCGAATTAAATGAAATTTAAACAATCATGACCAGAGATGTTTCGACAAACTTTATCTGCCATATGATCACCATATTACAGCAA
>JAAXXR010000063.1 GCA_013334335.1 Chlorobiaceae bacterium
TCCCCCTTCGCATTCATGAACGGGTGCAACGCCTCAACGGCGCAGCGCAGGAACCGTTCGCTCCCGGGAATCCCCCGAAGTAACGCCATTGCGTCGTCTGCCGTCTGGCCATAGCCGTGGAAGCCGGCAAGCACCGGAAACGGCCCCTCCCCAGGAGGAAGGTCGACAAGGTAGCGTCCGCTGATCTCGACCTTGATGCGATGTTCTGTCATGCAGGGTGCTGAAGGTTGGTGCCGGAACCCGGCGGCCATCCTGCGAGTTCAGGATGGCCGGGGGTGGCGATAGCGGTCAGGCGCCGATGAGGCGAAGGATGCCGTTCATCGGAATCTGTACCCAGTCAGGCCGGTTGTTCAGCTCGTAGTTGAGCTCGTAGACCGCCTTGTTCATGAGGTAGCTCCGCAGCAGCAGTTCACGCTGGCGGGCATCTTTCGGAATCAGCTCCTTGCCCTTCGTCTTTTCAGTGTAGACGTCGATGAAGTGCTGGCCGACGTAGAAGCTCCAGAGCTCTGCCCATGGCTGGAGCGCCTGGCGGTCTTCCGGGCGGAGGCTCGGGTTGTTGAGCAGCACGTTGAAGGCTGCGTAGTCGAACGAACGCAGCATGCCTGCAAGGTCCCGGTAGACCGACCGCTTGATCTTGCGCTCGGAGAGCGAACGGGCGGGCTCACCCTCGAAGTCGAGGATCACGAAATCATTGCCGGTGTAGAGCACCTGGCCGAGATGGTAGTCGCCGTGGATCCTGATCTTGACCGTCTCGATCCGCTCCTTCCTCATCGGCTCGAACTGCTCGAGGATCTCCTTTTCGCGTTCAAGCAGCTCGTTGGCCAGCGCCCTGGAGGACTCGGGCACCGAATGCATGCCCTCACGCAGCATGATCACGCTCCGCTTGACCTGTTCGGTCATGGCCTGGTAAATCGAGCGCTGATACAGCGAGGTGAAGGGTTCGGGGGCGAACTCGGGCTCGGTAGTGAGGGACCCGAGGGCATTGTGCATGCCGGCCGTGCGCTCGGCGAGCTTTTCGACCATCTCGAGATAGAATTCGCCGATCAGCTCGTGCATGATCTCGGGAATCGGCAGCGCGTTTCCGGAAAGGCCGGGCAGCGCCGGTGGCTCGATGCCCCTGGAGCGGCGGGAAAGCACATCCTCAAAGTAGCGAAGGACGTTATCAAGGCTCATTTGCCAGCCATCACCCTCGTTGGGCACGAAATTCTGCAGGATGCCGAGGGAGTAGCGCTCCCTGTAGCTCCTGGAGTAGTCGAACGATCCGAGGTAGAACGGAAGGTTCCTGAAGTGGGTCTGGTCGGTCAACTTGCGGCACATCTCGATCTCCGGCGCCATGCCGACATCGATCTTGCGGTAGAGCTTCAGGCAGAGGTTCTCTCCATATTTCAGGGAGGTGTTGCTCTGCTCGATGCCGAGGAGCACCGACGGTGAGGCCCCATCCTCCGATCTCTTGTGGAATGCCTCGAGCTTCTGACCGAATTCGCCGGTGATCGCACCGGAATCCCCATGCCATTCCTTCTTGTGCAGGATAAGCCCGAGCAGGTGGGTGCGGAAATCCTCGTCATGTGTTGCATCGCACAGGAATCCGTCGCGACCGTTCAGCTCGACGCGGGCGACGGTGTGGCGGCGGAAGGACTCGTCTCCGAGGTCGGATTTGCCGACAGGCACGAAGGTGAGCGGCAACTGGTAACGCTCGTTCTCTCCGCTCGGATAGTACACCTCGGTGAAGACGATCGCCGTGTCGGCCATGCCGGGAACCGGGACACTGTCGGTCACACGCACCCGGATCACGGCCCGCGCTTTTCCGCCAAACCAGCGGGCACCCTTGTAGTAAGCGGGCAGAAGCACGGTTTCGAGCTTGTCGAGGGCGCGGCCGAGGAACAGCCCATCCCAGCTTTCGACACTGACGGCCGGCTTCTCGAAGCGTTCGTCACCGGCGGTCGAGGCGTCCTCCCTGACCAGTTTGAGCCAGAAGTAGCCGTATGGCCCGAGCGCGACCATGTAGGGCGTCTTGCGGACCTTCGGGAAGCGGTTCATGCTGAAGATCTCCTCGGGCACGCAGCCTTCGTACTGCGAAAGGTCGACCGCGATCGCCTGGGCGTTGCGGGAGAGGTTGATCACCGACAGGATGACCTCGTCCTCGAACTTGCGGATGAAGAGCAGCACTTTGGGATTGTTGGTCTCGAGGAACTCGATCGATCCGCGGCTGAAGGCCTTGAAGCGGCGGGCTGTGGCGATCGTGTGGCGCATCCACCAGAGCAGTGAGTTCATGTTCGACTCCTGCACTTCGACGTTGACCGCCTCGTAGTGGTACTCGGGGTCGATGATCACCGGCAGGAGCAGTCGCTGCGGGTTGGCGCGAGAGAAGCCCGCGTTACGGTCGGAGTTCCACTGCATCGGGGTACGCACGCCATCCCGGTCGCCGAGGTAGTAGTTGTCCCCCATGCCGATCTCGTCGCCGTAGTAAAGGACAGGTGTGCCGGGCAGGGAGAGCAGCATGATGTTCATCAGCTCGATCTTGCGGCGGTCGTTGGTCATGAGCGGCGCGAGGCGGCGGCGGATGCCGAGGTTGATGCGCGCCTTGGGATCGTTGGCGTAGACGCGGCGCATGTAGTCGCGCTCCTCGTCGGTCACCATCTCCAGGGTCAGTTCGTCATGGTTGCGCAGGAACGAAGCCCATTGGCAGGCTTCGGGAATCTCGGGAGTCTGGGCGAGGATGTCGATGAGCGGGAAACGGTCCTCCATGGCCACCGCCATGTACATGCGCGGCATGAGCGGGAAGTGGAAGTTCATGTGGCACATGTCACCCTTGCCGAGATAGGCTGCGGAATCTTCGGGCCACTGGTTCGCTTCGGCCAGCAGCATCCGGTTGGGATAGTTGGTATCCACGTAGGTGCGCAGCTTCTTCAGGTACTCGAAGGTTTTGGGCAGGTTCTCGCAGTTGGTGCCCTCGGCCTCGTAGAGGTAAGGCACGGCGTCGAGCCGCAGGCCGTCGACACCCATGCCGAGCCAGAAGTCGAGCACGTCGAAAAGCGCCTTGTGGACTGCCGGGTTCTCGAAGTTCAGGTCGGGCTGGTGGTGGAAAAAGCGGTGCCAGTAGTACTGGCCAGCCACATGGTCCCAGGTCCAGTTCGATGCCTCGAAATCCTGGAAGATGATCCTGGTCTCGGAGTACTTGGTCGGATCGTCGCTCCAGACGTAATAATCGCGTTCGGGTGAGCCGGCCGGGGCCTTGCGCGCCGCCTTGAACCACTCGTGCTGGTCGGAGGTGTGGTTCACCACCAGCTCGGTGATGACCTTCAGTCCGCGCCGGTGAGCCTCGTCGAGAAACTCCCTGAAGTCCTCGATGGTGCCGTAGTCGGGGTTGACCGACATGTAGTCGGCGATGTCGTAACCGTCGTCCCTCAACGGAGAGGGATAGAACGGCAAAATCCAGATTGCGGTAACACCGAGACTCTCCAGGTAGCCGAGCTTGCTTTTCAGGCCCTGGAAATCTCCAATGCCGTCGTTGTTGCTGTCGCAGAAGGTCTTGACATGGAGTTCGTAGATGATCGCGTCCTTGTACCAGAGGGGTTCAGGCTGGTAGCTTTTCACGGCTTTGACTTTTGACATGAGTAAAGATGGTGCGGTGCTTGTAATTATGATGGCAGAATAACTCTGAAAATGTGCGCCGGGCTGTGGTTCGGGTTCAGCTCGATGAAGTTCCACTCGCCGTTCCAGCTATAGCTGTTGCCGGAAAGCAGGTCCTCGACCGTGAAGGTCTGCGTGTGGGGCAGGTCGAAGAGCTCGAGCGGGAAACGCATCCAGCCACCCTGGGTGTTGCGGTGATCGAGGTTGACCACCGTGAGGATGACGTTACCGCCATCTGCCGAACGCTTGACGTATCCCATGAGCTGGTCGTGCTCTCGGTTGGCGCCGGCCTCGATGCGCACGAAGGTGATGTCTGCGGTCTGCTGCAATGCCGCGTTCTCCATCCGGATGCGGTTGACCGCGGTGATCTCCGCGCGGATGTTGCCCGGACGGTCGAGGTCCCAGCTCTTGATCTCGTACTTCTCCGAATCGAGGTACTCCTCCTTGCCGGGAGCCACGGGCAGGTGCTCGCAGAGCTCGTAGGCGGGACCGTACATGCCGTAGTTCGACGACAGGGTGGCGGCGAGCACCATCCTGATGACGAATTTGGCGCGGCTGCCGCTCTGCAGCTCTTCGTGCAGGATGTCCGGCGTGTTCGGCCAGAAGTTCGGGCGCATGAACTCGCGGAGTTCCGTGCGCGTGAGTTCCGTGAGATACTGCTGGAGCTCCTGCTTGTTGTTCCGCCACGTAAAATAGGTGTAGGACTGGTTATAGCCGGCCTTGGCGAGGCGGGCCATGAGCTTCGGCCTGGTGAAGGCCTCGGCGAGGAACATGGTGTCGGGATGCGCGACCCGGATCGAACCGATGGCCCACTCCCAGAACGGGAACGCTTTGGTGTGCGGATTGTCCACACGGAAGATCTTCACCCCCTTGCCGATCCAGAAGAGGAACACGCCCCGTAGCTCGGTCCAGAGGTTCTCCCAGTCCTTCGTCTCGAAATCGATCGGCAGGATGTCCTCGTAGCGCTTCGGCGGGTTCTCCGCGAACTGCACGGTGCCGTCCGGCCGCCAGCGGAACCATTGCGGATGCTCGAGTACCCAGGGATGGTCGGGCGAACACTGGAACGCGATGTCGAGCGCCACCGAAATACCGAGGCGCTCAGCCTCCTGGACGAAAGCCTCGAACTCCTCCATGGTGCCAAGGTCCGGATGCACGGCGGTGTGACCGCCATCTTTGCTGCCGATTGCCCAGCAGCTTCCCGGTTCTTCGGGGCCGGCCACGAGTGCGTTGTTCTTTCCCTTGCGCTTGGTCATGCCGATCGGATGGATCGGCGGCAGATAGATCACATCGAAACCCATCTGCGCAATGCGGGGCAGGATGCGCATGCACTCGGGGAAGGTGCCGTGACGGCCGGGTTCGCTCCCCCAGGAGCGCGGAAACAGCTCGTACCAGGTGCTGAATCCGGCCTTCCGCTGGTCGATCTGGAGCTGCAGCACCTTCTCATAGACGCTTGCGACCGACTTGTCGGGCGAACGCAGCATGGCCGCGGTCAGCTCCTCGCCAAGGGCCGCCTCGACGGCAACCTCCGGCTCGCCGATGGTCAGCAGCCCCACGTGGTGGTGCAACGTGCCGGCATCCTCTCCTCTTGCCCTGGCAGCCCCAAGTTCGACGATGGTCGCGCCGATCTTCAGGTCGAGACCGACCTCCTGGCCGGCATCCAGCTTCTTTTTCAACCCTTTCTGCCAGGTGAGGAAATGGTCGACCCATGCCCGGACGGTATACTCGTACCGGCCAGGTCCGCCGACCGCGAACGACGCCGTCCAGAGGTCGTTGCCCAGGAGTGACATGGGAACGGATGACCACTCCTTGCTGCCGCTCCTGCGGTAGAGCAGTTCGGCTTCAATGGTGTCGGCGCCATCGGTGAAGATGTCTGCCTCGACCGTCACTGTTTCACCCTCGACCCGCTTTGCCGGGAAGCGGCCGCCGTCGACTTCGGGGGAGACGCTGTCGATAATGACCCGCCGGCGGCCGTCGAACGGCTGTTCCGAGCGGATTGGCGCTGGCTGGATAAACTCTGAATTCATAGATGATATTTGGTGTTGCATCCGTGCCATGCCTTCGTCTCTCCAGACGGGACCGTGCCGACGCTTTCCATGAAAATATGAAATGTAGCATTCTTTTTCCCTGCCGAGCGCATCTTAATTTCCCGATGGAGCAGGTAATCTGCCAACCCTTGACGGGACTGCTCTCTATCTTCGATGATCAGCCCTGGAGAGCACCCGGGCCAAGGGAAGGCTGAGCGGCTCACTCTGGAACTTTGGCCAGGCACTTCCCGGTCGGCAGGATCCCGGGACCGGCCTGCGCATCGGTGTGCACGAATTTTCCCGAGCACTTTATGGCAGCTCCGAAATGTTATATATTCACAGCAACCGCCGCGAGCGCGCACGCCACGCCCCTCGGCCAGAAAGCCCTTACAGAACCGTTCATCATTGACCCATACTATCATGTTCGACCCCGAAAAAGACCGCCTGCACGCCATCAAGCACCGCCTGGACCAATTACGGGGGTATCTTTGACATCGATCAGCGAAAAGAGAAGGTAAGCGACCTCGAGAAGGTATCGGCCGCGCCCGACTTCTGGAATGACCAGAAAGCCGCGCATGCGCTGTTGAAGGAGCTCAACGAGCACAAGTCCTGGACCGAGTCCTACGAGCGCGTCAGGTCGGAGGCAGACAATGCCGCCGAGGAGATCGAAATCGCCACCGAGCTCGATGACGAGTCGCTCGTCAGGGATCTCGACGCGACCCTCGACCGGCTCGAACAGGAGATCGCCTCAATCGAGTTCCGCAACATGCTCTCCGGCAAGGACGATGCCGGAAACGCCATGATCATCATCCACGCCGGCGCCGGCGGCACCGAAGCCCAGGACTGGGCCGAGATGCTTTACCGCATGTACATGCGCTGGGCTGAACGCAAGGGGTACAAGGTCTTCACCGACGACTACCAGGAGGGAGACGGCGCGGGCATCAAGACGGCGACGCTCGAGATCATCGGCGCGTACGCCTACGGCTACCTGAAAGCCGAGAACGGCGTGCATCGGCTCGTCAGGGTATCTCCCTACGACTCCAACGCGCGGCGACACACCTCGTTCGCCAGCGTCTTCACCTATCCTGAAGCTCCGCCCGATGTCGAGATCGAGGTCAGGAAAGAGGATCTCGAACTTTCGACTTTCCGCAGCGGCGGCAAGGGCGGCCAGAACGTCAACAAGGTTGAGACCGCCGTACGCATCAAGCACATCCCGTCGGGCATCGTGGTCGGATGCCAGGAGGAGCGGTCGCAGTTCCAGAACCGCGAGCGCGCCATGAAGATGCTCATGGCCCAGCTCTACCAGCGCAAGCGGGAGGAGGAGGAGGCCCAGAAACGCGAGATCGAGGGCAAGAAGAAGAAGATCGAGTGGGGCAGCCAGATCCGCAGCTACGTGCTCGACGATCGGCGCATCAAGGACCACCGGACCAACTACGAACGGTTCGATGTGGAGAACGTTCTCGACGGCGACCTCGACGAGTTCATGCAGCGCTACCTTTCCGAATTCGGCGACTGAACGATCACCTCTTGAACAGGAGCGGAGGCCGCATGCTCAGATTCGGCATCGTCACCGACATCCATTACACACCCGAAGAGCGGGCGGGCATCACCGATGCCTGCCTGGTCCGGTGCGCTGAAAGCTGGCTGAAGGCCGAAACCTCCTTCGTCGTCCAGCTCGGAGACCTCATCAGCAGGGAGGGCCCGGAGGCGGAAAGCGACCTGCTCAACGTCAAAGAGATGCTCTCCCGATACCCCGGCGAACTGGTGCATGTACCCGGCAACCATTGCCTGGCCGTGCCGCAGGATCGCCTCTTCCGCATCCTGGGTATCCCCGCGCCCTACTACTCGTTCACCCGCGGTGCAATCCGTTTCGTCGTCCTGCACGGCATGGAGGTCTCGGTGAACTCGGAACCTGAAACCGCCGCAGACAGGAACCTGCTCTCCTACTACCAGGAGGTCGTGCAGGCGCCGTTCTACTGTGGTGCCATCGGCAGCCGCCAGATCGAATGGCTGGCCACGGAGCTTGACCTGGCCCTTCAGAACCGGGAACCGGTCATCGTGCTGTCGCACCTGCCGCTGCTCGAAGAGACCTCCGACGTCCGGCACGGCCTGCTCTGGAACCACGAGGAGGTGTCGGCCATCATCTGCCGCTACCCGAACGTCAGGGCATGCCTCAGCGGCCACTACCACCCCGGCGCATACGCGTTCCGGGAAGGCACGCACTTCATCGTGCTGCCGGCGTTCGTCAACTGCGCCGAAACACAACAGCAATGCTGCTGCACCGCTGAAGTCTCCGATGGGCGTCTGCGCATCGGGGCAATTGACGGCGGGCTGCTGTACGACCTCGATTTTCGCTGAGACCCCCGCGCCTCACCACCGCTCACGATGGATCTTTTCCGGTTTGAACTTGTCAATCGGCGGCTTGACCACCGTCGGATGCCCTAAGGGAATCACACACAGGGGGATCACGGTGTCTGGAATCTGCATCATGCTCCGCACATGCGCCATACGGTCGCTGTATGGATATGCGGCGACCCATACTGCCCCGAGGCCCAGGGCGTGCGCAGCGATGAGTATGTTCTCGGTAGCGCAGGTGGCGTCGACGACCGCCAGTTCGCTGCTCTGACCGTTTGCCTCCTCAGGCAGGGCGCAGACCGTGATCGCCGCACGAGCCTTGCCGAGCATCTTGCCGTATGGCAGGCCTTCGGCGAGACCCTCAAGCAGCCCATGCTCCGTCACGACGATGAACGACCACGGCTGCGTGTTGCGGGCCGTCGGTGCAGCCATGCCCGCCCGCAAAAGCAGCTCCAGCGTTTCGCTGTCAACCTCGCTTTCCGTGAAATCCCTGACACTCCTGCGGTTCATGATCGCCCGCAATGCATCCCCGACACCCCTCTCCTGCTCCATCATAGTACTTCTCCTGCTTGCAAATGCTTTCGTCCGCCCTTTGGCGAACGCAAGAAACCGCCTGGTCGAAACATTCCGACAACACGATCAGGCAAGAAATCGCGATCCATCACCGCTCGTTGCCAGCTGAAATCTGCAAAAAATATTGATAAATCCAGTTAAAGAGCGTACAATATATATACCCCGTATGTATTTCCGTCCAAAAAATAAACATTCACTACTATGCGTAAAAAGGGAAGGCTTCTTTTGCTGTATGTGGCGCTTTCCGCCGTTTTCGGCCTATCCACACCGGCCCGTGCCGACATCACCTACACGCCGATCACGCCAACCGTGTCCACGATTCAGTCCCCTTACCTCTATGTTTCCGTCAACAACACCGGAACACTCGGCAACGGTTATGCCAACCCGGGCATCCAGCATGACCCGACGGGAACCGGATCCTTTTCCGATGGTAAGGACTACCTGACGCCCGGAGACCCTTTTGAAGGCTTCTACATCAATGTCGTCAGCGGGGGCAGCACCTACACTGCGCTGGGCAACAACAACGACGGGGACACCGGTTTTTCGACCACCGGGACCCTGGCCAACTTCAGCACAACGCACAACGCCGATGTGCTGTGGACCGGAACCAATACCGCCAGCGGCATGACCGTCGCCAGCAGATACACCTTCTCCGACGCATCGCAGTACATCAAGATCAGAACCACCCTTAGCGCCGCACAAGCACTCACCGGGGTCCAGTTCCTCAGAATTCTCGATCCCGACCAAGATTCATCAACCGATCTCGGATCGAGCAGGACGTCATCGACCAGTAACACGCTCGGCTTCACCACTTCGACGGGCAGAGTGATCCCTGCAAGCGACGCAGCGGTCGGGGCCGGCGCCGTCCGTCCTGACCTCAAGGTGACCATCTATACCAACTCAGCCGTCCCGCACGCCGCCGGTATCAGCTCCGGCTGGAACACCAATCCCTCGGCTTACCTCGGGAGCACGCCCCTGAACGACGGGAATGGCGACA
>JAAXXR010000064.1 GCA_013334335.1 Chlorobiaceae bacterium
ATCATCAAGGGACGTGGTGTGCTCGCTGATTCCTTTTTGAGACAGCCTCTTTGTCATGCTGCAGATTGCGTTGACTGGTTTGGCACACCGTACAATGTCCCCGAGTCAATGGGCCTTTGGGCCAAATTGCGAGGCGGAGCTGGTCATATCACGTACCGGAGGGGCCTGACCAGGCGAAGCAGGTAGACGATGCCGAAGGTGGCCAGAAAGACGCCGAGCGACACCAGGGGCACGGTCAGCCATGGGTTGCCGTTGGCGATGGACAAGCCGTTCCGGCCGAAGAGCGGGTCGATGACGAAGACGTGAAGACCATAGATGCCGAGCGTGCAATCGCTGATGGCCGTGACCAGCCTTGAAGGGGTTCCCGCTTTCGTATCCATGAAGGCAATGAACAGACCGTAGGCCGCTGCGATCACGAACGGTGAAAGGTAATCGAAAAAGAGCTCGGAGGGTTTGCCGAGCCACCGGCTGACCAGCCAGGTGCAGGTCATGGTGCAGCAGGATGCTGCGGCGAAGAGTGCCCACCCGGCTTTCGTACTCACGTTTCCCTGGGCGGCATAGGCGCCAAGGATCAGGTAACCCACAAGTCCGGCGAAGAAGGAGACGTTGAAGTTGTCCAGGAAGTTATCGAAGTACCCGGCCCAGCTGTACTGGAGGCTGAGCAGGTTCCGGAGCATGGGAAGGATCGAGGAGACGACGATCCAGACCCCGATGAACCAGAGCTGCTCCTGCCGGGTGCTCCCGTTGAAAAACCTGCGGAGCACCGGTATGAAGAGATAGAGGCCGATGAGTTCATAGAAAAACCAGAGATGCGTCATGGTGGGACCGGCAATGATCGCAAGCGCCCAGTTGCCGGTATTCTCGCCGTTGAAGCTCGACCAGGCAAGATAGAAGAGCGACCAGAAAAGCATCGGCGGAACGACCCGGACGATGCGCTTCCTGAAAAAGACCGATATCGGCTCCTGACGGGGAAGAAGCGTCGCCCCGGTGATCATCAGGAACAACGGTACGCAGGCTCGAACGAGCGAATCGTAGAAGTTGCCCGCCCACCAGTTCGAGTTCCAGGCAAGGAAAGCTCCTGAGGAGACATGGAGCAGCACGACCATGAAGCAGGCCAGAACCCTCAGTTTGGAGATTCTCTTGTCCACTGCGTTTCGGTTAATCTGGTTGAATAGGATGGAGGTCGTCGGCCCGGCCACCGGCAGGCGCACCTCGAATGCAACGTACCGCTCTGCGGCAATATACGAAGGGGTTACGCTGACTTGGGCATGGCTGGAAATGATTGCGCGAATGGGGAGGGTTTGTGGTTATCTTTTCTTCCTGTATTTTTGCGGAGCGTATTTCCTGAAAAAATCATCCATCAAGCGTGAGAGAACTCCTGCTCATCACTATTTCGGGCAATGACAAGCCCGGCCTGACGGCCACCATGACCAGCGTGCTGTCAAAATACGGCATTCCGGTGCTGGACATCGGCCAATCGGTGATTCACAACCACCTTTCGCTGGGCATGCTCATCGAGGTGCCGAAGGAGTCGTCATCGTCACCGATCCTTAAGGACCTGCTCTTCACGGCCCATACGCTCGGCATCGAAATCGACTTTTCCCCGATCACGACAAGGGATTACCACAAATGGGTGAACGAACAGGGCAAGCCACGCTACCTCCTGTCGCTGCTCGGCCGCAAAATCACCTCGGAACATCTGGAACGGGTGACGACCGTCGTGACGCAGCACGGGCTCAATATCGACAACATCAGCAGGCTTTCAGGGCGCCTGCCGCTCGAGGACGAGCAGGATCCCGGCCGGAGCAAGGCCTGTATCGAGTTTTCGCTTCGGGGGTTCCCGCAGGAGGAGGAGCGTTTCCGGGCAGAGCTGCTCGACGTCACCGACAGCCTCGGCATCGATATCGCCTTCCAGGAGGACAACATCTTCCGCAGGACGCGGCGACTTGTGGTCTTCGACATGGATTCAACCCTGATCACCTCCGAGGTGATCGACGAACTTGCCGTAGAGGCCGGATCGGGAGCGCTGGTGGCGACCGTCACGGAGGCGGCAATGCGAGGTGAACTCGATTTCACGGAGAGCCTGAAGCAGCGGGTGGCCACGCTGGAAGGGCTGGAAGAGTCGGTCCTGCGAAAGGTCGCCGAGCGGCTGCAATTGACTGAAGGCGCCGAGCACCTGTTCCACAACCTGCACCGGCTGGGCTTCAAGACCGCCATCCTTTCCGGAGGTTTCACCTGGTTCGGGCACTACCTGCAGCAAAAACTGAACATCGATTATGTCTTCGCCAATGAACTCGAAATCGTGGATGGCAGAATGACGGGAAAGGTGCTCGGGCAGGTGGTGGACGGAAAACGGAAGGCCGAGCTGCTCGAAGAGATCGCACGCAGGGAGAAGATCAGGCTCGAGCAGACCGTCGCCGTGGGCGACGGAGCCAACGACCTGCCAATGCTGGGCAAAGCGGGCCTCGGCATCGCGTTCAGGGCCAAGCCGATCGTGCGCGAAACCGCAAAACAGGCCATCTCGACCCTCGGACTCGACGCCATCCTCTATCTGATGGGCTTCCGAGACCGCGATGCGCTGGCGGTGGAGAGCGTGTCACGTAACGCGTGACGCGTGTTCCGTCTCCTTACGCCACCCACTCCACGTAGTGCTCGAACTCCGCGACTGGTGGCATGGCGATCGCTCCCGACGGACAGACGGGCTCACACCGCGAACAGAGCACGATGCAGTTGTAGGGGTTCGTGACCTGCATTTTCGGACGGCGCACAACCGTTGGCTCGGCATCGGGCTGGCCAAGCCCAAAAACCCCTGGCCGACAAAAATCCGCACACTCGCCACAGCCGTTGCAGCTCTCCGCGTCGATCGAAGGATACCAGTCGATCTGCTCCCTCGGTACCAGCAACCGCTTCCGTTTTGCCATCAGTAATCCATTAAAAAATTATCCTCGTCGAAATCGTCACGCGTTACGTGTCACGGTATCCCCCTCCCATCACTCATCAACGTACTCCACGAACTTCTCGAACTCCTCCCGAGGAGGCATGACAATGGCACCCGAGGTGCAGATCGGCACGCACCGCGTACAGAGCACGAGGCACTTGTAGGGGTGGCCGACAACCAGTTTCGGACGACACACGCCGGTTGGATCGGGCGGGCCCAGTTCGAATACTCCCGGCTTGCAGAGCACCTTGCAGTCGCCGCAACCGTTGCAGAGCTCGGGCTTGATGGTCGGAAACCAGGCGATCTCCTCCCTTGGAGCAAGCAGGCGCTTGCGTTTTTTTGCCGGTTCGGCAACCCTGGCCGCAACATCGCCCGTCCGGGGAGCCGTTTCGGGTTTCTCCCACGTTCCTGAGGTATCGACGGCAAGGTTGTCGCATTTGTCCATCGCGCGTGATTTGAGCGCAAGGCGCAGCGACCGCACAAACCGCAATGCGCAGCCGTCGCATGATGGTTTTGGACAGCGCCCGAAAAAACAGTCAAGCACCAGCATGTGGCTTACCCCTTCAGCGCAGCCTTGACTGCGGTCACAAAGGTTTCGATAGCCCGGTCGATTCCCGCGGGCTCCTTGCCGCCGGCGGTCGCGAGCTCCGGCTTGCCGCCGCCACCGCCCTTGACGCAGGCAGCGGCTTCACGCACCAGTTTGCCGGCGTCGAGTTTGAGTGTCCGGACTGCCTCGTCGGAAGCGAATCCGACCAGAGAGACCTTGCCATCCTCCACGCTGCACAGCAATCCCGCGGCGAGCGGCACGCGCTCGCGCAGGGCCTGCCCTGCCTGGCGAAGCTCATCGGCGCTGACTCCCTCGAGCTTCTCGGTCATGATCCGGCACCCGTGCACCTCCTCACCTCCGGCCAGCGATGCCGCAAGGGAGTCGAGCAGCCCGGCGAGGCGGCTCTCCTGCAGCTGTTTTTCGAGCGTCTTGCGCTCGTCGACGAGCTCCTGGATCTTCGGAAGTGGTGGCTCGTCAGACTTGAGCTTCATGAAATGGCGGATCTCCTGCAGCTCCCGGTACTCTTTCCAGAGCAGCGACTCGGCCGTCCGTCCGGTCACCGCCTCGATGCGGCGGATACCCGAGGCCACCGAGGACTCGCCGACGATCTTGACCAGGCCGATCTGGCCGATGTTGCCGACATGGGTTCCGCCGCACAGCTCGATCGAGATGCCTGGAACCTCGATCACGCGCACCCGATCCGCGTACTTGTCGCCGAAAAAGGCGAGTGCCCCGAGGGCCAGCGCCTCTTCGTAGGGGACGTCGGCATGTCGGTTAAGCGCTGCCGCTTTCCTGATCTGGGCGTTGACCTCATGTTCGACCTGCTCGATCTCTTCAGGAGTGACTCTCGAAAAGTGGCTGAAGTCGAAGCGCAGACGTTCGGGGGTGACCAGCGAACCTTTCTGCTGGACATGTTCACCAAGCACCTTGCGCAGGGCGGCATGCAACAGATGCGTAGCCGTATGGTTCCGCTCGGTGCCAACCCGTGCGTCACGGTCGACTGAAGCCTCCGCAGCCATCGCCGTGCCATCAAGCGCGACATCTGCCGGGGCGACCGCGCAGTCCCGGACCTTGTCGTACGCCGTGGTGACCACGTGGACAAACTGTTCGCCATCCTTCAGGGTATCGGCGACATCGAACCGCCACGCATCGGTTTCGATGGTGCCGTGGTCGCCGACCTGGCCGCCGCTTTCAGCGTAAAAAGGCGTGCGGTCAAGCACCAGCAGGAGTCGGTCGCCGCTCATTTTCGCGGCGGCGATCCTGACCTGGAGCTCGAGGGTTTCATAGCCGACGAACTCGGTCGGGCGCTCCTCCATGAACCACACCCAGTCGACACCATCCTCCCGTGACTGCATCTTGTCCTTGCGGTCCAGTCGGGCGCGGGCTTTCTGTTCCTGCATGCTGTGCTCGAAGCCCTGTTCGTCAACGTCGAAGCCGACCTCGGCCGCCATGAGCCGGGTCAGGTCGAGCGGAAACCCGAACGTGTCGTAAAGCCGGAATGCATCGGCGCCGGAGATCATCGTGCTCCCGGCGACCTTCATGCCGGCGACCACCTCGTTGAAGATTTCGGTGCCTCGGCCAAGCGTAGCAAGGAAACTCTCCTCCTCGGCCCTGATGATCCGTTCAACCGTCTGGCGCTGCTTGTGCAGCTCGGGAAAAACGTCACCCATGGCGTCGGCGAGCACGCCCACCATTCTGTACATGATCGGTTCGTGGCATCCGAGGGTTCCCGCATAGCGCAGGGCGCGACGAAGGATGCGGCGCAGCACGTACCCGCGCCCCTCGTTGCCGGGGACGGCACCATCGGAGAGCGCGAAGGTGAGGGTGCGCGAATGGTCGGCGATCACGCGCATGGCGATGTCGGTCGGGCTGTCGAGCGAGGCGGTATAGGAGACTCCCGTCAGCTCGGTGATGCGGTCGAAGAGCGGTGTGAAGACGTCGCTGTCGTAGTTCGATGACTTGCCCTGCAGGACGGCCGTCACGCGTTCGAAGCCCATGCCGGTATCGACATGACGCTGCGGCAGCGGCTCGAGCGTACCGTCGATGGTGCGATTGTACTGGATAAACACGAGGTTCCACAGTTCCATGACACGGTGGTCGCCGGCATTGACAAGCGGCCCGCCGGAACCGTCGGGGGTCAGGTCGATATGGATTTCGGAGCAGGGGCCGCAGGGGCCGGACTCGCCCATCTCCCAGAAGTTGTCCTTGTCACCGAACTTGAGGATATGGGTCGGATCGATGTCGGTCACCTGCCTCCAGAGCTCCAGGCTCTCCTCGTCATCCTTGTAGACGGTTGCGTAGAGTCGATCCTTGGGCAGCTTCCATACCGAGGTCAGGAGTTCCCAGGCCCATTCGATCGCTTCTGGCTTGTAGTAATCGCCGAATGACCAGTTGCCGAGCATCTCGAAAAAGGTATGATGATAGGTGTCGCGCCCCACATCCTCGAGGTCGTTGTGCTTGCCCGATGCCCTGATGCACTTCTGGGTGTCGGCCGCCCGCACGTACTCGCGCGTTCCCTTGCCGAGAAACACATCCTTGAACTGGTTCATCCCGGCGTTGGTGAACAGGAGGGTCGGGTCTTCGGCGGGAATAACCGGGGCCGAACGGACAATGCGGTGTGCCTTTGCCGCAAAAAAGTCCATAAAAGACTGCCGTATTTCTCTTGAATTCATTGGGTCAAGCTCTTGCGGGCACCTCCGGGAATCCGTGTCGGAAATTCACGTGGCGACCTTGTTTGATACTGGTGCATACCGGCCGTGATACGGCGAATATGTTATATATGTGGGCGCAAATTTAACCTTTTTTACCTCCCGATGCCAATCGATTTTTCCCGCCCGCATCCGCACGGCGGGAGTTCGCGGCGCTCCGCAGGCGTGCCCGGCCGTTGAACTTTTCGAAAAAGGAGTATATTAACCAGATAAAGGGTCAGGCAGCGGTCATGCTGCGGTACCTGACCGAGCATTGTCCCACCGTCAACAGCAAAGAGGAACGCATACCATGAGCTGGGGAATAGAAGATGAGCAAAGGAGAAAGGACATCCTTGCATTGATGGAGCTCGGCGTCAAGCTGAACATGGCCAACCCGAACCACATCAACGAAGTAACCAAAAGCACCAACGGCTGCTGGATGGACCAGATCTACGGCATGATGCGCTGTGACATCTGTGACTTGAATGACCAGTGCCCGGTGAGAGAGGAACAGGAGTGGCAAGCGTACCTGAAACAAAACAACATAGTTGTAGAAAAAAAATCATAGCCGCCCCGGCCCGGACTCTTGCATCAAGAAGCTGTTCCGGTTATATTGACAATAATGTGGAAGACTGCATCGGGTTTTTATTGTCTTCCCATACCCACCGGTTTGTAGATTTCTCCATTTGCCACGCCATTAGGTCCATGAAATGATGATTCATTGGCAGGGGGAATATCGCGCCGTTTACACTATTTCTTCAAGCAAATAACATTCATGCCATGAGTGAACATATCAGTTCGACCAGCAAATTTACGGTCACGCCGAAAATCAGCGTCTCCGTGCTGTTTGCCGGTGATTCCGGTGACGGGATGCAATTGACCGGCACCCAGTTTGCCAATACGGTGGCAGTCTACGGTGCCGACCTGAACACATTCCCCAACTTCCCTTCCGAGATCAGGGCGCCTGCCGGTACGGTGGCCGGCGTGTCAGGGTTCCAGCTCCAGTTCGGCAGCAAGCCGGTCTACACCCCTGGAGCCCGCTTCGACGTCATGGTCGCCATGAACGCCGCCGCACTGAAATCCAAACTCAAGGACCTGCATCGGGGCGGCATCATCATCGCCTGCACCGAAGGTTTCGACGAGAAAAACCTGAAGCTTGCCGGTTACGAGAAGGATGCCAACCCCCTCGAGGATGGCACGCTGAGCAACTACATTGTGTTCCCGGTGCCGGTGCTCCAGCTCACCAGGGATGCCCTGCATGACAGCGGCCTGAGCACGAAGGAGATCGACCGCTGCAAGAACATGTTCATTCTCGGCCTGCTCTACTGGCTCTACAGCCTTCCGATCGACGTCACGGTCGAAATGCTGCACGCCAAGTTCGGCAAGAACGCAACAATCGCTGAAGCCAATATCCGGGCGATCAAGGCGGGCTATTTCTTCGGCGATGAAACCGAAATCTTCGCCAACCTCGGCCGCTTCGACATTTCACCCGCCAAGCAGCACGGCACCTACCGCCGAGTCACGGGCAACGAGGCCTGTGCGATCGGCCTGACTGCCGCGGCCAAAAAAGCGGGGCTCGAACTGTTCCTGGGTTCCTACCCCATCACCCCGGCAACCGAGATCCTGCAGACGCTCGCCAAGATGAAAAAATTCGGGGTCAAGACCTTCCAGGCGGAGGATGAAATTGCAGGTATCGTCACCGCTATCGGCGCATCATACGGCGGAGCTCTTGCGGCAACCAACACCTCAGGCCCCGGCCTCGCCCTGAAAACCGAGGCGCTCGGCCTGGCGGTCATGCTCGAACTGCCGCTCGTGGTCATCAATGTGCAGCGTGGCGGACCGTCAACAGGCCTGCCGACAAAACCTGAACAGTCCGACCTCATGATGGCCATGTACGGACGGCATGGCGAGGCACCGATGCCCATCGTGGCCGCCTACTCCCCGGTGGACTGCTTCTATACCACGTACGAGGCGTCAAGGATCGCCATCGAGCACATGACTCCGGTCATGTGTCTTACCGACGGGTACCTCGCACTGAGCTCTGAGCCGTGGAAGGTCGAGTCGGAGAAGAACCTGAGCGAAATCAATCCGCACTTCTCGCCGGAAAGGAACCCGGATGATGCCCCGTTCCTGCCCTACAAGCGTGATGACCGCCATGTGCGTCCGTGGGCGATTCCCGGCACGAAAGGGCTCGAACACCGCATTGGCGGCCTCGAGAAGCAGCATGAGACCGGTCACGTTTCGACCGATCCGGACAACCACGAGCTGATGACCCGGCTGCGCGCTGAAAAGATCGAGAAGATCGCCGACAGTATCCCGCTCCAGAAGATCGACAACGGTCCGGACAAAGGCGACCTCCTCATCCTCGGCTGGGGCTCCTCATACGGCGCCATCAAGACCGCTGTCGAACAGGCACTCGAGCTGGGCTACAGCGTCGCACACGCCCATCTGCGCTACCTGAACCCCTTCCCGAAGAACCTCGGTGAACTCATGGGCAACTTCAAGAGCGTGCTGATACCCGAGAACAACTACGGGCAGCTTGTCCATCTGATCAGGGACAAGTATCTGTTCGCGCCGGTCAGCTTCACCAAGGTGAAAGGCCTGCCGTTCAACGAAATGGAAATTCTGGCAAAAATCACTGACCTTATCAAGGAGCACTGACCAATGACCGATATCAATACATCGATGGCCTGCGGTCCGGTTTTGACCGCAAAAGATTTCGCATCGGACCAGGAGCCGAAATGGTGCCCCGGCTGCGGCGACCACGCCGTTCTCCAGCAGCTGAAGAATGCGATGCCCGAACTGGGCGTCGCACCGGAAAATATCGTCTTCCTCTCCGGTATCGGCTGCTCGTCGCGCCTGCCCTACTATATGGCGACCTACGGCGTGCACGGCATCCATGGCCGCGCCCTGCCCATGGCGTCAGGCCTGAAAACCTCCCGCCCGGAGCTCAGCGTCTGGGTGGCGACCGGCGACGGCGACGCCCTTTCGATCGGCGGCAACCACTTCATCCATACCCTGCGGAGGAATATTGACCTGAACGTGATCCTGTTCAACAACGAGATCTATGGACTCACCAAGGGACAGTACTCGCCGACGACCAAGGTCGGGCTCAAAACCATCACCTCGCCACTGGGCGTCAT
>JAAXXR010000116.1 GCA_013334335.1 Chlorobiaceae bacterium
GCTTCGACGGCGGCTACCGGTACAGGGGGCGCCGCGACCTGACCGACGGCATCGGTTTCGATCGAGGCTACCGACTGACCGGATACGACGATGTCTCCATCGATCGCCGTTATCGCTGCAAGTACGCCCGAGGCGGGCGCAGGTACTTCGAACACAACCTTATCGGTTTCGATTTCGAACAGGGTTTCATCCTGAACAACGGCGTCACCCGGCTGTTTTCTCCAGCCGAGCATGGTTGCCTCTGCGACTGATTCCGATAACGGGGGTATTGTTACATCGACGATTGCCATACCAGATCCTTGGTGCCTTGTGTTTTGGTTATATGCTGATGATCGTTCCCTGAAGCTTCCCGAAAGCTGCGTCAAGCAGGGCTTTCTGCTGCTCGGTGTGCTTGCTGAAATAGCCGACTGCCGGCGACGCCGAAGCCGGACGTCCGGCGTAACCGAGCTTCTGGCCGGCCTGCATGAGATCCATGAGATACTGGAGCATGAACAGCCAGTAACCCTGGTTCTGCGGCTCGTCCTGGGCCCAGACGATATCCCTGAGGCCCGGATAGCGGCCAAGCTCGTCCTGGAGCGCCTGGAGCGGGAAGGGATAGAGCTGCTCCATCCTGATGATCGGGACATCCTTCTTGCCATTCTCCCGCCTGCGGGCGAGAATGTCATAGTACACCTTGCCGGAACAGAGGATGGCGCGGGTGACCTTCTCGGGCCTGACCGAATCGTCACCGATCACCGTCTTGAACGTTCCTGAAGCCAGGTCCTCCAGCGGCGAGATGGCCTCCTTGTGCCTGAGTACCGATTTCGGGGTGAGAATGACCAGCGGCTTGCGGATCGTGCGGATCATCTGGCGACGGATCAGATGGAAAATCTGGGCCGGGTTGGTCGGCTGGCACACCTGGATGTTGTCATCCACACAGAGCTGCAGAAACCGTTCGGGACGCGCCGAGGAGTGCTCGGGGCCCTGGCCCTCATAACCGTGCGGAAGCATCATGACGAGACCGGAATGGAGGCCCCACTTGACCTCCGCCGAAGTGATGAACTGGTCGATGACCACCTGCGCGCCATTGACGAAGTCACCGAACTGCGCCTCCCAGATGACCAGGGTGTTCGGCTCGGCGATCGAGTAGCCGTATTCGAAACCGAGCACCGCCTCCTCGGAGAGCACCGAGTCGATGACCGTGAACGGAGCCTGGTTGTCGGCAACGTTCTGGAGCGGGATGTAGGCACCCATGTCCCACCGTTCGCGGTTCTGGTCGTGCAGCACGGCCTGCCGGTGCGAGAAGGTGCCCCGGCCGGAGTCCTGGCCGGTGATGCGCACCGCGTAACCGCTCGAGACGAGCGATGCGAAGGCGAGGTGCTCGCCCATGCCCCAGTCGAGCGGCTGGGTCCCTTCGCCCATGGAAGCCCGGTCGCGCAGGACCTTTTCGACCAGCGGATGGAGCTTCATGTTCAGGGGAATCGAGGTGATACGCTCCGATAGCCGCTTGAGTTCCGCCACCGGCATGCCGGTTTCAGCCTGGTCGGTCCAGGTGCGGTTGCGGAACGGCATCCAGTCGACGGCAAACTTGTTCTTCGCGTTGGAGAGCACCGGATCGACGGTATGGCGGCCGGCATCCATCGCCTGGCGGTAATTCTTGATGAGCGCCTCGATGCCGTCCGCGTCGAGAACCCCCTGGGCAGCCAGCCGGTCGGCATACAGCTTGCGGGTGCCGGGATGCTGCGAGATCTTCTTGTACATGAGCGGCTGGGTGATCGACGGCGTGTCCTGCTCATTGTGGCCGTGCTTCCGGAAGCAGACGATGTCGATGGCCACGTCATGCCGGAAGGTCTGACGGTACTCGAGCGCCAGTCTGGTCGCGAGGATCACCGCCTCGGGATCGTCGCCGTTGACATGCAGCACCGGGGACTTGATGACCTTGACCGCATCGGTGCAGTAGATCGACGAACGGGCGTCGCGCGGGTCGGAGGTGGTGAATCCGATCTGGTTGTTGATCACGATGTGCACCGTGCCGCCCGTGCCGTAACCGCGGGTCTGGGAAAGGTTCAGGGTCTCCATGACCACACCCTGTCCGGCGAAGGCCGCATCGCCATGGACCAGGATCGGCAGCACCTGGTGGCCGTCGAGGTCGCCGCGGCTCTCCTGGCGGGCCTTGACCGAACCTTCAACGACCGGATCGACGATCTCGAGATGCGACGGGTTGAAGGCGAGCGACAGGTTGACCGGCCCGAGTGGCGTCGAGACGTCGCTCGAAAAACCGAGGTGGTACTTCACGTCGCCCGAGGGCAGTTCGTCGCCGTGCTTCCCTTCGAATTCGGCGAACAGGTCCGCCGGGCTCTTGCCGAGGATGTTCACCAGCACGTTCAGCCGACCGCGGTGGGCCATGCCGATCACCACCTCTTCGACGCCGTAGGACCTCGCGGACTGCACCAGCTCGTCGAGCGAGGCGATAAAGCTCTCGCCGCCTTCGAGCGAGAAGCGCTTCTGGCCGACATAGCGGGTATGCAGGAACCGTTCGAACCCTTCGGCCGCCGTCAGGCGTTCGAGGAGATGCTGCTTCTCTTCGGCGGAGAAGTCGGGTTTCGAGCGTAT
>JAAXXR010000065.1 GCA_013334335.1 Chlorobiaceae bacterium
ACGGCGTCGGCCCACAGGACCATGGTTCGGTAGATCTCGTTCATGCCGTCGGACGGGTCCATCTCCGAAATGGAGCAAGGCCAGGTGCAAGCCTGCTCATGGCGGCTGTAGTAGCCTTCGCAGTGACGGAACGCGAGGTCCCGGATGCGGATCATCTTCACCGAGGCGCCGAATTCTGAAGCCGCGAAATCGAGCGCCGCCTGCAAGCCGCTCTCCGAGGTCGACGGCCGGGGCAGATCGGGGTTCATGTTCGTAGCCGAGATGCCAAGCACGTTCAGCGAGGTCGGGGTCACCTGGTAGTCGAGATTCCTGAGGTCAGCCAGCGGATCGTCATCATGAGCCGCCCTGAACGCCTCCACAATCGGTTCATCGGTCACCATGATCATGCCATCCTCGATCTTCACCCCGTAGACAGCCTGTCGGTCGAGGTACCCCGCCGGGGCCTTGCCGCTCCTGATGTTGAACTGCCATCCATGCCAGGGACAGACCACATAGCGCTCGCCATCGTCAAGTATCTGAATGGTACCCTGGCCCAGGTCGCCACCCATATGCTGGCAGGCATGGCTCAGGGCCGTGACAACGCCGTCATAATGGAACAGGGTGATTTCGCGGCCACCGGTACGGACCGACCGGTGGCTGTCCAGGGGAAGGTCAATGAGAGGAAGGAGCGGAAGCAAGCCCATAGTCGACTCCGGTTCAGCGTTCTGAAAGTGCCAGTTTAACGGCAAGGCCTACAAAGACGACCGCCGCGGCACGATTGACGGTCTTCATGGCGGCTGGCGAGCGACGGAACCTGTCGCCCATGCCGCCTGCCAGAAGGCTGATCATGCCGAACACGATCATGGTGGCCAGGATGAACAGCAAGCCGAGCTGCAGGAACTGACCGGTCATCGATCCAAGCCGGGAGTCGGCGAACTGCGGAAGAAAGGCGAGGAAAAAAAGCGAAACCTTCGGATTGGTGAGGTTCATGACGATCCCCCGCCGGAAAAGCGATGAGCCCGACAATGCCGGAGCCTGGATCGAACGCTCATCGACCGCCCCTGCCCGCCATGCCTGCCAGGCCAGGTAGAGCAGGTAGCATGCGCCTGCGGCCTTCAGGGCCGTAAATGCCATGGCCGACGCCTTGACGATGGCCGCAAGCCCCAGGGCCACGGCCAGGGTATGGCCGACAAGCCCGGTGCAGAGCCCGAAGGTCACGGCAAAACCGGCGGCACGTCCATTCTGCGCCGATTGCGCCAGGACGAAAAGGTTGTCGGGACCGGGCGAAAGGGCGAGCAACAGGGCTGCAGAAAAGAAAACAAGCATCGTATGGATGTCGATCATGTCAGGACACGGGTGTAATGAGACTTTTCTGCAAGAGCACCACATCGAACGTCTCGCCGCGCTTGCGGCCGATGCCCGGGAGGCGACCACACTCCCGGAAACCGGAGGCTTCGTGAAACCGGACGCTCCGGTCGTTGAGGGAGGAGACGGTCGCCAATATCGTCTCGATCCCCAGTTTCCGCGCCCCGGACTCCAGTTCCGCGAGGATCTCCGAACCGATCCCCATGCCGGTGAACCCGGGACGGATGAAACAGGTAATCTCGGCGGTCCGGCTGAAGGCCGCAATCGGGCTGTAGGGCCGCAGGAGACCGAAACCGGCCATCAGGCCGTCGCAAGTCCGGGCGGTCACGACCGGCCAGCCTGCATGGAAGTCCATGATCTCATTGAAGCGCTCCGGAGTGACTGGGGTTTCGGTGTAGGTCGCGAAGCTGTGCTCGACATAGTGGTTGAAAATGCCGGCCATCTCCTCGCGCTCCCAGGGTACCGAAGTCTGCAGTGCGATCTGCATTACCTGAACTTCTCCTGCCGCTGTCCCGCCGAAAGCTTCCCGCCGTAATGGCCCAGCAGCACCACCACCGGCAACATGCCCAGCGACATGAGGATATAGGCCCAGTGAAGGATACCGCTCTCCGTCATCACCTCCTGGTCAAAAATGCGGATGGAGATCGTGCCGACGGCAAGCACGGCGAGCAGGATGCCTAGCCGGATCTTCTTGGTGAACACCGGAGCCTTCGCACCGTTGTACTTCGTTTTCCAATCGGCGATACCGGAGAGAAATGACACCGGGAGCGCCAGCAGTACGATCACGAGCAGGTGAAGGACCGTATGTTCGAAAAACGGATCCCCTGAAAAAAAGGCTATCAGGAGGTAAAGCACCGTTACGGGAATCAGTCCGTTGCTGAAGTGGGCTGCTATCGCATGGAGGAAGAAGGTTCTCTTCATCTCGTCCAGAAACTTACCAATAGGCATGCGCGTGATGGTTGATGAACGTGTCAAAAAACTTGAGTCAGATGGCCTGTAGGTAAAATGTACACTCTTCAACATCAGTGTCCAAGCAGGGCCCTTCTGCCACCGGTGTCGATTATTTGCGGCATGAAGTTTCATTCCTTGTATTTGCGTGTTATTTTTCAGGCCGTGAGTTTCAACCATTCCAATTTGTCACAGGTGAGCGAGATTCCTCCAGACCGGCATTCCGACAACAGGCTCCCCGATGCCGGAGCCCCCGAGGCCATCGGACGCAGGAAACCGGTCATTCGGACACTTCGCTCCTCCGAACCCCTTTCAAGGATCGGCCTGCTTGTCAGGTTTCTCAAACCGGTCACCTGGATACCGGTCATCTGGAGCTTCCTGTGCGGTGCGGTCGCAAGTGGCGCGTTCGGCTGGAACGAGTTTTTCGGCACCAAGTTCCTGCTTGCCCTCTTGCTGACCGGCCCGCTGGCCACCGGCACCTGCCAGATGCTCAACGACTACTTCGACCGCGACCTCGACGAGATCAACGAACCCTCACGGCCGATCCCCGGCGGCGCGATCTCTCTTCGCGACGCCACCGTGCTGATCGCCATCTGGTCGGTGCTGTCGGTGATCGTCGGCTACCTGATCCACCCGCTGATCGGCCTCTATGTGGTAATCGGCATCATCAACGCACACCTCTACAGCGCGAACCCGATCAAGCTCAAGAAACGGCTCTGGGCAGGAAACATCATCGTCTCGGTCTCCTACCTGATCATTCCGTGGATTGCCGGGGAGATCGCCTACCGGCGTGAATTCTCGCTGGATAGCCTCACGCCGTCGCTGATCGTCGCGGGGCTCTTCACCCTCTCCAGCACCGGCACCATGACCATCAACGATTTCAAGTCGATTGAAGGCGACCGGCAGGTCGGCATCCATACCCTCCCCGCCGTGTTCGGCGAGCGCAAGGCCGCCATCATCGCCGCGGTGCTGATCAACCTCGGCCAGCTCCTCGCCGCCCTCTACATGCTTTCGATAGGCCTGGCCAGCTACGCCGTCGCCGTCGCCGCCCTGATCCTGCCGCAGCTCCTCCTGCAGTTCGGCCTTGTCCGCTCACCCAGGAGCATGGATGTCCGCTATAACGCCGTTGCGCAGAACTTCCTGGTCGCAGGCATGCTCGTCTGCGCCTTCGCCATAAGGATTATCAACCCGTGATCGTCACCGGAAACGCGCACGTGTCGGTCGTGCTGGCAACATTCAACCGGGCCGGCATCCTCAGGGAGGCCATCGAAAGTGTCATCGACCAGAGTTTCCGCGACTGGGAGCTCATCGTGGTGGACGACGGCAGCGTCGACGAGACCTTCAGCATGGTCGACCCGTACCTGCACCGCCACGGCAACATCCGCTACATGAAGCACCGCAACCGGAAAGCCGCCCTGTCCCGCAACATGGGCATCCAGGCCTCCCTCGGTCGCTTCATCACCTTCCTCGACAGTGACGACCGGTACCTTCCTGAACACCTCTCATCCCGCGTCGAGCTGCTCAATTCGATGCCGGATGTCGACCTGCTCACGGGAGGTTTCGCCTGCCTGGGAGATCCGTGGATCCGTGACCGCAACGATCCCGAAACGCTGGTGCACATCAGCGAATGCATCCTCTGCGGCACGCTGTTCGGCCGGAGGGAGCTCTTCATGGAGATCGGGGGGTTCCGGGAGATCGACTATGCCGAAGACACCGATCTCTGGGAACGTGCCGCACTGCGGCACAAAGTCCTGAAAATAGATTCTCCGGAGAGCTACATCTACCAGCGTTCGGAGGACAGCATCACCAGAACCTACAGAAAAAACGACCCATGATCCGCTCGGTCACCGTCTACTGCAGCTCAAGCGGCAAGGCGCCGCAATCCTACTTCGACGCGGCCACGGAGCTCGGCAAAGGACTCGCCGAACGGAAGATCACGCTGGTCTTCGGTGGCGGCAACGTCGGGCTCATGGGACGCACCGCTGATGCCGTCATGCAGGGCGGAGGCACGGCAAAGGGCATCATCCCCCGCTTCCTCGAAGAGCGGGAGGTCGCCCACCACGGCATCACTGAACTGCACGTCGTCGAAACCATGCACGAGCGCAAGATGCTGCTCACCGGCTGGGCCGATGCCTTCGTCATCCTGCCCGGTGGCTTCGGCACCCTCGACGAGCTGATGGAGATCCTCACCTGGAAACACCTCGGCCACCACGACAAGCCGATCATCCTGCTCAACGTCGACGGCTTCTGGAACCCGCTTCTCCTGTTCTTCGAACGCATCGCCGACGACCGCATGGTCAAACCCGGCTACGGCTCCTATTTCGACGTCTGCGACAGCGTCGAACAGGCGCTTGGACTGCTCGACCGCAAGACGCTCCAAGCCCCCGGCTGAACGAGGCAGTGCGACGTGCTGTTACGGAACCGGAACCCTTCGGACTCGCTGCTCAACAAGGAGGCTGTGGCGTCAGGAGCACGAGGATCCCCATCACTTCCCGCAGCCACGATGACGGCAAGCCGTTCCGCCGATCAGGTTGTCGCCTTGAACCGCCGTTTTTCCGGCCCCCGGGGCGAAGCTGCCCCGGTTCTCCTTCGGGATGCTTCCTGGTTCGCTCAACCGTTCTGCAACGGAAGCGGGTCGACATACTGCCCTGACGGGAACGGCATCAGCTCGACCCTTCCGTCAGGGCTCGGCTGGTTCAGCCAGGTAATGAATCCGCTCTTGATCCAGTCGTTGTAGCTTCCGTTGAAACCTTCGGGTCCGGGATAGAGATCGATAAACCGCTTCATGAGGTCAGTCGTGAACGCCGACTCAAGGCCTCCCGCCTTGTGCTTCACCACCCCCTTGCAGCGATCGCAGGTAAGCTTCAGGTCAGCCGCGCTGCACAGATCGCTCTCTTCGGTCAGGTAGCCGCAGTGGCTCCCCCTCTCGACCCTCGACACGACTGCCCATGAACCGCTTCCGGCAGGCGCGAGCTGGGTGAACTGCGTCTCCGTTGCGGCATCATCGGACCATGCTGGCGGAGTCGAGCTGTCAAGGCACGCGCAGTCGCACTGCCCGACGATCATCGCCATCGGTATCCGGGTCGATGCGAGCGCATCCCGGTAAGGCTCCATGCCGGGTATGAGGATCGGTATCTTCTGGTCCACCGGGGAGAGCATGAGCAGTCCGACCGGATTGGCGCGTTCAGACGGGTCCCATCTGGACATCCGCTCGGAGTATGCCGGCACGAACTCGCGGTCGTACATCACCGGGTCGAACGGGCGATATTGCGACTTGCCGATTTCATGCAGGGCCTCGAACCCGCAGGCGGCCGCCTGTGCGTGGGCACCACCAACCGAGTGGCCAGCGAAAATCACGTTGTTGGAGACCATGAACTTCGATTTGCAGGCAACTTCGGGATCATAGAACTCGCAGTTGTGCCCTTCTTCTTCGGCCCTGTAGAAGAAATCGGTGACGCCGTATTTGATCAGGTAGGATGCTGCGGCATAGGCCTCCTGCCCAACTCTGGGGTTACCGCCGATATCGGTCCACGGCACCCCATGGACCTGGGTGTGACAGGCGCTGACAAACGCCATGGCCCAGTTCTTCTCGACGATCGCCTCGCTGTAGTTGTAGTATTTGGAGGGATTGATGGCGAAGAGCGGATTGTCCCCGAGAAATGCGCCGATGATCTTTTTCGGATAGAACAGCAGGTCGGTACCGATCAGGAATCCGTGATTGAACATCACCAGGCCATTTGCCTTTCGGTTGTACGGATAGAAAACTTCAACGACCACTTCGACGAACTGGGGAATCTTCCAGTCATACTGCACCCAGAGATGAAGCCTGTCGAAACAGTATTCGTTGATGCGAATGGCGTTCATGGCGAAATGATTTTGATGTTTGATGGAACATAAATAAACCTGGCGATGCGCTGGGGCAGCGGTCACGGCGTACCGGACGACCGGGAGGAGGGCGCCGGAATAAACGGCCTCGAAATGAATCCACGGAGGACTCTCCGAATCGTCATGAGGGATCTGATGAAGATGAATCCGGATAAATCAAATCAATACGTTAACTTAACGAATATACATTTTTCTTGTATGAATACTGAAACATCACACTCCCCCACCATGTTAAAATTCTGAAAAGGAGTATGGTGTTGCCCCCGACGAGGATCGTTTCGGGCGCTTCGAGCGTTAGACTGGTATGTTCGTTTTCGATGAGTGAAAACATAAACTGTATAACCATGAACACGACCCTGATTTTCGTCTACAATTCGGACAGCAACCCTATCAGCGGCCTTTTCGACCTCGGCCACAAGATCCTGAGCCCGTCGACCTACCAGTGCAGTCTCTGCGCGCTCACCTACGGGCCGTTCACCGAAAAGGAGAGCTGGGCTGAGTTCCGGAAAAGCGTGGGCAAGCCCATGGAGTTCCTGCACCGGGATGAGTTTGAAAAGAAATACGATCTCGAGTTTGTCTATCCGGTCATCCTGAAGAAAAACAGCAACATCGAGGTGTTCATGTCGAAACCGGAAATCGACGCCATGGAGGACCTCGACGCGCTGATCGTCGCCATAAAACAACGACTCGAACCAACGGTTTGAAGGGCCACACATGAGTAATTTTTACCCCGCCCTCCTCCTGACGCTGCTTGCCGGCCTGTCAACCGGCATCGGGAGTGCACTTTCGCTTCTGGTGAAGCACACCAACCGAAAGTTCCTGACCTTTTCGCTGGGATTTTCCGCCGGGGTTATGCTCTATGTATCGTTCATGGAGATCATGCCACAGTCGCGCATGAGCCTGACCTCATACTCGACGCCTTCGGTGGGAGCCCTGTTTTCGACGCTGGCATTTTTCGGCGGCATCGCCGTCATCTGGCTGATCGACCGTCTTGTGCCGGACTTCGAGAACCCGCACGAGATGAATCTTATCGGTGCTCTGGAGTCAGCGCCAGGAGATGAAGAGAAACTGCACCGCATGGGCTTGTTGACGGCGGCCGCCATCGCCATCCACAACTTCCCGGAAGGACTCGCCGTGTTCTTCAGCGCCCTGTCGGACCAGCACCTCGGCATCGCCATCGCCGCGACCGTAGCCTTGCACAATATACCCGAAGGCATGGCGGTCGCCGTACCGATCTACTTTGCGACCAAAAGCCGGACGCGCGCGTTCAGTTACTCGTTCCTCTCCGGCCTGGCCGAACCTCTGGGCGCGATTATCGGCTACACGCTGCTCAAGCCGTTCCTCAATCCATTCGTCTTCGGTATCGTTCTCGGCGTCGTGGCCGGCATCATGGTCTACATTTCGCTCGACGAACTGCTGCCCGCTGCGCAGCAGAATGGTGAACACCACGTCGGTATCGCGGGTCTCATCATCGGCATGGCGATCATGGCCGCGAGCCTGCTGATGCTCACGTAGGGCTATCGTTCGGGAATCAGCACGGCGGCTCCTTTCAGGCGTCCGTGTTTCAGATCGAGCAGCGCGCGGTTGGCCTCGTCGAGCGGCCACGTCTGCACTTGAGGTTTCAGGTTGATTCTGGCGGCGATATCGACAAACTCCGAGACATCCCTCCTGGTGATGTTAGCGACGCTCTTGATCTCCTTCTCCATCCAGAGGTGCCGCTCGTAGCTGATTCCCGACAGCAGGCCCCGCTGTCCGCGCTCTTTCCGGATCGCGTTGATGACGAGGCGTCCGCCCGGTCGCAGGTGTTCAAGCGCTGAAATCACCGGCTTCCATGCCGGCGTCGTGTCGATGATCGACGCGCAGGGCTCAGGTGGAGCCTCCTCCGTACCGCCTGCCCAGTCAGCTCCGAGCGACCTGGCGAACTCGCGGTCAGCTTCACTGCGCGCGAAAACGAACACGGGGGATTTGGGAAAAAGATGCCGCGCGAGCTGAAGCACCTGGTGCGCGGAGGCCCCGAAGCCGGTCAACCCGAGAACCGCGCCGTCTGAAAGGTTGGCCAGCCGGAGCGAGCGGTAACCAATGGCCCCTCCGCAAAGCAGCGGAGCCGCTTCGGCATCCGTGAAGCAATCGGGAATGGGGTAGGTGAACGCCAAAGGCACATGCATGCACCTCGAGTATCCGCCATCGGCGTCACGGCCCGTAGCCCTGAAATCTGCGCAGAGATTCTCGTGGCCCCCAAGGCATTGTTCGCATTCACCGCAGGCTGAATAGATCCATGCCACTCCCCGGCGGCTCCCCACCAGGCGGCAGTCAACCATCTCCCCGCAGGCGCTGATCCGACCCACGACCTGGTGGCCGGGAGTCACCGGATACCTGGGCGGTGGCGTCCGCCCCTCGATCTCGTCAAGCTCGGTATGGCAAACCCCGCAGGCCAGGACATCCAGCAGCACCTCCCCAGGACCGGGTTCGCAACAAATCGACCTTGCCGGCCTGAGCGGCTCCGGCTCCTTCTGAAGATCGAAGACTCCCCATAACCGCATCGCCTCAACCATGGCGACGGTCAGAAGCGTTTCTGGTAGACATGGCAATACGGATGATGCCCCGTCTTCTCGTAGTAATCCTGATGGTAATCCTCTGCCGGCCAGAACTCGGCAGCCTTCCGCACCTCGGTCACCACGCGGTACCCCTTCGCTTCAAGCTGTGCGATCAGCGACTCGGCGATCCGCTTCTGCTCGTCGTTCTGATAGAATAACGCAGAGCGGTACTGCGTCCCGACATCCGGCCCCTGACGGTTGAACTGCGTCGGATCGTGGATTTCGAAAAAGAGTTTGGCCAGCGTCTCGTAACCTACGACCTTCGGATCGAACTCCACCTCTATCGCCTCGATATGCCCGGTCCTGCCGGTACACACCTGCTTGTAGGACGGATGCTCCGTAGTTCCTCCGGTGTAGCCGACTCGGGTCGACAGCACCCCCTTGACCTTTTTGAGGTGGTACTCCACACCCCAGAAGCAGCCGCCGGCGAAAACGGCCTTCTCGGTCGCCG
>JAAXXR010000066.1 GCA_013334335.1 Chlorobiaceae bacterium
CGGCCCATTACATGCTCTTTTGCCAGGGCATCTTCCATTCTGTTCCTCACTACACCACCCCACACGGAGGGCTCGCACAATACTCGTCCGCGTCGTGTGGAGAGGATCACGGGAGATCGTCCTATGTCGAAGATTCTTGAAGATGTGTCGCCTTTGGCGCCAATGCCGAGCTGGAGCTCAGCGCTCCCAGGGCGCTTCACTTCTTCCTCGTCACGCGGCACGTCTTCTCCGTCACTTCTTTAAAAATTGATGCAACTTTTTCCTTGTTCGGAATAGTTATGATTTCGATGTAAATAGATTTCTGAATACAAAATTATTACCATCATGAATATCACGATCAACGACCGGGAGTGCAATGCGAACACCGGAGATAGATTGCTCGACGTTGCCCGCTCAAACCACAGCCATATCGGCTATTTCTGCGGAGGGAACGCCCTCTGCCAGACCTGCTATGTCAAGGTGCTGGAAGGTGCTGAACTGCTTTCACCGATGACCCACGCGGAGAAAGCCATGCTTTCCGATACGCTCGTCAGGGAGGGCACCAGGATGGCCTGCCAGGCGACCATCGAGAAACCAGGCAGGATCACGCTGCTGACAACAGTCGAAGAGGCCAAACGCATGACCCTCGCCACCCCTGGAGAGCTACCTGCCTACATGGGGAAAATGGGACGGGAAGCCGCGGTGAAGTTCACCGACACCATCGCTTTCCAGGCCAAACGTGACAGTGAAGGGTACCAGGTAGGCCTGTGGCAGTTGCTGAATGACGTGATCGCGGGCATTGGTGACGCCATCGGGCTGGTGATCGACGCGGTGCAGTCCGTTTTCGTAACCGGTACGGAAACCCCTGCAGCGAAATGCACCTCGAACGGCAAGGCGCCGGCGGTCGAACCGTCGAAAGCCCGGAGTTGCGCGACAGCCGAGACTTCGAAGGTGTCGCCTGAGGTGCTGCTCCTGCATGAAGAGCGCGAAGTCCCCTGCAACTGACCCTGCACTTGCTCAGCCCATAATGCAACCATCGAAAAAAGCCGGAACACCCGGCTTTTTTCGACCCCCGCCCTGCGGAACCGGTTGTGAGGTATTTTGCTTATATTATTACTTACACAATATGGTAATCTGTTTGTACCGAATGTATACGTAATGCCAGTTTGTCAAATGCAAATCCCACGACCATGATCATCTACATCAACGACAGACCCTGTGAAGCCCAGGTCGGCGACCTGCTTCTTTCCACAGCCAAGCACAACAAGGCCCATATCGGCTATATCTGCGGCGGCAACGGCATCTGCCAGAGCTGCTTCGTCTATGTCCGGGAGGGTGCCGAGTGCCTCTCTCCGCCGAGCGACGAGGAGAAGGCGTTCATCTCCGACAAGCTATTCCAGGATGGTGGCCGTCTTGCCTGCCAGACGGTCCTCGTCAAGGAGGGAACCGTAAGGGTCATCACCCGGGCAGAAACACTCCGACGGCTCGTGCTCGGCCTGAACGTACCCGGCTTCATCACCTATGCGCAGACCATTGGCTACAATGTCGTGAACAAGCTGCCGTCAGGTGCTGCGAACGTGTTCACCAGGGTGCGTGCAGGAAAGCTCAACCCGATCGATACGCTTGGAAAGATCGCCAGCGGCCTCGGCCCAGCCTCCCTGCTTGCCGCCAACAACTTCGTTGAAACGTTCTCCTTCATGCAGGGGCCGGTCAATCTGGTCGGCGGCACCGCGAAAGGGGTGCTTGACGCCGCTTCCGGAGTCGTCTGCTCCATCACCGGCGGCAGGCTGCACCTGCCCGGTTCAACCTGTACGACTGCTGTCGCACCGACGGAGAAGGTCGAGCGGGTCAAGATCACGATGAAACCGTAGGACCTCTTCAGTCTCTCCACCCCGGGGCCACCGGGGTGGCCGGCGACACCGATATCCGACCCGGCAGCGACTGCCGGGGGACTATTTGCACCAATCCTGATGAACTGAAAACACGATGGGCTACCCTTCCGACTTTGGAACACTGGAATTCGAGCTTGGAGTCAAAACTCTCGAACGCTGGCTCCTCAAGCCGGAAAAAACGATGAACGTGGCGATCGCCATGCCAAAGGAGCGCGCCCAGGACGAGCGGCGCGTCGCGCTCTCGCCCGCCGGGGTGCAGATCCTCGTGGAACAGCAGATACGGGTCATCGTCGAAACGGGGGCCGGCATGTTCTGCAACTTCTCCGATGCCGACTATTCAGAAGCCGGCGCCATCATCGCCGCATCCCCGGATGAGCTGTACCGGCAAGCCAACGTCATTGTCAAGGTCGCGCCCCCGGAGCTCGAAGAACTTGCGATGTTCGTTCCGGGGCAGATGCTGATTTCAGCCCTGCACCTCGGAACGGTCAGCCGGCAGATGATCAGGGCGCTCATCGAAAAAAACATCACGGCACTCGGCTTCGAATTCATTGAAACCAGGGATGGTGAACTGCCCATCGTCAGGACCCTCAGCGAAATCGCCGGATCCCTGGCGATCCAGACCGCAGCCAAATACCTCGAGACCGGCTATGGCGGCAGCGGCATCCTGCTCGGTGGCATCGCGGGGGTACCTCCCGCCCATGTCACCATCATCGGAGCCGGCACGGTGGGGCTATTCGCCGCCCAGGACGCCCTTGGGCTCGGAGCCCAGGTAACGGTCATCGACAAGGAGATCAACCGGCTCAGACGGTTCGAGGCGTTCTTCAACCGTCACCTCGTGACCGCCATCGCCAACGACCACTACATTGCACAACTTGCACGCATCTCGGACGTGATGATCGGCGCACTCAGCCCGAAGCAGAAACTGCAGAAACCGCTGGTCAACGAACAGGTGGTCAAGACCATGAAGCCCGGCTCGGTCATCATCGACGTCTCGATCGACCAGGGGGCCTGCTTCGCCACAAGCCGCCACACGACCCACACCAACCCGATCTACGTCAAGCATGGCGTGACGCACTACTGCGTGCCGAACATCCCTTCCGCGGTAGCCAAGACGGCGTCGTTCGCACTCACCAACACCCTCTTGCCGTTTTTACAGAAACTGACCGCGCACCAGACCATTCCCGATATCCTCTGGAAGAGCCACAGCCTGAGAATGGGCACCTACCTCTACAAAGGCTACGTCACCAAGAAGATCCTGGCCGAGCTGACCGAACTCCCCTACCGGGAGATCGATATGCTGCTCGCCACGGCGTGACGGGGATGAGGTTTCGTAACACGTGACGCGGAAGAGGTGGCGAGAAACAAACCCTGGGAGCGCTGAGCTCCAGCTCGGCATTGGCGCTAAAAGCGACACATCTTCCTGAACCTTCCGACATATGACGATATACCGTGATCCTCACCACACGACACGTACGAGTCATGCGTGGTGCGGCAAGGCATCTCCTTTTGGTTACAGGTACTCGAGCGGCTTGCCGAGCTGTCGGGCGATGTAGGATGCGCAGGACACGCCTGAGTAGGTCACGGCGATCACGCCCTGACCGGGGAAGGTGCTGTCTCCCGACAAGAAGAGGTTCTTCACCGGGGTACGGTTCTGCGGCTTGAGCAGCACGTTCTGGCCCGGCAGCAGCATCGGCCCGTAGGAGCCGTCGAGGCGACCGAGATAGCGTTCGTGGGTCTGGGGAGTGGCCGTGACCATAAGCTCGACGGCGCCGGACAACCCGGGAAGGATACGCTCGGTCCGGGTGATGAGCGAGCGGGCGTAGGCCTCTTTCCGCTCCCGATACTCCGGACTCTGGCGATCGAACTTTTCCCACTCCCAGATTTCGGAGGTGACGAACAGGTGCAGGGTGTGCTTGCCCTCTGGCGCAAGCGATGGATCGAGCACCGTGGGCGCGGAAAAATAGATGGTGCCGCCGAGTTCGTCGTACCGCAGCCAGTCTTCGACAAGGATATGATGGACGTTAAAACCGTCCGGAATCACCGAAGCGTCAACCCCGAGATAGACCTGGAACCAGCTCGGGGCTTTCACGAAACGCCCCTCCGGAACCCGGTGGCGGGTGTCGTTCACCAGCCGGTCGAAGGTGTCCCATACGGTGGCATTGCTGACGACTACCTGGGCCCGCACCTCCTCGCCGCCCTGAAGCCTGACACCGACCGCGCGACCCTCCTCGATCAGCACCTCTTCGACCGTAACGCCGAACCTCACCTGGCCGCCGAACTTTTCGATGCCCCGGACGAGGGCTTCGGGGATCACGCCGGACCCACCGACCGGATAGTTGATTCCGCCATGATGCCGGTCGGCGAGGCAGATGCCCGCGTTGACCAACGGTGTGGCCCGGGCGTCCTGAACCGCCCACGAATAGGCCTCGAGATCGATGAAATGGAGCAACTCCTCATCATGGATGAAGCGTCGCGCTGTGCCCCCCATGGAGTAGAGGGTCTTGACGCCCAGAGAAACCGACTTGACCAGGTGCCGGGCTCCGACCGCGCTGATATGTACCGGGTCTTCGAGGGAGCCGGCAGGAAGTGAACTCAGGATGTCGTACACCGACTCCAGTTCGTCGTAGAATTGGCGAATGCCCTCTTTCTCATGCGGGAAACGTCGGTACAGGCACTCGAGAAATCGGGAGCGTTCGTGATGCACCGGGACATCGAAGCCGTTCGGCATGTGGTAATGGATCTGCACGGGATCAGGAATCGTTCGCAGCTCCTGACCGAGCCTCCTGAAGATGCGGGCATGCAGGTTGAGCGTCCCCTTTGCGTCATCCTCGCAGAAACCATAGAAAACCGAAGCGCCGGCATCGAAGGTATAACCGCCTCGCCTGAACGCCGAGCAGCTTCCTCCCGGAAATAGGTTCTTCTCGAATACGATGGTTGAGAATCCCCGCTCCTGGAGCAGGGCCGCGGTCGTCAGGCCGCCGATACCTGCGCCGATGATGATGGCATCCGCACGTTCAGTCATAGTGAAATCCGTTCATTCTTTGTTGAGGGCAAGTGCCCGGGAAGTCAATTGCGCCCTTGACTCTAAGTACTCTAAAGATATATTTTTTATATTACTTGATATGCAGGTACGCTCCTGATCCAGCAAAACATGTAACACGACCCGTGATGATGCGCCCCAAAAAATCTGGCACAACTACAGACATGAAACAAACACAGAAAGGTCTTACAGCGCAGGAAGAGCTCAAACACCAGGAATTCCAGCAGGAAGCGGTACCACACATCAATTCGCTTTACAACTACGCGCTGCATCTGACCATGAACCCCGACGACGCCGAGGATCTGGTGCAGGAAACCTATCTCAAGGCTTACAAATTTTTCAATTCATTCGAGCGGGGAACAAACTGCAAAGCGTGGCTGTTTAAAATCCTGAAAAACAACTACATCAACAAGTTTCGAAAAAATGCAAGGGAACCCGGCAAGGTAGATTACGATCTGATCAAGGATTTTTACCATACGATCAAGGATGTTCAGAGCGATACGACCGAAGCCGAATCGGATTTTTTCCACTCCCTCTTGCATGAAGAGGTTTATCAGGCGCTGCAGTCACTGCCGGACGAGTTCAGGGAAGTAATACAGTTGTGTGACATGGAAGGTTTTACCTACGAAGAGATCGCAAACATGGTGGAAAGCCCGATAGGTACGGTAAGGTCACGGTTGTACCGGGGCAGAAAGCTGCTTAGAGCGAAGCTTGAAGATTACGCGAAAAAGCATGGATTCAACACCGATAACGGCGACTGAGCGATGTCATCACGCAACCAATAAGTTAATTATTATGATCTGCAATAAAGCGAAGGTGCTCATGAGCGCAGCTGTCGACGGGGAACTTACCACCCGCGAAGAGGAAGAACTTTCTGAACACCTGTCTGAATGTCCCCAGTGCCGAGAGGAGTTTCAGGACGCCAAGAACACCAAGATCATCATCCAGGAGAGGCTGGTCCGTGTAAAGGCGCCGAAAAACCTTGTAGACTCCATTTTAAAGATGACCACCGCCATCCCGTAGTATCCCTGCCTCGACGGTGATGCTGACAAATTCCGGATTCTGACGTCATGTATATGACAAGAGTTGAACTATGTTTTTTTTGATTTGAATAGTATGTTTAAATAGCTATATACTCTCAGGAATCCCGAATCCGGCCGGCAAAAAAGAAGCAGTCAACAAGCCATTGTCATGAGCAAAACAATCACCATATCAGAAGAAGACGTAAAAAAATGGCATTTCAACATGCCGGATGAAATGCTCGATGCCGTATCCAACCGATTCAAACTCCTTTCCGAACCAATGCGCCTGAAAATCCTCCGGACACTTTGCGACGGTGAGCGCACGGTGCAGGAGATCGTCAACGAAGTGGGCGCAAGCCAGGCCAACATTTCCAAGCATCTGGCACTCATGCATGACAACGGCGTGGTCAACCGCAGGAAAGAAGGTCTGAAATGCTATTACCGTATTTCGGACGACAGCATCATCTACGCCTGTTTCCTCATTTCGAAAAGCGTCGTCGAAAACCTCCAGGACCGGCTCAGCTGGATCCAGAAAGTCAACAGCAGCATGTCAGCGTGAGCAGTCTGCTGAACGAGGCAGGGCCTGCTTGCCGACTCGACTCCGCAGGCAAGTCCTGCCCTGCCCTCTCCGACTCGCCTCCCTCTTTTTCCAGTTCCGCCTTCGCATCGCTGCCCAGCCCGTCCCGGACACACCGCTGCCCCGCCTGAACCTGGCCTCCAGCGTCGTCGTCCATATCCAACCCCTGCCCGCCCCGGTTCCTGAAGAGTTCACACCCCATGATATCCCCGACAGACGTCGTTGCAGAAATCCATCAATGCGACAGAAAGCTTATTACTTTTGTCATACCCCAGCATCAGGCGTGACATTATGTCAGCATTTGGACCTCAAAACACCGTTGGCACGCATATTGCTTTAATGATAGAAGAGCCGTGCGTGACATGCCGGCAACAAGACAACAAGACATCTGACAACTTCCATCAAGGAGACGAATCATGTTGATGAAAATAGCGAAAGATCCCATGCGGCTGTTCGACGACATCTGGAGTGGCAACCAGATGGCTCCATCGCCTGCGTTCAAGGTCGATATTTCAGAAGATGAGCACGCGTTCTACCTCGACGCGGAACTTCCGGGCATTGCCAAAGAGAAAATCGCCCTGAACATAGAGGATGACGTGCTGACCATCAAAGCGGAAAGATCCCAGGACGAGGAGCAGAAAAAGAAGGACTACCACCGGATTGAGCGCTCGTTCGGCAGCGTCTCCCGGGGGTTCAACATTGGAGAACTCATCGATCAGGAGCACATCGCCGCGGCATTCGACAACGGGGTATTGCATGTGACCCTGCCGAAAGCGCAGCCGGTAAAAAAGACGAAGGAAATCTCGATCAACTGAAACCTGAAAGCCCAGCGCCTCTTGATTAACGGGAGGCGCATCTTGAATATTCGAACCACCTAATCAAAGGACAAATCCTACCATGGGAAAAATCATCGGAATCGACCTCGGCACCACCAACTCCTGCGTAGCAGTCATGCAGGGCACCCAGCCGACGGTTATCGAAAATTCCGAGGGCAACCGGACGACACCGTCGATGGTTGCCTTCACCAAAACCGGGGAACGCCTTGTCGGCCAGGCCGCCAAGCGCCAGGCAGTGACGAACCCGAAAAACACCATCTTCTCGATCAAGCGTTTCATGGGCCGCAAGTATGACGAAGTGCCCAACGAGAAGAAGCTCGCCTCGTATGACGTGGTCAACGAAAGCGGTGACGCGAAGGTGAAAATCAGCGACAAGACCTACTCTCCCCAGGAGATCTCGGCCATGATCCTGCAGAAGATGAAGCAGACCGCCGAAGACTTCCTCGGAGAGAAAATCACTGAGGCCGTCATCACCGTCCCGGCATATTTCAACGATGCCCAGCGCCAGGCGACCAAGGATGCAGGAAAGATCGCAGGCCTCGACGTCAAGCGCATCATCAACGAACCGACGGCCGCAGCACTCGCCTACGGTCTCGACAAGAAACAGCATAGCGAGAAGGTCGCGGTGTTCGACCTTGGCGGCGGCACCTTCGACATCTCGATCCTCGAGCTCGGCGACGGCGTCTTCGAAGTGAAATCGACCGACGGTGACACCCACCTCGGCGGCGACGACTTCGACCAGAAAATCATCGACTACCTGGCAGACGAGTTCAAGAAGCAGGAGGGCATCGACCTCCGCAAGGATGCCATCGCCCTGCAGCGACTGAAAGAGGCCTCGGAAAAAGCCAAAGTCGAGCTGTCGTCACGCACCGACACGGAGATCAACCTCCCGTTTATCACCGCGACCCAGGAAGGGCCGAAGCACCTGGTGATCAACCTGACCAGGGCGAAATTTGAGGCGATGTGCTCCGACCTGTTTGACAAGCTGCTCGATCCTTGCCGCCGTGCGGTCAAGAACTCGAAACTCGATATCAAGGAGATCGACGAGGTGGTGCTGGTCGGCGGTTCTACCCGTATCCCGAAGGTACAGACGCTGGTCAAGGAGTTTTTCGGCAGGGAGCCGAACAAGAGCGTGAACCCTGACGAAGTCGTGGCCATCGGCGCAGCGATCCAGGGCGGCGTGCTGAAAGGCGATGTCACCGACGTTCTCCTGCTCGACGTGACCCCGCTGTCGCTCGGTATCGAGACCCTTGGCGGTGTCATGACCAGGCTTATCGAATCCAACTCAACCATCCCGACCCGTAAACAGGAGGTGTTCTCGACGGCAGCCGACAGCCAGACCTCGGTCGAGGTTCACGTGCTGCAGGGCGAACGCCCCATGGCGAGCGACAACAAGACCCTCGGCAGGTTCCATCTCGGCGATATCCCTCCGGCACCGAGAGGCATTCCGCAGATCGAGGTGACCTTTGACATCGACGCCAACGGCATCCTGAACGTATCGGCAAAAGACAAGGCGACCGGCAAGGAGCAGAGCATCAAGATCGAGGCCAGTGGCAAGCTTACCGAGGCCGAGATCGAGAAGATGAAGCAGGACGCGAAGGCTCATGCCGCAGAAGACCAGAAACGCAAGGAGGAGATCGAAATCAGGAACTCCGCCGACTCGCTGATCTTCAGCACCGACAAGCAGCTCTCCGAGCTGGGCGACAAACTGCCGGCAGAGAAGAAGGCGGCCATCGAGAGCGCCCTCGAGAAGCTCAAGGAGGCGCACAAAGGCGGCAGCATCGACGCGATCAAGCCGGC
>JAAXXR010000067.1 GCA_013334335.1 Chlorobiaceae bacterium
TGGTAGAAGCCCATCGTCGGGATCTCCTGGACTTTCTCGGCCTTCACGCTCACATCGAAATACTCCGCCATGATGTAGTTGAACATGGAGGCCAGGTTCTCGGCCGTCGGGTGCATCCAGTAGGTATACACCTGCATCCAGTTCTTGAAGTCTTTCGCTTTTTTCGGGATCAGCGGCAGCATGGTCCGCATGATCTTGAGCAGTTTCATGTATCCGTAGAGCGCATCTTCGTCGCGGCCCTTGACCAGCATTTTGGCGACCTTCTTCACGATGTCGGGCATGCCGCTGCCGTCCTCCGAAACAACGTAATTGCCGACCTTGGTCAGGTGCATCACTTCCGGCATTGACTCGTAGGCGAAGATGGTCTTGACCTTCGATCCGTTGATCTGCTCCTGCAGCCAGTCCGCCTGACCCTTGAACTGGATCAGTGTGGTGAAGATGCAGTCGGCATCCCGGATGGCTTGAGCTGCCTCGGGATTCTGGTGTTCGAGATCCTGGTCGGTCCACTGCGTCAGCTCGGCGTTCCTGCTGACCATTTCCGTCACTTCCCTCCATACCCGCTGGTTGCATTGCTCCATACCGACAACTGCGGCAATTCGGATTTTCTCGGCCATAGATACTGTGATGTGCTTTGATGTGATGGGTCTCCCGCCTGCCGGCGATCTGCAGGTCAGGCAAACCGGGGTACCCAGAGGCTTTTCAGGAATACCCAATGTAATAAATCCCGATGTTACAAACGTTATGAAAAAAACCGGTCGCTCACGGCTCGGGAACAGCAAGCCGGAGGAGGGCACTTTTCGACCCGGGAACGCCAATCCGCAGGATGGCATCTTCCACCTGGGAGCGCCGAGCTCCAGCTCGGCATCTTCTCATTTCTCCGTCATCCTCTCTTTTTCCCGTCACCCCGCATTTGACGAAAGAGCCATTTGAACACCGAAGGAGTTGTTGTGTGCGTTATGGGTGATGTTTGCTGCTCACGTGGGCTTGTGAAAATTTTGGCGACCTTCGCCCTGGGAACGCTGAGCTCCAGCTCGGCATCTTCTCTTCTCTCCTTCACCCAACACACTAACTGACCAAGCTTTTTCGCGCTACGATGGACTTGGTGTGGGCTTTAATTGATGAGGGGGGCGATTACGTGTGATTGTGGAGTTTTTGGCGCCTGTGGCGACATGCCGAGCTGGAGCTCAGCGCTCCCAGGGAAGACGGTGTTCTCAGGGCAAATGCTTCCTGAAGGTCGGCTCATGAATGAACGAGAACTCACGGTATTTCTCGGAAATGTGGAAAATGCGGTAGCCTGCAGCACGCAGTTTTTTGATCACCGATTTCGTTTTTTCAGTCGGAACGGATTTGAACCGGTGATGGAATTCGACGAGAATCTGGTAAGCGAGAACACCGGAATCCAGCAAATCGTCGATCACCTCGTACTCGGCGGCTTCGATGTCCATTTTGAGGATATCGATGCGGTCGGTGCCAAGTTCGGTCATGATGGTCGGGACCCTCCTGACCGGCGCCTCGATGGCGATGTCGCTTCCCGCGCCTTCGTCGACCAGCGTCAGCATGCTCGATGAACGCTTTCCCTTTTTAGGTATTCGTGGAAACATCCGAAGCGTACCGTCGTTTCCTGCGATGGCAAACGGGTGGAAATGGAACTGCGGCGGAGTCTCCTGGGTCCTGATCCATTCAACCCACCGCGGGGTCGGATCGAAGGCATGTACCTGGCAGGAGAAGCGTTCGATGACGCCCTTGTCGAACCGGATGTCATTGGCGACGCCGAGTGAGAACACCACGCTCGAATCGCCCAGACCGATCGGCGAGAAGCTCCAGCCCCCGATCTCCATGGTCACACACTCCAGCTCGACCTCTGCCCGGACCTCATGTCCGGTCATTTGCCTGAAGCGGCGCTTGGTTGTATTCAAAAGCTGTTCGAAGGAACGGCGTACTGCCGTTGACGCGTCAGAGCTCATGTAACACGTTGATTAGATGGTGTGCCGTATCTGCCGGAATGCAAGCGAACTTGATGTGTTTCCGTTCAACCGGTCGAAAAAATGGGAGGGGAGGGAAGCATGAAAAGGGACGCCTGTAGAAGCGTCCCTTTTCTGATGCCATGCGGTCGAAGACCGCGTCAAGCAGAGATCAGTAAGTCAGGTCGATACCGGCCACGAAGCTGCGTCCGGCAGAACGGAACTTGACCACCTCATCATACTGGGTATTGTTGATGTTGTTGCAAGCCAGCGATGCACTGATGTTTTTGGTGAACTGGTACTTCGTCCCCATGTTGAACAGCACAAAATCGCCAGGGTAGCCGAGTCCAGCTTTGTTGGTCTCAGAGCTGATGTTCTTGTACTTGCCGACATACCGTCCGTTGACATTCAGCGACAGCTTCTTCGACGCTTTCCAGGTCACGCCTGCCGAGGCCGTATGCTCAGGCCGGTAAGGAAGCCATTCCGGGTCCGGGTTGGCATCGACGATCGCGTTGACTCCAGCCACATACGCCCTGTTCTTGGCGTTCATGTACGTATAGGCGGCGTTGATGTTCCAGTCCTGAGTAGGCCGGTAGTTCACATTCGCCTCAATACCCCAGATGCGTGCTTTGGCGATGTTCTGGTACTGGTAGATCGGCATGCCACGGTAGTCAGCCGCCACAATCTGCACGGACTCGATCAGGTCTTTGTAGTCATTGATAAATCCTGCAACGTCAACGGAGAGCTTGTCGCCGAACTGCTTGTACACGCCAAGCTCATAGGCGGTCATGGTCTCCTTGTTCAGCGATCCGTTCGGCCGTACGCTGCCATAGCCACCTGCATCAGTGACAAACCGTTCGTAAATGGACGGTGCCCGGAAGCTGGTTCCCCAGGAAGCCCTGAAGCTCAGGTCGTCCATGGCCTTGTAGTTCAGCGCTATACGCGGGCTGACGGCATCGACCGACTTGTTGGTGATTGTTGCATTGGTCGGCGTCAGGGACGAGAACGGTGTCGTGTAATCTACGTAGGTGATGCTATCAGCGTCAAGGCTGCTCCAGTCGTAACGAACTGAGCCGAGTGCGGTCAGCTTGTCGGTGATTTTCCACTCATCCTGCAGGAAGGCCGCAAAGGTCTTCTCCTTCTTCTCATGGAACGAACTGTCTGTCGAGAAGAGCAACGAAGAGGTCACGGTGGCCTGGGTGGCGTCTACGCCCACAAGCATACGGTGCTGGTCGCTGAGCCTCCAGTCGAGTTTCGTCCCCGCACCAACCCTGTCGGCGTAGGTTTCATTGAAACTGGAGTATTCAGTCAACGTAAACGGCGGGGTGAATCGGTAGTTTCTGGGGAACTCGTTGCGCGATCCATTGCGGGTGTAGTAGACCCTGGTGTCAAGCGAGACATTGTCGTTGAAGAGCTTGACGTAGTTCAACCCAACCAGCGCGTTCTCCCTGATGGTTTTTGCGGTGCTGTACTTGGCAACAGGGGTCATCGCGGAATAATAGGCATCATAGGCATGCGCTTCATTCGGCCACTGGTACTGATAGCCACCCTCCGACTTGTTATAGAAGCTCGAGAGCTGCAGGTACTGTGTCGCATCAATGTCAAATCGTGCCTTGAGCTTGATGTCATTCACGTAGTACTGCAGGTTCTTGCGGTAGCCATCGTCATCGGTGTGCGTGTACAGCAGGCTGTAGCGAAACTTACCCAGTTTTTGTCCGACGCCGGCATAGGCGCTCCAGAACACAGGGGTATAGCCCTTACGGTACTCGCTCTGGTCAAGGAACGGCGGGGCGTCGTAGAATCCGATGCTGCTTCCGGCAATAACTTCCTGCTTGTCGGCAAGGTGGCCGATCACGTTGACCACGCCGCCCATGGCGCCGGATCCGTAGAGGGTGGCAGCAGCACCTTTCAGCACTTCGATTCTATCCGCGGAGTTCATGCTGGCCGTCTGCCAGACGATCTCACCGGATTGCGGAGCATTGATCGGGTATCCATCATAGAACGCGTTGACCCTGGTTGCGATACCGCCACCCTGGTAGGTGTTGGATCCGCGGATCTGCATGGACGAAGCGGTCTGGCCGCCAGCGCGGGTCATGACGACGCCGGGGACAGCCTCAATAAGCTTGTCCAGAGTCGGGTTCGCTTCCTGCTTGATTTTTTCCCTTGAAACCACGTTGGTCGTCGTGGGCACATCAAGACGGTCCTGCTGGTAGAGCGCGGCGCCGACAACCACTTCGGATGCCATGATGGTGGTCTGGCCCAGCGCGAAGTTGATGGTGGTCTCTCCGCCACCGATATTCACGGTCTGCGTCGTTGGGGCGTAGCCGATGATGGAAACGGTAACTTTCTGGGCAGAGGCAGGTACGTTCCTGATGACGAAGTTGCCATTGAGGTCGGTCGACGTGCCGATGGTGGTGCCTGCGATGACGACCGATGCGCCGACGACGCCCTCGCCGTCAGTCTTGTCCGTCACTCGTCCTCTCAGCACGCCAGTCTCCGCACCGTACATTGTCAGCGGGGCCATCGTGGCCGAGAGAAAGGATGCTGACAGAACAATACGCTTAAGGAAGGACCCCTTGCCATGTTGCTGTTTCATGGTATTTCAGTTGTTTTGTTGGTAGTGTGTGTCTACGGGAAAAACACTTACGACTTTATGCCTGTCAGGGCCAAGTCATTGATGGGGAGCGCGTTAGCGCAACGTGGCGGGCGTATGTATGAAGTTTTCGTGACCTTTCGCATCGTATCTCGTGATTACAGGTAACCTCTCATATTACCGGAAAATTGCGGAAAGTGCAAATATTACAATGATGTGACGGAAATAGAGGTGATTATTTGTTATGGGCAGGGAAACGAGGTGGCCTGGTCGGAAGGGCAGGTTCCTGCTGTCCGGTTCCGGCTGGCGCTACAAAAGAAGAGCGGCCTCAGTCGTGTGCCTGAGACCGCTGCATGATGGAGATCGCTCCACTCGGGTTCAGATGACGCCGAGCTCGCGGCCGATCGTGGAGAATTCGGCGATGACCTTGTCGAGATGCTCTTTTTCGTGCGTGGCCATGAAGCTTGTCCTGAGCGCTTCGTGACCGGGCATGACGCCGGGGCGGATGAACGCGTTGACGTAGACTCCGGATTCGAAGAGACGTTTCCAGAAATAGAGGGTTTTCATCTGGTCGGCGATCAGCACCGTGACGATAGCCGTGCGTGAAGGCATGAGGGTGAAGCCGGCTTTCAGCAGGCCTTGCCTCACATAGTCGGTGTTCGCGACGAGGCGGGTCATCAGCTCCGGTTCGTTCCTGATGATCTCAAGGGAAGCGAGTACGGCGGCCACGCTCGCCGGCGTCGGCGAGGCGCTGAAAATCAGCGATGCGGCGTTGTGCTTGATATAGTCGATCACCTTGTTGTCGCCGACGACATAACCGCCAAGCGATCCGAAGGTCTTCGAGAAGGTGCCCATGATCAGGTCGACGTCGTCGACAAGGCCGAATTCGGACGGTGTGCCCCTGCCGCCACGGCCGATGACGCCGACAGCGTGAGCGTCGTCGATCACGATGCGGGCATTGTATTTCTTGGCCAGCGCGACAAGGCCTGGCAGGTCGACGATTTCGCCCGACACGGAGAAGACGCCGTCAGAGATGATCAACCGCCCGGCCGATTCCGGGATTTTCTGGAGCACGCGCTCCAGGTCCGGCATGTTGTTGTGGTTGTACCGCACCAGGTTGGCCCCGCCGCCCTGGGCCATGATCGAGGCGGCCACGAGGCTCGCATGGTTGTCGCGATCGGAGACGACGTACTCGCCACGCTGGACCAGCGTCGGAATGATGCCCTGGCCGGTCTGGTATCCGGTGCTGAAAAGGAGGCAGCTCTCTTTTTCGAAAAAGTCGGCAAGCTGCTCTTCGAGCTCGATGTGCAGGTGGACCGTGCCGGTCATGTATCGCGATCCGGAACAGCTGGTTCCATATCGCTTGATGGCGTCGATAGAGGCTTGTTTGACCCGGGGATCCGCCGTCAGGCCGAGGTAGTTGTTCGAGCCGGCCATGACGAGCTTTCGCCCGTCGAAGGAGACGATGGGGCCCTCGGAATCGTCTATGGGATGGAAAAAGGGATACACCCCCTGCGCTTTCACATCGTCGGCGAGGGTGAAATCAAAACACTTTTTAAAAAGATCTTTCGGCTGTTCCACGGGTTGCGGTTTTACTTCGGTGTTCTCGCTGATCACTTGAGTTGGCAATAGTTTCTCCGGTAATGCTCGTTCAGCGCATCTGCAATGCTTGTTGTTCAGTTTTATGCAATGAAACAGAAATGTATCAAAAATTTCTTTTTTTTGATAAGCGGGCATCTTTTTTCTTCCTGTCCCTTATCCTGAGCGGCGTACAGCATGGTGGTGCGGGGATCGGAACGATGTCTTTTGCAACTGACAAACGAGGTTTACGAGACTATGGCGGAAAAGATTCTGGTTACCGGTTCGACCGGGTTCATTGGTACGAGGATGGTCGAGGCCCTTCTTGCCGAGGGGAGTTCGGTACGGGTGCTGCTCAGGCCTGAAAGCCGGCAGGTTTCGGGTAGGCCTGCGGGAAGCAGGATGGTCGAGGAGTTCCGTGCCGGATACGGGGACCCGGAGGCGCTGGGGCAAGCGGTCGAAGGGGTTGACCGGATCGTTCATCTCGCAGGGGTGACCCGTGCTGTCGATGAAGCAGGGTTTATCGACGGGAACGTGCGTCCTGTCGAAAATCTGCTGGACGCCGTAAACAGATGCAATCCGGGCCTCAAACGCTTTCTTCTCGTCTCCTCGCTTGCCGCCGCAGGCCCGGCATCCGCGCCAATGCCAGGCGTCAGGGAGACGGACAAGCCGGCGCCGGTCAGCGCCTACGGGCGAAGCAAACTCCTGGGGGAACAGGCTGCCCGCCGCCGGGCAGGGGAGGTACCGCTGACCATTGTCCGCCCGCCTGCGGTCTATGGGCCGGGGGATAAAGATATCCTCGAGGTGTTCAGGATGATGCGCCAGGGTGTGCTGGTCTCGGCAGGTCCCGGCAGGAAACAGCGTTTCAGCATGATCCATGTCGATGATCTGGTGCGGGGCATCATGATGGCGCTCCGCTCCAGAGCGGCCATCGGCCAGACCTATTGCATCGCGTCGCCGCGTCCGTTTGGCTGGGACGAGGTGATCGAGGCGGCCAGACCGGTACTCGGGTTCAAGCATCTCCTGCGCATCGGGCTTCCTTCACCGCTTGTTTTCGGGCTTGGCACGCTTCTCGGGGCCGTGGCCGGCATGACGCACAAGCCCGCCCTGATCAGCCGCGACAAGGCCAACGAGCTGACGCAGGATTACTGGACCTGCTGCTCGGACAAGGCATTGCGGGAGCTTGGTTTCAAGGCCGGCATCACGCTCAGGGAAGGTGTCGCTTCGACGTTGCAATGGTATCAGCGGAAAGGGTGGATGTAGAAAGGTGAAATGGACTGGATCCACACACTATGGAGAAATCGGTCCGATCGGTCCGATCAGTCCATCAAGTCCAGCTGCGTTTTCCCCTATCCCAATATTCCCTGCATCAGCCGCAGCAGGGTCAGCTTTTCGTCACCGGAGGGGGCAAGCCCTTTCATGGCGGCGTCGGCGTCTCGCAGTGCCAGCAGGGCGCGTTCGGTCTCATCGGTGCTGAAGCGCCCGGCATAGCCGGTATAGTTCTTGACGAAGTACTCCTGGCGTCCGAACATGCCGAGCAGTGCCGCGGTCTCCTGAGGCGATTTCTGTTGCATGCCCGGCGTTTGCAGCTTCCAGATCCTGATGAAGAAGGTGGTCAGGTACCGGACGATGTTCATCAGGCCCTCTTTCAGCCCCTCCTGCTCCATGATCATCAGGGCGATGCCGCTGCAGAGCCTGATGTTTTTGTCGACCATGGCCTTTTCGAGTTCGAAGACGTTGTATTTTTTCGATATGCCGACGCAATCGCAGACATCTTCGAGGGTGATGCGCTTTTCGGGGCGTTTGTCCGCGGCATAGAGCGTGAGCTTTTCCAGCTCCTGGCTGATCTGCCGGGAGGAGGGCTCGATATATGCGGAGAATGCCTTGAGTGCTTCCGGATCGAACTCCCATCCGGACTCTTTCGCCCGTTCAGTGGCGAAAAGGTCGACGTTCTTGACTGCCGGAAAGTCGTGGCGGAATGGCTTGAGGTGCTTGAATGGCGCTTTTTCCAGCTCTTTCTTGTCGAGCTCGTCGGCATCGAGCACGAGCACGGCGAATGGCGCGGGGTTCGCGAGGTAGCGCAGGAGCGACTCCTCCTGCATCTGCGCCTGCTCCTTGGCGCCTCCTTTCTTCAGCTTGTCGAACTGGCGGACGATCACCAGCTTCTTTTCGGTGAACATCGGGTACTCGGACGAGGCGGAGATGATCTCGCCGAGCGAGACGTCGGGGCCGTAGAGTACCAGGGTGTTGAGCGCGGCTTCGTTTTCGGAGGGGAAGAGCGCGGCTCTGATGCGCGCCGCAAACTCTTCCTTCAGCCAGCCTTCGGGACCCTGAAAGAAGTAGACTGGCGAAATTTTGCCGGCCGCGATCTGTTTTTTCAGGTCCGACATGGTAATCTCCGGGACATCCGCATGATTCAGAAGGGCAGATCGTCCTTCTCGGGTTCACTTATCGCTCCCTGCGAGGGTTTCGGACTGAAATCGCCGGACGGTTGCTCAGCGCGCTGCGGCTTGTTGTATGCAGGACGCTCCTGGCCGTAAGACTGTTCACCCGCGCCGCCGTTCCCGTCGCGACCGGAGCCGAGCATCTGCATGTCGCTGCAGACGATCTCGGTCGTATACTTTTTTTCACCGGTTTTGCTGTCGTCCCAGGAGCGGGTCTGCAGGCGGCCTTCAAGGTACACCTGGCGACCCTTTTTGAGGTACTGGCTGCAGATGTCCGCGAGCCGTCCCCAGACGACGATGCGGTGCCATTCGGTGCGCTCCTGGAGGTTGCCGCTGCTGTCCTTGAAGTTTTCGCTGGTGGCGAGGGTGAAATTGACGACGACCTGGCCCGATGCGGTTTCGCGGCGTTCGGGGTCGTTGCCGAGATGACCGATGAGCATCACTTTGTTCAAGCCTTTTGCCATAGGAGTATGCGGGAGTTTTCGTTGGTGTCTCGGGGCGATGCCGGGAAGGCAAAGCATGTTGACAC
>JAAXXR010000117.1 GCA_013334335.1 Chlorobiaceae bacterium
GCGGCGGCACGCGCTTCGAGCAGATGGCCGATCTGACGCTCAAGCCCGCCAAGCTCGCTCCGCGCGTGTTCAAGCAGCCGCCGCTTCTCCGACAGCTCCAGGTCGATCGTCGCGACCCGGTCGTGCAGGGGCCGGGCGGACATTTCAGCCGCAGCCGCCGACTGAAGGGCATCGGTGGCGGCCGCCTCCTCGCCACCAGCCTCCCGGGAAGCCGTTTCCAGCATCGGGAGGAGAGCCTCCTTTTCGGAAAGTAGCGCGGCCTCCCGTTCAAGTTCGTTCCGCTGGTGCTCCAGCGGAGCGAACCGGTGATCGAGCGACGCTGCACGCTGGGCAAGCATGAGCCGCTCCTCCATCGGGGCGAACGCCTCTCGCTCGGCCGCGAGCTCCTCCAGGCCGCGGTCGATCCTGGCGAGCTCTGCCTGGAGCCCCGCGATCGTCTCATGCCAACGAAGTTCAGCCGAGGCGGATTCGAGTCCTGCCCGGGCGACACGCTCCTGCTCGACGAGCTGGTCGAGCTGCTCCTGCATGGCGGCAAGGGTATCGGGATCAAGGCCCCTGAGGCTATCGGTCTCCGCCCGAAGGAGTTCGAGCTTCGAACGTTCGGCGCGCTGACGTTCATGAACCCGCATCGAGATGGTGGAGTAGACCTCCGTGCCGGTGATCTGCTCGAGTACGGGGGCGCGGCGGTCGGGGTCCGCCTGCAGGAAGGCGGCAAATCCGCCCTGCGCGAGCAGCATGGAGCGGGTGAAACGGTCGAAGTCCATGCCGACAAGCTCCTCGATTGCGGCAAGCGTATCGAGAAGCTTCGTGTGGAGAATCCTCCCCCCGGCATCGGAGAGCTCATGCTTCTGGGTCTGGAGCTCCGCGCCTGCACGGTGCCGGGCCCGATGCTGGCTCCAGTGGCAGCGGAACACCCCCTTGCCGGTCGAGAAGGTCGCTTCGGCGAAACACTCCCCGGCATGCCGCGACATGAGCTCATTGCTGCTTCGGGTGATCTTGCCAAGCCGGGGGGTCTGGCCGTAGAGGGCGAGGCAGAGTGCGTCAAGGATGGTGCTCTTTCCGGAGCCGGTCGGCCCGATAATGGCGAAGATGCCGTCCGAGGCATACTCGGGACGGGTGAAATCGATCTCCCACTCCCCTTCGAGCGAATTGAGGTTCGCGAAGCGCAGGCCGAGGATCTTCATGCGCGGCCTCCCACGCCACTCATCGTGTCCTCTTCGTCGATCGAACGCAGCACCTCACGGTAGCACTCGATCAGGGCCGGACGCTCGGCCTCATCCAGGGCGCGGGCATCGAGACAACGGAAGAACACGGTTTCACGGTCAAGCTCCTCGAGCGTCTCCTCCCCATCATGCTGCTCAAGCGACGTTTGCGTGCGCCGGGTGCTGCGGATACGGCGGATTTCGAGCATGCTGCCGGAGACCGCGGCCTCGAGTGTCTCCTGCACGACCAGAGCCGGCTCTTCACCACGGCACTCGATTTCAAGCCAGGCGCTGCTTCCCGCGGCTTTCAGTTCAAGAATCCTGGCGGAGAGTTCGCTGAGCGAGCCCGAAAGGCGTTCGAGCTGCTGGAAGCAGGGCACGGGCAGCTCGGTGACCACCGGACGGCGCCCCTCGAATTCGACCATCAGCACCAGTTTCCGCTGGCCCGCCTCGGCGAAACCCATGGGGATCGGTGAGCCGCAATAGCGGAGATGCGGCTCGCCGCAGACCGGTTGGGCAACGTGCAGATGGCCCAGCGCAAGGTAGTCGATGCACTCGGGAAAGACCGACCGCGAGACGCGAGCCAGCGAACCGACATAGATCTCACGCACGCCATCGCCTTCGACGGTCGCGGCTCCAGCCGTAAAGAGGTGGCCGGTGGCAATGAGCGGGAGTTCGCCGCCGAGGCCACGGCGGAGTTCATCGGCGACTGCGCAAACCGCGGCGTAGTGGCGTGCGATCCCCTCGATGAGCTTCCGGCTCTTGTCCTCTGCGCTCTCACCGGCCTCGACCGTGCGGATGTCGCGGTCGCGCAGGAACGGCACCGCGCAGATGACGGCCTCGGGCTCGCCCCGCGAGTCCTGGAGCACCAGCACCTCGTCGTCCGGAGCTCCGCTCATGGAACCAAGCACATGCACATCGAGCGCGCGCAGGATGGCTTTTGGCGCGTCGAGAAAGGTGGGGGAATCGTGGTTGCCGCCGACGACGACGACATGACGGCAGCGGGATGTTGAAACCCGACCGAGGAAGCGGTAGTAAAGCTCCTGGGTCCGGTTCGAAGGTGTCGTGGTGTCGAAGATATCCCCCGAAACCACGAGCGCGTCAACGGCTTCCGATTCGACGACTCCGGCAAGCCAGTCGAGGAACTCCACGAACTCCCGGTGGCGGCTGCGGCCATAAAGCGGCCGGCCGAGATGCCAGTCTGAGGTATGGAGAAGCTTCACGGGATCTTGCGAGTGGTCTGGTTCACGGTTCAGGGCAGCCGCACGGCTGCCGGCATTGACCATTATAAGCAAATCAGCCGACATGCCCCACTTCCAGGAGCCCCCCTGGGAGCTCAACCCTGGGAGC
>JAAXXR010000001.1 GCA_013334335.1 Chlorobiaceae bacterium
CTTCACTCTGGCGCCGTCGCCGTCTCAAGTGAAGGCTCCTAATGTACCACCTCACCTGTCAACTTCCAAACACTATCTCGCTTTTTCCTCCTTTTTCTGGTAAAAAAGACCGGAAATCGAGTTAACGGACGAATTGGACCGGAAAAACGGCGCTTTCCCTGTCCATTTCTTCCATCATGACTACCCGAAAACGAAAGCGGCGCCTTCCGGCGCCGCACATGAAAAACCCCCGATGCTCCCGCTTCAGCCCGCGTTCTCGAGCTCCTGTGCGCTCAGGCGAGGCATTTCCACGTCAAGTGAAAGCTGCCGCTTGTCTGCCGCATACGCCTTGGCCGCATGCACGAACCCGCTGAACAGGGGATGCACCTTCTGCACCCTTGACTTCAGCTCCGGATGGAACTGCACGCCCATGAACCAGCGATGCTCCTTCAACTCGATGATCTCCACAAGGTCACCGTTCGGGGAGGTGCCGGAGAAGATCAATCCCTTCTCCTCGAAGATCTTCCGGTACTGGTTGTTGAACTCGTAACGATGGCGGTGGCGTTCGTTGATGAGGAATTTCCTGTAGACGTCATACGCCTTCGACTCCTCCCTGAGAATGCAGGGGTAGCTGCCGAGTCGCATGGTGCCGCCCTTCTCCTTGACCTTCTTCTGGTGCTCCATGAGGTCGATGACCGGAAAGCGGGTGCGCTTGTTGAATTCGGTCGAGTTGGCCTCCGGCATGCCGCAGACGTTCCTCGCGAACTCGATGGTGGCACACTGCATACCGAGGCAGATGCCGAAAAAGGGGATGTTGTTTTCGCGGGCATACCTGATGAACTGCACCTTGCCCTCGATACCCCGGTCACCGAAACCGGGTGCGACAAGCAGGCCGCTGATACCATCGAGCGTCTTGGCAAAATTGAACGCAGGGTTCTCGGCATCCTCAGCCCTGAGCAGGCGGACCGAAACCTTGACGTCGTTGTTCGCCCCGGCATGCACGAACGCCTCGATAATGGACTTGTAGGCGTCCGGATACTCGGTGTACTTGCCGCAGATGCCGATCGTGATCTCGCCGTCTTTCGGGTGCTTGACCTTTTCGCAGAACTCCCGCCAGTTCTCGAGATTGGGCTCCCTGAATTTCTTCAGCGCAAGCTTTTTCATGACCCGCAGGTCCAACTGCTCCTTGAGCAGGATGAGCGGGACTTCATAGATCGTCTCGCAGTCGTTCAACCCGATGACGTCCTGGTCGTGAACGTTGCAGAAATGGCCGACCTTGTTCTTGATCTCCTTCGACAGGGGCTTTTCACTCCTGCAGACCAGGATATCCGGCTGGATGCCGGTTTCGAGCAGCATCTTGACGCTGTGCTGGGTGGGCTTGGTCTTCAGTTCGCACGCCGCCCTGATATAGGGAACAAAGGTCAGATGGATGTTCAGGAGGTTGCGTTCGCCAAGCTCAAGCTTGAGCTGGCGCATCGCCTCAAGGAAGGGAAGCGACTCGATATCGCCGATCGTGCCGCCGATTTCGGTGATGAGCACATCGAGGTTGCCGTTCTTGGCAAGATCGTTCATCTTCTCCTTGATCTCGTCGATGACGTGGGGAACGACCTGTACGGTGCCGCCGAGGTACTCGCCCCGCCGCTCCTTGTCGATCACCGATTTGTAGACCCTGCCCATCGTCAGGTTCGAGGCCTGCGAGGTCGGCTCGTCAAGGAAGCGCTCGTAATGGCCAAGATCGAGATCGGTCTCTGCGCCGTCATCGGTCACGTAGACTTCGCCATGCTGGTATGGCGACATGGTGCCCGGATCGACGTTGATATACGGATCGTACTTCTGGATGGCGACGCGCAATCCCCGGGACTTGAGGAGCATCCCGAGCGATGCGGAAAGGATGCCCTTCCCGAGTGAGGAGATCACCCCGCCGGTGACAAAAATATGCTTTACATTCTTCGGGCGCGCCATACGTCAAATGATGATATTAAATAGGGAATAGCAAATCCTGTCAGGGAACACCTCAGTGTAATGATTTGTGGGCACCGTCGCAGAAGGGCATTTTTGCGGATTTTCCGCATCCGCAGATCGCCACCTTTCCTGCTTTTTCAATCTCGACCCGGAAAGGGGAGACGCCGCTGCCGGCATGGCTGCCGTCGCACCAGGGCCAGTTAGCCGACTTGCCGCACGCGCAGTAATACTTCACCCCTTGCTCTTCCTGGATGACGGCTGGCCTGTTTTCCTTCTGCATGATCGCTCCTTCGTTAGAATAGTTGTGGTGACATCCCGACACGGACCGCTCAGAACATGCCGATCTGGCCGTCTTCGTCCTCGTTGAGAAGTTCCGACGCCGAATCGTCGTCGCTCTTCGGCACCCTGGCCGTCGCCGAGATCTTGTCGCCGGAGTCGAGCTTGATGAGCCTGACACCGGAGGTGTTTCTGCCAAGGAGGCGGATATCGGACACATGCTGGCGGATCACGATGCCATTGACCGTGATGATGATCAGATCGTCCTCGTCGTTCACATCGAGCAGCCCGACCAGGCTGCCGATCTTCTCGTGGGCCTTGATGGTGATCACGCCCCGGGCGCCCCGCTTGGTCATGCGGTACTCCTCAACCTTGCTGCGCTTGCCGTAGCCGTTATCGGTGACGGCGAGCAGTGACGTGTCATTCCGCTTGGAGGTAACCATCGAGATGCAGCGTTCGTCGTCGTCGAGGGTGATGCCTTTGACGCCGACCGTATCGCGTCCCTGAGAACGGACCTCCGACTCCGGGAACCGGACAGCATATCCGGAGCTCTTGGCAAGAATGATCTGGTGGTCGCCATCAGTGAGACGGGCCTCGATCAGCTCGTCGCCCTCCTCGATCTTGATGGCTGCGATGCCGGTCCGTCGAGGATTGGAGTACTGCTGAAGGTCGGTTTTCTTGACGATACCCCTGGCCGTCGCCATGATGATGTAGTGGGGATCGTCGAAGTTCCTGATGTTGATGTAGGTCTTGATCTTCTCGCCGGAGGGAAGTTCCATGATATTGGCCAGCGAACGGCCCCGTGCAGAACGGCTCGCCTCCGGGATCTCGTACACCTTGAGCCAATGGCAGCGACCTGCGGTGGTGAAGAACAGGATGTAGTTGTGCGTGGAGGCGATGAACATGTGCTCCACGAAGTCGTCAAGTTTGGCCTGGGCGCCCGCGACACCCCTGCCACCGCGATGCTGGCGACGATAGCCTGAAACCGGAAAGCGCTTGATGAAACCGTCGTGCGTGATCGTGATGACCACATCCTCCTGTGCGATCATGTCCTCGATCGAAAAGTCGCCTTCATGTGGACGGAGCTCGGTGCGGCGCTCGTCGCCGTAGACCTCTCCGACCTTCAGGAGCTCGTCCTTGATGATCTGCATCTGTTTTGAGGGACTTGCGAGGATTGACTTGAGCTCTTCGATGAGGGCGAGGGTCTCCTTGTACTCGGCTTCGATCTTCTGGCGTTCCATGCCGGTCAGGCGCTGCAGGCGCATCTCAAGAATCGCCTTGGACTGGATCTCGGTCAGCCCGAACCGCTCCATCAGCCGATCCTGTGCGGTCGGCGTGTCGGGAGACTGACGGATGGTGGTGATGACCTCGTCGAGGTTGTCGAGGCAGATCTTGAGTCCTTCGAGGATATGGGCGCGCTTTTCGGCAGCCCTGAGGTCGAACTGGGTGCGCCGCAGCACAATTTCGTTGCGGTGCTTGATATAGTACTCCATCATCTCCTTGAGGTTCAGCACGCGTGGCACGCCGTCGACCAGTGCCAGCATGATCACCCCGAAGGTGTCCTGCATCGGAGTATGCTTGTAGAGATTGTTCAGCACCACCTTGGCCACCGCATCCCGCTTCAGCTCGATGACCAGACGCATACCATCGCGGTCCGACTCATCGCGGATGTCGGCGATGCCTTCGATCTTCTTGTCATGCACCAGCTCGACGATCTTTTCGATCAGACGAACCTTGTTGACCTGGTAGGGAAGCTCGGTGACGACGATCGATTCGCGGCCGTTCTTCTGGGTCACCTCAACCAGGGCCCTGGCGCGGATGATCACCTTGCCTCGTCCGGTCAGGTGCGCCTGGCGGACCCCCTCGTAGCCATAGATGATGCCTCCGGTGGGGAAGTCAGGTGCGGTGACCAGCTTCATCAGGTCGGTGATCTCGATCTCAGGATTCTCAATGATCGCGATGAGGCCGCTAATGATCTCCCGCATGTTGTGCGGCGGAATATTGGTGGCCATGCCGACCGCGATACCCGATGCACCGTTGACCAGCAGGTTGGGGATCGCCGATGGCATCACCGTCGGCTCTTCGAGCGAATCGTCGAAGTTCAACGAAAAATCAACGGTCTCCTTGTCGAGATCCTTCAGCATCTCAGCCGCGATGGCCTTCATGCGGACCTCCGTATATCGCATGGCCGCAGGCGAGTCGCCGTCGACCGATCCGAAGTTTCCCTGTCCGTCGATCAGCGGATAGCGGAGCGAAAAGTCCTGCACCATCCGGACAAGGCTGTCATAGACGGCCGTGTCCCCATGGGGATGATATTTACCGAGCACCTCACCGACGATACGTGCAGACTTCTTGTGGGGCTTGCCGGCCTGGAGGCCGAGTTCGTGCATGCCGTACAGCACCCTGCGGTGCACCGGCTTGAGCCCGTCGCGAACATCGGGAAGCGCACGACTGACGATGACCGACATTGAATAATCGAGATAGGAATCCCGCATTTCCTCTTCAATGCTGATCGGCAATATTTTTTCGCGCTGCATAATTGACGTCCTGACTTTGAATTACCATTGAATGACAACGGCATAATGTATGAAATAGCTGCTAAAAGGTAAAGCTCGGGACCATCCTGAAACAGGGGTGCACCTGGCTCTACGTCAAGGCTCCGGATCCACCTCCGGGGCGGTCGGCGACGGCTCGACGACACGGGTGACCGGAGCATCGGACCAGAGCGATTCGAGATCATAGAAACGGCGCTCGTCGGGCTGAAAGATATGGACGACCACATCGACATAATCGAGCAGGATCCAGTGCAACGTATTGAGACCTTCGATGTGCATCGGACGCTCTCCGTCCACCTTCAGCTCATCGACGATGTGTTCGGCGACAGCCTTGGCCTTGCGCTCGGAGTCGGCCGTGATAATCACAAAATAATCGGTGACGGTGGTCAGCCCGCGGAGATCGAGAATCTTGACGTCTTCGCCTTTCTTATCGAGCGACAATTCGGCAGCGCGCCTTGCCAGCAGCTCGCTATCAGACACTTCACGGGCCTCATGGGTGACAGGAACCTGTTGTTCCGGAATGGGCATAAACATCCGTTTTAATGGTAAAAAATCCTTGCTGCGGGAACGGTTCCCGCGCATCAATATAAGAATGATTCACTGTTTTTTCTGTAACGGAACAAAGATTTGACGATAGTCCGGAGAGGCCTCGGCGAGTGATGCGGCCCGCCCGTTCACCAGCACCTGTTCGGCCATATCCAGCAGGCTTGACGCCGTGAAAAACGTGGCGTCAAGGGCGCCAGAAGAGAGCTCTGAAGCCAGGGACTCGAGCCCGGAAAGATCCCTGACCGTAACGGAAAAATCGCCGGCGAAAGGTTTCAGACGGACGACGAGCTCAGCAGCCATTTCACGGCCGTGCCCAATCTCCTCGAGAGCACAGGACGCTGCCGGCCGCAGGTATATCGCATAGAAATACTCCCCGGGGCGGGATGGAATAAGCGGAACAATGCAGGTTGCCTCGGTGCGGTTGCATGCTGCGGCGGCCATGGCGTGGAGCGTCGGGATCGGGACTAGCGGGCAGCCTGCCCCGTACGCGATCCCCTTGGCCGCAGACATGCCGATGCGAAGTGCCGTGAACGAACCAGGTCCGGCGGAGACCGCCACGCCGTCGAGCTCGGCCGGCACGAGCCCGGCATCACCCATGGCCTGCACGACCAGCGGCAGGATTGCCTCGGCCGCTTTCTGCCAATCCGTGCTTGCACGCTCGACAATCCTGTTTCCGTTTTTCACCGCGACAGCGGCAAGCTGGTGCGTACACTCGATGGCAAGTAGGTTCATCGTTCTTTCAGTCTCTCCTTCCCCCCGGGTTGAAACCCGGGGCAATTAAATGTACGATGATTGTATTTCGTGTATTTCGGAGGGTCGACACCCGCTTGAAGACCTCCAGTCAACATGGCGTAATGGTAATCTTCCTCTGCCCCTCGCCGGTGATGCCGAGCGACACCCTTCGGGTATACCGCCGGTCATAGGAAGGGAACTTTTCTCCCCATTCGACGACCGAGATGAATGGCCCGGAAAGGTACTCTTCGAACCCTGTCGACTCAAGCTCCTTTTCAGATCCGAGACGGTAAAGATCGAAATGGTGCAGTTCGACCGGCTGTCCGCCCAGACTCCCCTCATAGATATTGAGCAGCGAAAAGGTGGGACTCGACAGTTGTTCATCGCAACAGAACACCTCCGTGATACCCCGCATGAACTCAGTCTTGCCCGCTCCGAGTGGCCCGGAGAGGCAAACGGCATCACCAGGCCGCAACCCGACGGCGAACCGTCGGGCATACTCGCGGGTCTGTTCGGCTGAGCTTGAAAGATACTCCCCCCTCATGCACTCCCCTCCAGGGAACGGAACACCAGTCCGGTCATGATTTTGGGATAGAACCAGGTCGATTTCTGGGGCATCACCTCGCCGGAACCAGCGACCTCGATGACATCCTCAACCCTCGTGGGCTTGAGCACGATACCCAGCTGCACCGCGCCCGACCCGACCGCGTCGAAAACCTCCTGCTCGTTTTTCACATAGGCAAGGTTGCTCTCCCTGGCTGTCGCTTCCGGCGTAATCCCCAGTATCTGGCCGAGCACAAGATCGTGCAACACCACGACCGGCAGTTTCCCGAGCGGCCCGGACACCGGCGAGGAAAGCACATTCTCCGGCTTGCAGTCCAGCGTGATCCCCAGGATCAGGTTGGGGAGCACGATACCGTAGGCGACACACCGGGGGCACCCGGCGAGAAAATCGTCCAGAGCCTTACGGCCTGGAAGCTCCCATACGGTAAAGCAGCGATCGAGTTTCGAGACAAACGCGTGGGCGTCGAACTCCGGCAGGTTACGCACCAATCGATGGATCGGCAGGATGAGCAGCCCTTCGTCATGGATATTCGACAGATAGGCAAGGATATAATTGTATGGTTCCTGTCCGGTATGGGCCGGGTTGGCGGCCGCACGCTCGTTGCGGTAGGCCACGCCAGTCTCGTAGCGATGATGTCCGTCGGCGATATAGACCTTGAGCCCGGCGAGCGTCGACTGGAACTGTCCCGTCAGCCCGGGATCGGTAATTCGCCACAAGCGGTTTCGCACCCCCTGGAACTCGGCATCAACAATCGGCTCATGCGTGCTGGCAAAGTTCCGGGCCACCGTCTCGGCGCGCAAAGACTCGTCTGCGTACAGGCCGAAAATACTGCTGAGGTTTGCACTTGTCTTTCTGAACATGTTCAGCCGATCCGCCTTCGGCCCCGAAAGGGTCCGCTCATGGGGCAGCACCTGCCGCTCGGCGACATCGTAGAGGCGGAGCGCCGCAAAGAACCCCCATCGCGTATGCTCAATCCCCTGCTCGTCCGTGAAGGTCTGCGCACAGGGATAGATCGCCGGCTCGCCGTCCTCTTCCAGAACTCCTTCCGCAAGCCACTCATGGAGCCTTCCGGCAGCAGCAGCGTAGGGGTCGGCCTCCATAGGCAGCTCCATCCGGACAGCATTGTACGGGGATGCGTCATACAGCTTCTGCTGCACGACGGGCGGAATGGCGTCATACGGAGGACAGATCAAACGGGAAGCTTCCCCGATGACCCCGGGTCCATAGACAATCCCTCTGAACGGCACGATTTCAGGCATGGGCATTCATGGTTAAATTATTCGACAGGTTCTCGCTGTGAAATCCAGAAATCGTTGTAGCCATCCTTGACGACAACGACGATCCTCCTGTTCCGGCAGAGCTCGAGCACCGCGAGGAACGTCACCACCATCACGATCACCTCACGGCAACCATCGAAAAGAGAGCTGAAGGAAACCTGCACCCGGCGACCCAGGCGCGCAAGGATCATTGCGGACTGCTGATCCACCGTCACCGGTGCATCCGAAACGTTCTGCGTACGGATCTTGGGCATGTTGTCCATCACCGACTGATAGGCTTGCATCAGGTGATAGAGCGTCGGGCGGTTGACAGGCTCGTCCATCTCGTCGATCACCTCTGGCTCGAACTCCTCATAAAACCCGGCGGGAAACATCCTCGCCCTGCTGATTGCCATGAGTTCGAGCTCTTCGGAACCCTCCTTGATCCGTTTATACTCAAGCAGCCGCTGAACCAGCTCGGTACGGGGATCAAACTCGCCCTCTTCGACAGCCTCGGCGTCCTGGCGAGGCAACAGCATTCGCGCCTTGATGCTCATCAGCATCGAGGCCATATAGATGAATTCGGCCGCCACCTCAATGTTGAGGTTTTGCATGGCCCTGGTATAAGAAATGAAATCTCCGGTGATCTTCGAGATGGGAATGTTGTAGATGTCGAGCTCATCCCGCCTTATGAAAAAAAGGAGCAGGTCGAGTGGTCCTTCGAACTCTTCGAGACTGATTCGGAACATTCAGGCCCTGCGGATTAAAAGATTTTGGGGCATTGACCGGATCCCGGCCCGATACCGGCTACATTACCAGCGCTGCCGGTACGGAAACATCATTTTTCAAGGTACAGACTTTCCGTTTAATTTTTTGAGCACCGATCGGTATTTTTATCATGAAACCCGACGGCCATTCCCGGCCTTCCCGAATCCTCTAATGGCCCCCCCCATGAAGCGCCTTGCGACCTCTTTCGCACTTGCCCTTGCAGGCCTTGCCCTTGCCGGTGACCCGTGCATTGCCGACTCCGCCAACTCCTGGTACAGTTCCGGGTTCACGATGCACCGGTCCGGAGAGCTGAAAGAAGCCGTACGGATGTACTCGAAAGCGATTGAAATCGACGCCCAATTCGTCATGGCCTACCAGATGCGGGCTGCCGCCTGGCAGAGCATGCACAATTTTTCCAAGGCCATTGACGACTACACCACGGTCATCACCATCGGCGAACCTTCCTTCAGAGCTGTCGGATACCTGAACCGCGGCATCGTCAAGAACATGGAGGGACGCTACTCGGAAGCCATTCCAGATTTCGATCTGGCCATATCCATGGACAAGAAAATGGGTCCGGCATACTTTCATCGCGCAATCGCCCGGAGCAAGATGGGTGACACGACCGGCAACCTCGACGACTTCAGGCAGGCGGCGCGCCTCGGGGACCCCGAAGCGGAGCGAGTACTTGACCTGAGCACTCCCGGCTGGCGGCAAATCAGGCCTCCGCAATAGCGACAGGCAACAAAAAAAGGCAGGGAGCGACTCCTGCCTTTTTCTGTTTCGAGACCTTCCGGCTGACGCCGACGGTAATCAGATAGCGCTGCCTCCGCGCTCGTTGGTTCTGATCCTGACGCATTCATCCATCGTCGTGATGAAGATCTTGCCGTCGCCGATCGCTCCTCCAGCGCCATGCCTTGCGGATTTGACGATAGTATCGACCGTGATATCGACGAACTGATCGTTTACAGCGATATCGAGACGGACTTTCGGAATCAGGTTCGGGGCTATTTTCTGGCCGCGGTAGAACTCAATGTCTTCCTGACGGCCATGACCGGTAACCCTGCTCACGGTAATCCTCGTAATATCAGCCTGAATCAGTGCCTCGCGAACATGGTCGAGCCTGTCGGGCTGTATAATTGCGGTTATCAGTTTCATGCTTCGTTTTAGTTAGGGTTGATAAGGCCGTATCCCTGCTCGCCGTGCATGCTGTGGTCGAGACCGGACATTTCATCATTCTCGCTGATGCGCAGACCGATGGTTTTTTCGACGATGAAGAGCAGAACCAGCGAAACTGCTGCCGCATAGACGATCGTGACACCGACCGCCGTAGCCTGGACGCCAAGCTGCTGCCAGACGGTCCAGCTGCCGCCAACCTTTGTCGCTGCGTCAGCCATCCAGGACGGACGGATGAAGAAGGTCAGGCAAATTGCTCCGACAATACCACCGATACCGTGCACACCGAATGCGTCAAGGCTGTCGTCATATCCGAGCTTACCCTTCAGCATGATGGCAAGATAGCAGACAACCGCGGCAATAGCGCCAAGGGCAAAGGCTCCAAGAGGCTGTACGACACCTGCAGCAGGAGTGATTGCCACCAGGCCGGCGAGAATGCCCGATGCGACACCGAGGCTGGTCGCCTTGCCATGATGCAGAAACTCGACAACCATCCAGGTAAACGCTCCCGCGGCAGCGGCCATCTGGGTAACCGTCAGGGCTCGAGCCGTAGCAAGGTTGCTGGCGATGGCGCTGCCGGCGTTGAAGCCGAACCACCCAACCCACAGCAGACCAGCTCCCATGAGGGTCATGACCAGGTTGCTCGGATGCATGACATTTCTCGGATATCCCCTGCGGGCACCAAGATAAAGCGCCGCAACCAGAGCCGTCACGCCTGAAGAGATGTGGACGACCGTGCCGCCGGCGAAGTCGATAGCGCCCATGGCGCCGAGATTGAAGAGGAAACCGTCAGCAGCCCATACCCAATGGCAGATCGGGCTGTACACCAGAATGCACCACAGGGCAATAAAGACAAGGTACCCCTTGAAATTCACCCGCTCGGCAAAAGCGCCGGCGATCAGCGCAGGGGTGATGATCGCGAACTTGCCCTGGAACATGGCGAAAACATATTCAGGGATCTGCGTGCTCATGATCGTGTCATCGATACCCTGCAGCATGAAATACTTGCTGTCCCATCCGACAAGACCGCCCAGAATGCTGGGGCCGAAACTGAGGGAGTAACCGAGCATCGGCCAGAGAACACCGATGACCACCATGGCACCGAAACTGTGCATCATGGTTCCGATAACGTTTTTGGTTCGAACAAGGCCGCCATAGAACATGGCAAGACCGGGAACCATGAGCAGAACGAGCGCTGTGGACGTCAGCATCCATGAGGTCGTGCCGGTGTCGGTCACGACAGCCTCGGCAGCCCATCCTGTGCCGTGGACCATCATTGCTGCCATAACCAGCAACAGTGACGCACTAAATTTTTTCAACATAACAAAAGAGTTTATTGTGAATGATGCCCCTTAATTATTAATGAACACGTCGGTATGATAATTAATTTTTTAAGCCCTGACAAGGGTTTTCACACTTTTCTTACTAAACAGTAGAATAATACCGAAATATCGACGGATTACGACGCATGCCTTCCATGCCGCCCGTCGTGAATTATGGGCGGCAGCATCCGGAAATCGCTGTTGAGCGGGACGGTCCGGAATTTTATCCCGGTTATTTGTCGAAGAGGAAGGTGTTTGACTGGACGAAGCCGGATAAAACCGGAAAAAGGCAGAAAAACAGGCGAAAAGCGCATTAAATCACGCTCTTTTCTCGTCAAGCAGGGCGTTTTTCATTTTGAAAACCGCTATACATTAAGGTAAATTGTGATTAAATTAGCCAGTGGTTGGCTGATCGCTCTCGAGTAATTGGTGCCTTTGGTTATTCGATCGCGTCTCTTTCTGTCAAGGCACATGTTTCTACCGTCCTACAATGAATATTTACATTGGCAATCTGCCGTACGGTGTTTCAGAAGACGACTTACGCGATGCGTTCTCTCAGTTCGGGCAGGTGCAAAGCGCCAACATCATCACTGACAAATTTTCAGGCCGCTCCAAAGGTTTCGGATTTGTCGACATGCCGAACGACAGCGAAGGCCGTGAAGCCATCGAATCCATGAACGACAAGGATTTCAAGGGCCGCACCATAAAGGTGAACGAAGCCAGGCCTCGTGAAGAGAGGCCGATGAGGAGAGAGCGCTACTGAGCGCCCCTGCTTCGATCAACGTTCAGACGGGCGGATCCGAAAGGAGTCGCCCGTTTTTTTTCACCCGGAACATCACTTCGCCTTTCCGATAAGGTCGGCAAGCGCATCATGCAGGTTCGTCCATGCAAAGGCGAAGCCGTGACCGCTCAGGAACCCGGGAACCACACGCTGCCCCTTCACGGCATATTCAGCACCTTCACCCATGAGCAGTTGCACCGCCAGCTTCGGTACCGGAAAAAGTGACGGGCGATTCATCACGGCCCCCAGCGTTCCGGCAAAATCCTTCATGGTGACCGGCTGAGGCGCGACGGCGTTCACCGGCCCCCGGTATTCCGGATTGTCGAGTGCCTCGAGGATCACCCCGATCTCGTCGTCGATATGTATCCACGAGATGCACTGATTGCCCGACCCGACCGGCCCCCCGATGAACAGGCTGAACGGGGTCATCATCTTCTGCAGCATCCCGCTCTGCGTGGAGAGCACGATACCCGTCCTGAGCAGGACCACCCTGATCCCAAGCTTTTCTGCCGGCAACGCCTCCATCTCCCAGTCATGGCAGATCTTCGCAAGAAAGTCGGTGCCCGCGGGCGCAGATTCAACAAGCTCGCCGGTGTCGTCACAACGCTCGAAAGCACCGTAATAGCCGATCGCCGAAGAGGAGACAAATACCTCCGGTTTTTTCGATACCCCGGCCATTGCCGCAACGAGTGACCGGGTGCCCCTGATTCGGGAGTCATAGCAGGCCGCCTTGTGCTCCTCGGTCCATCGCGCGTCCAGCAAGGGCTTTCCTGCAAGATGGATGACCGCATACGCGCCATCCAGGGAACGGGTCCATTCACCACCCTGCATATCCGAATCCCATCTGACGTATCCTGCCGCGCCAGGGATTTTCGCGGCGGCAGCTTCGGGAGAGCGGGCAAACACCACGACACTTCTGCCTGCATCGGTCAGCCTGCGGGCAAGTTCGCTTCCGATAATGCCTGTCGCTCCGGTGATGACGATATGTCCTTGCATGAGCTCTCGGTTTATATGATGGGATAAACATGGCCTGACGGCATTTCGAACAATCAACCGGCAGCTTTGGCGAAATAATTCCCGTTACCGGTCCAAGAACTGGAGAGAAGGGGATTGCGGTGTCTGCACAAAAAAAAGAGGCTGCCTCATCGTATGGTGACGAGGCAGCCTCACCAAACAGGTGCCACACCGGAAGCGATCACTCCACGGTCACCGACTTGGCGAGATTCCGGGGACGGTCGACGTTGCAGCCTCGCAGCGTGGCGATATGATAGGCAAGCAGCTGGAACGGGACGACCGTGAGCAGCGGCATGACCGGTCCCGATGCCTGCGGAATGTAGATGACATGCTCGGCAAGACGGCTGACCTCGCGGTCTCCCTCGCTGGCAATTGCGATCACGCGGCCCTTCCTGCTGCGCACCTCCTCGATATTGCTCAGGATCTTGGTATAGGTGTTGTCCCTGGTGGCGATGAAAAACACCGGCATGTCCTCGTCGATGAGCGCGATCGGGCCATGCTTCATTTCGGCCGCCGGATATCCTTCAGCATGGATATAGGAGATCTCCTTCAATTTGAGGGCGCCTTCAAGGGCTACGGGGAAGTTGAAACCCCGGCCGAGGTAGAGCGCATTCTTTGCGTCCTTGAACTCGTTGGCGATCACCTTGATCGCGTCGTTCTGCTCGAGGATGCGCGAAACCTTGTCCGGAACCTCGGCCAGTTCGCGGAGGTTCAGGCGGATCTCGTCATGCGAGATGGTGCGCCCCTTGCTCAGGGCCATCGCCAGCATGAAGAGCACGATAACCTGGGCGGTAAAGGCCTTGGTCGACGCCACGCCGACCTCTGGACCTGCATGGGTGTACATGCCGCACAGTGTCTCGCGGGCGATGGTTGATCCGACCACGTTGCAGATACCCATCACCATCGCCCCCTTCTCCTTGGCGAGCCGCAGCGCCGCCAGGGTGTCGGCTGTCTCTCCGGACTGCGAGATGACGATCACGACATCATCTGAACTCACGATGGGGTTGCGGTACCTGAACTCCGATGCGTAATCGACCTCGACCGGAATGCGGGCGAACTCCTCGATCAGATACTCGCCGATGAGACCGGCGTGCCAGCTGGTGCCGCAGGCGCAGATCACGACCCGCTTGGCCTGCTTCAGACGATCGAGGTAGTCCTCGATACCTCCGAGCTGGACCCGTCCTTCATCGATCCGGACACGACCGCGCATCACATCGCGCATCACTTCCGGCTGCTCGAAGATCTCCTTGAGCATGAAGTGCTCATATCCACCTTTTTCGATCTTTTCAAGGCTGAAGTCGAGCTCGGTCACCCGCTTTTCCTGCTCGACGTTCTCGATCGTCTTGACGGTATAGTTGTCGCGGGTGATGACCGCCATCTCACCGTCGGAAAGGTAGACGACCTTGTTGGTGTGCTCGACGATCGGCGCGGCATCGGAAGCGATGAAAAACTCATTGTTGCCGATACCGATCACCAGCGGGCTGCCCTTGCGCGCCACCACGATCTTGTCGGGCTCGCGGGACGAAACGACGCAGATGCCGTAAGCCCCTTCGACGTGCCGGAGCGCCTGCCGGACAGCCGCCTCCAGTTCAAGCGACGGATCGGACTTCCAGATGCGGTCGATCAGATGCACGAGCACCTCGGAATCAGTGTCGCTGTTAAAGACATATCCCTGGGAGATCAGATCCTGCTTGAGCGTCGAGTAGTTCTCGACAATGCCATTGTGGATAAGGGCGATATCCCCCGTGACATTCATGTGGGGGTGGGCGTTGCGGTCGCTCGGGTCGCCGTGGGTGGCCCAGCGGGTATGGGCGATGCCTGCGGTCGCCCCGAGCATCACGGTGCCGGAAACGTTCAGCATCTCCTCGAGGTTCCCGACGCTGCCCTTGCGCTTGAACACCTGCATATCCCCGTTCAGCACCGCGATGCCCGCCGAATCATATCCTCGATATTCAAGACGCTTCAGGCCGTTCAACAGCAGCGGCGCCGCTTCACGGCGACCGATATACCCGACTATTCCACACATATACTCCGTCCCTTGTTAATGATATTTATGTTGTACGCCATTGCCCATACATCCGGAAAGGCTCGGCGTGCGATATAGATTCTTTATAGATATACATTATACAAAATCCGCCGACATTCCGCCCATCCCCTCATGCAGGTTTTTTGCTTCCCTCTCGACAGCCGCCTCGAACTCCTCGACCGAGCGGAACGCTCCTTCGGGAAAAATAAGTGCCCGGCTGACATTGACCACGGCGCTCTGTCGATCTGCATCTGCCCCCTGTGCCACGGCCTCCTGCATCGAACCGCCCTGGGCTCCCACGCCGGGGATCAGGAAAAAAAGGTCGGGGGCCTCCCGCCGCAACTCACCGAGCAAGCCCGGCTTTGTCGCGCCGACGACGATTCCTGCGTTGCCGTTGCGCTGCCACTGCCGCACCCGGTCCAGCACTGCCCGGTAGACCGGCCGGCCGTCCTGCATTGCCACCTCTTCGAAATCCTTTGAGCCAGGGTTCGACGTCAGGCACAAGACAAAGACCAGTTTGTCGTCATACTCAAAGAAGGGCTCGAGCGAATCGAACCCCATGTACGGGGCCACGGTGATCGAATCGAACGGCCATGCCTCGAAGAAGGCTTTCGCATACTGGCGGCTGGTGTTTCCGATGTCCGCACGCTTGGCGTCGGCGATGCTGAGGCACTCCGGAGGCAGCGCGAAAAGGGTTTCTTCGAGATCCCTCATGCCCGGCATGCCGCGCGACTCGTAAAATGCCGTATTCACCTTGTAGGCGACGGCATGGTCCCGTGTCGCCCTGATAACCGCCCGGTTGAACTCGAGCACCGGCCGGTTCATGGAGGTGAAGATCTCCGGAATTTTTACCGGGTCGCTGTCGAGACCGACGCAGAGCATCGATTTCAGTGTGGAGATCCGTTCGTTTGTCTTGTTTCTTGCTGAACTCATGATGGTGCAAACTGTTTCGTCTGGAGCGTCGGAAAGAGGCTCTGTGTCAATACGTATTCAATTTTCAAATATAACCATAGAGCGCTTAAGCGCAGCCCTCTTTTATTGCGGCACCGTCCCGCGGCGCCGATACGGAAACCGACCTTTGAAACTATTAGACCGATGCGTACATTTATCGTTTGCGGTTATGTATCTTGTATATGGACGTGAACCCCGTCATTTTTTATACATGAAACAACATAATTCCGATCGGTTTTTTTAACCTGCGCTTGCAAGGGAGAACCGATGAACCACAGCAGCGTATTTATTAATCATGAGTGCTTTCGATGCCTAAAAATCCATTCAAGCCGAACAATCCTTATAAAAACCAACCCGACAGCGGCGAACGCCGCCCCCGGTTTTCGGTAGTCTACTATCTTGCGGTCATCCTGCTGATCATCGGCTTTCAGCTCGCCTTCTTCTGGTCAGGATCCTCAAAAGAGATCGCCTACAGCGAGTTCAGACGCCTCATCTCCGAGAACAAGATCGAGTCGGTGCGAATCGCGCCCGAGCGCATCTATGTACAGCTCAAGCAGGACGCCCTCCCGGCTGCCGCCCAGAAACCCCAGGAGCCGGCTCCCAACGGACTGCGCCTGCCGGGAGCTCCATCCCAGAACCATGAGGTTTTCGTCAACCCCGTGCGCGATGACGGCCTTGTCGAACTGCTCGAATCGAAAGGTGTCCGCTACCAGGCAACGCCCGGCAACAGCTGGATCGGCGAGCTCCTGCAGTGGCTGCTGCCCTTCGCGCTGCTCATCGGCATCTACTTCTTCATGTTCCGCAGGATGGGCGGCCCCGGCTCCCAGTTCATGAACATCAGCAAGAACAAGGCCGCGCTCTATGAGAACCTCGACGAGCACACCCGCATCACCTTCAAGGATGTCGCCGGTCTCGACGAGGCGAAAGCCGAAGTCATGGAGGTGGTCGACTTCCTGAAAGACCCGAAAAAGTATACCACACTCGGCGGAAAGCTGCCCAAGGGCGTGCTGCTGGTCGGCCCTCCCGGCACCGGCAAGACCCTCCTCGCCAAGGCCGTGGCCGGCGAGGCCGACGTGCCCTTCTTCAGCATCAGCGGTTCGGATTTCGTCGAGATGTTCGTCGGCGTCGGCGCGGCCAGGGTTCGCGACCTGTTCAAGTCGGCCAAGGAGAAGGCGCCCTGCATCATCTTCATCGACGAAATCGACGCCGTCGGCCGCAGTCGCGGCAAAGGCTTCATGATGGGTGCGAACGACGAGCGGGAGAACACCCTGAACCAGCTTCTGGTTGAAATGGACGGCTTCGCCACCGACAAGGGGGTGATACTCATGGCCGCCACCAACCGTGCCGACGTGCTCGACACGGCCCTGCTCAGGCCGGGCCGCTTCGACCGCCAGATCATGGTGGACAAGCCCGACCTGAAAGGACGCATCGACATTTTCACGGTGCATACCAAGAACCTCTCGCTTTCGCCCGACGTCAACCTGAAGGCCCTGGCCTCGCAGACCCCCGGTTTCGCGGGCGCCGAGATTGCCAACGCAGCCAACGAAGCAGCCCTGCTGGCTTCACGTCGCGGCAAGCTGGCGATCGAGATGAAGGACTTCGAGGACGCCATCGAGCGGGTCATCGCGGGCCTCGAGAAAAAGAACAAGGTGATCAACCCTCGCGAAAAGCAGATCGTGGCCTACCATGAGGCCGGCCACGCCATAGTCAGCTGGATGATGCCGGAGAACGACCCGGTGCAGAAGATCTCTATCGTGCCCAGAGGCGTCAGCGCGCTTGGCTACACCCTGAACATCCCGCTCGAGGACCGTTACCTCATGACCAGAAACGAGCTGGTCGCAAGGATATGTGGACTGCTTGGCGGACGCATCGCCGAGGAGATCATCTTCGGGGAGATTTCGACAGGAGCGCAGAACGACCTGGAGCGCGTCACCGAAATTGCCTATAACATGGTGGTGGTCTACGGCATGAGTGAAAAGGTGGGCTACCTCTCGTTCCTCGAAAGCAACAACCCCTATTACGGAGGTCCGAGCGTCGACAGGAAATATGGCGACGAAACCGCGCGACTGATCGACAACGAGGTGAAGGCCATCATCGACTCGGCACGCAAGCGGGTGTTCGAAATGCTCACCCAGTACCGCGACAAACTCGAGACGATCGCACGCGAGCTGCTCTCCAAGGAGATCCTGCAGTACTGCCAGATCGAGGAGATCCTTGGCAAGCGCCCGGCCGACAAGTTCTCGGAGCACCTCGCCCACAATTGCGTCAACGGCGAAGATGTACCCGCACCGCAACCTGCCGATAACGCAATCCGGGCGACAGACGAGCCCCCTGCAGCCGAAACGATGCCCGATGACGAACGCAAGGCGCTCGAAGAGGCAGTGGAACGGCTCCGCCAGTCCAGGGATGTGTCGTCGAACTGATCCGGCAGATGGAAAAGCGGGTTAATGCCAGGGTAGGCGGGCTGGTGCAGAGCGTAGGCTTCCGCATGTTCGTCGTGCGTGAGGCCTCCGCGAAAAACCTCTCCGGATGGACCCGAAACCTCCCCGATGGCACGGTCGAAATAGAAGCGCAGGGCGCCCCCGAGCTCGTGGACGAACTGCTCGGGAAGGTGCACCAAGGCCCATCGCGCGCCCGCGTCACGGCGGTCACCGTCCGTGAAGCCGACCTGGAGACAACGGAAGAAGGGTTCCGAATCCTGTACTGAACGGAAAACCCGACGGTGCCGGGACAAGAGCGAAGGATCGATCGTGAGGATGCAGGGCAGGCAGGTGTGGGTCCCGAGGGATTCGAACCCCCGACCTACTGGGTGTAAACCAGTTGCTCTAACCAGCTGAGCTAGAGACCCATTGAAAAGGGCACTATTATAACACATTTTCGACAGATAACAAACGGAGGAACGTTTTTTGCGCATCTCCCGCCTGACGCCGCCTTGTAACCCGCCGTTAAAAAGCATAAATTCAGGCCGATGAATCCATAGCGTTTACGGCAACTTCGTCCCGCTCATCATGAAATCAATCGCTATCCTCGGCAGCACCGGCTCGATCGGTGTAAGCACGCTCGACGTCGTCAGGCAGCACCCCGACCGTTTTTCGGTCGCCGGCATGGCCGCAGGGAACAACATCGGCCTCCTTGTCGAGCAGATCAGGGAGTTCCGCCCCAGGGTAGTCTCGGTACGTGACGAGTCATCCGTAGAGGCCCTGCGTGACGCCCTTGGCAAAGAGTGCCCGGAGCTCCTCCACGGCACCGAAGGGGCGTGCGCCGTCGCCGCCGCCGAAGAGACGGAGCTGGTCATCTCCGCCATTGTCGGTGCCGCCGGTCTCGTGCCGACCGTCACGGCCATCAGGGCCGGTAAACATATCGGCCTCGCCAACAAGGAGACCATGGTGGTCGCCGGACGGCTCGTTTCGGACCTTGCCCGTCAGCACGGTGTCGAGATCATCCCGGTCGACAGCGAGCACTCGGCCATCTACCAGTCCCTGGCCGGGCATCGTCACGAAGATGTGCTGCGCGTCATCCTCACTGCCTCCGGCGGACCGTTCCTGAACACCCCTGCGGAGGAGATCCGAAAGGTACTCCCCGAGCAGGCGCTCAAGCACCCCAAATGGAACATGGGAGCGAAGATCACCATCGACTCGGCAACCCTGATGAACAAGGGGCTCGAAGTGATCGAAGCCCACTGGCTGTTCGACATGCCTGCCGACAGGATCGGCGTGGTGGTTCATCCACAGAGCATCATCCATTCGATGGTCGAATACATTGACGGGTGCGTCATGGCGCAGCTCGGCGTACCGGACATGCGCGCGCCGATCGCCTATGCCATGGCGTGGCCGGAGCGGTGCCCGAGCGGCATCGATCGGCTCGACCTGGCCAAATCTGGCACGCTGACCTTCCAGGAGCCCGACACCGAAAGATTCCCGAGCCTGCGCCTTGCCTACGAGGCGCTCAAGGCCGCCAGGACCTACCCGGCGGTGCTCAATGCTGCCAATGAAATCGCCGTCGCGGCGTTCCTCGACGGCAGGATCGGATTCACGGGAATCCCGGAGCTCGTGGACCGGACCATGCAGGCCCATGTCGCCTGGGAACCGGTCGAGCTCGACGAGTACATCCAGGCCGACCAGTGGGCTCGAAAGACGGCCGGGAAGCTGATCGCATGATCCCGGCGGAGAACAACTCCCTGCATGCTGCGCAGCGGCCGCATGCAGACCCTAATGACTGCAACCGATACGAAACAACATGGATCTGATCAGCACGCTTTTCTATTTTATCGTCGCCATTTTCATCCTCGTCACGGCGCACGAGTTCGGCCACTTCATCACCGCACGCATCTTCGGCATGAGGGTGGACCGCTTCTTCATCGGATTCGATTTTTTCGGCATCAAGCTCTGGCAGAAGAAGATCGGCGAAACCGAATACGGTATCGGGGCGTTCCCGATCGGGGGTTACGTCAAGATTGCCGGCATGGTCGACGAGAGCCTTGACACCGCCTATGTGAGCGCCCCGGCCCAGCCGTGGGAGTTCAGGGCCAAGCCCGTCTGGCAGCGCCTCATCGTGCTGGCCGGCGGAGTCGGCATGAACATGGTCCTCGCCGCCGTCATCTTTGTCGGTATCACGGCCATTGTCGGCGAATCGCGAACCCCGCTGACCACCCCGGCATTCATCGAGCCAGGATCGGTCTTCTCCTCCATGGGGGTCAGGACCGGAGACCGCCTGGTATCCGTGAACGGACAGAAGCTCCTGTACTGGGAGGAGGCCATCGCCCCGGAACACCTCACCACCAGCAACCTCCGGTACACCATCGAGCGTGAAGGCCAGAACCTTACCGTCACGGCGCCCAGGGACATCATCACCCGCATCAACGACACCCGTACCCTCGGTATCCGACCGGTCATGCCTCCGGTCGTCGACCAGGTCCTGAGCGGTGATCCCGCCGCCGCGGCCGGGATCAAACCGGGAGCGCTCATCACCGCCATCGACGGAAAGAACGTGACCGACTGGACAGAAGTGGTCGACATCGTCTCGAAAAGCGCCGGTAAAAAAATCAAGCTCACCTGGCTGTACCTCCCGAACCCGGGTTCGGGCGAAGTGACCGCCGAGCTGATCCGCAGGAACGGCAAGAGCGTCACGACCGAGGTGGTCCCGAACAGCAAAGGCAAGATCGGCATCTCGCTGAAACAGACCATTCCCACCGAACGCCGCAAGCTCGGCATCGGCGAATCGGTTTCGAGCGGCCTTTCCCAGACCTGGAAAACGACCGTCATGACCGTACAGGGCTTCACGAAACTCTTCTCCGGCCAGGAGGACATCAGCAAATCGGTCGGCGGTCCCATCAAGATCGCACGCCTCGCCAACCAGAGCGCCGAGCAGGGCCCGATCAGCTTTGTCTACTTCGTCGCTGTGCTGTCGATCTCCCTGGCAGTCATCAACATCCTGCCGATACCGGCGCTCGACGGGGGGCAGTTCATGCTCAACGCCATCGAGGGGATCATGGGCAGGGAGATTCCGTTCGAGATCAAGATGCGCATCCAGCAGGTTGGCATGGCCCTCCTTCTGGCCATTTTCGCCTATTTCATGGTCAACGACATCATCAACAAGTGACCCGCCAGGCCGCGCACGACCATGTTTGACAAGCTTCAGTCCATCAAGGACAAATACCAGACGCTCGAACAGCAGCTGTCCGACCCTGATGTGGTCTCCGACCAGCCGCGATACCGGAAACTGAACAAGGAGTACAGCGGTCTTAAGGAGATCGTGCAGGCTTACGACGCCTGGGTGAGCAACAGAACTCAGCTTGAACAAGCCGCCCTGATGGTGAAGGGCGAAGAGGACCCCGCGATGCGTGAACTGGCACAGGCCGAACTCGACGCCCTGCAGGCCCGCATGCCGGAACTCGAACAGGAGCTGAAGGTGCTTCTCTTGCCAAAGGATGAAGCTGACACCCGCAATGCCATCATCGAGGTCAGGGCAGGCACCGGGGGTGACGAGGCCACGCTCTTCGCAGCAGACCTCATGCGCATGTACCAGCGTTACGCCGAACGGCAAGGGTGGAGCTGCCAGCTCATCGAGGTCAGCGAAGGCTCTGTTCCCGGAAGCGTCAAGGAGGCCGTTCTTGAAATAGGCGGCCACGACGTCTACGGCATCCTGAAATTCGAAAGCGGCGTGCACCGGGTCCAGCGCGTCCCGGAAACCGAAACCCAGGGTCGCATCCACACCTCTGCCGCCAGCGTGGCCGTGCTTCCCGAGGCCGAAGAGGTAGATGTCGAAATCCGCAAGGAGGACCTGCGGATCGATACCTTCCGGAGCGGCGGCAAGGGAGGCCAGAATGTCAACAAGGTTGAAACAGCCGTCAGGATCACCCACATGCCGAGTGGTCTGGTCGTCGCCTGCCAGGAAGAGCGATCCCAACTCCAGAACCGGGAGCGGGCCATGAAAATGCTGCGGGCGAAACTCTACGACATCCAGATCGCCGAGCAGCAGAAACATCGCGCCGACTTGCGGCGTTCGATGGTGACCACCGGCGACCGGAGCGCCAAGATCAGAACCTACAATTTCCCCCAGTCAAGGGTCACGGACCACCGCATCGGCTTTACGAGCCATGCCCTCCCGCAGATCATGCAGGGAGAGCTCGACAGCGTCATCCAGGCTCTGCGTCTGCACGACCAGGCCGAACGCCTGCAGGCGGAAACCGCCTGAATCGGGAGTCCTGACGGGCGCCGGACCCGAGCTGTTTGATGCTATTTTCACCATGCCATGAGGTCGACACCATGGAGCACTCAGGCAGACGCTGCAGCCCCGGACTCGAAACAGGTTTTCAGAGGAGCCCGAGAGTGTGTATATTTTTTACGGGATATAACCGCCAACGGCTTGACAGCACGCCGACAGAAATGGAGAGAATGCCAACATGGAAATGGAAGCCACAGGCAAAAGCCACGGTCAATGGGTGTTTCACGGCGAGTTCGACAGGACCGTCAACTACCTCTCGGACCAGAAGAAGATCCTCGGGTTCAACCCCTTCTGCCACAGTGTCGAGCCGTTGGGCGATGACGCTTACCGCTGGCTTTTCCGGGTAACCGACCCGCAGAACAACCCTTTCGACGTCGTCTTCAACGTAAAACAGGCAGACGAACTCCTGCTGGAGCTCCCCCAGGAGAACGAGGGCATCGATGTCGAAGAGCTGACCGAAGAGATGATCAGTGAATATACCGTTGGACGAAAGATCACGTGGCGCCACCATCCGGTCGAGGAGAATCTGGAAAACCCGGAAAAGTACCTGTTTGAAGGCAAGGCTTCGGCAGACATGCTCTTCCTGCCGCTGGCCGGCAACAAAACCAGGGTCGATTTCGACCTGAGGATCGACGTGAAGTTCATACTCTATCCGGCATTCCGCATCATCCCCGAACAGATCATCCGGGTGATGACCAACGCCGGCATGTCGCTCATCATGCAGACCGCGACCAACAAGATGTTCCAGAGCATTTCGAACGATTTCGGAACTGTCCGCCAGATGTGACGGCCGTCCTGAACACCATGACCATCACTGCACATTGACCAGGGAAGCACAACAGTTTTCAGCCTTACGGCTTTTTTCGGTTTCGCTCTTCAGCGTGGCACTGCTGATCGTGACCGGAACGGTTGGCTACATGTCCCTCGAGAAGATGTCGCTGCTCAACGCCGTCTACATGACCGTCATCACCGTGGCGACCGTCGGGTTCAGCGAAGTTCATCCCCTCAGCGACGCAGGCAAGATGTTCACGATCGTTCTGATCATGAGCGGCACCGGCCTCTTTTTCTTCACCCTGACCAATATCGCCGTCTTTCTCCTGTCAGGCGAATGGCGCGAACACTGGGAACAACAACGCATCCAACGCATGCTCCGCAAGCTGAACGAACATTTCATCGTCTGCGGCCACGGCCGCCTCGGCGGTAACGTTGCCGAGGAACTGAAAGCGAAAGGCATCCCGTTTGTCGTCATCGACAACACCATCGAACCGGTACTCAGGGCCCGCGATAACGGAGACCTGGCCATCAAGGGCAACGCCGCGGACGAAGCCGTCCTGGTCGACGCCGGCCTGCACCGGGCCAAAGGCCTCATCGCAGCCGCCGGAAACGACTCCGAAAACGTCTTCATCGTGCTCACGGCAAGGAACCTCCGACCCGACCTCCACATCGTGGCAAGGGCAGACTGCGAGGAATCGGAAAGCAAGCTGCTCCGGGCGGGCGCCGAAAAGGTGGTGATGCTTTACCGCTCAGCCGGCAAGCGCATGGCAAACCTCCTCATCGAACCCGAACTCGAAGAGTACCTCGACGAACTCAGCGACGCCAGCAACCTCAACCTCAGGATAGCCCAGTTCCTGATCAGCGAAAACTCCACCCTGGTCGGAAAATCTTTCCAGGAGGTCGACCTGTACAACAACCACAGGATCAACGTCGTCGGCTACAAGCTGCCCGGAGGCGAGTTGCACACCAGCCCCCGCCCGGCGGAAATCATCCAGAAAAAAGGCACCATCATCGCCATCGGCCAGGGTGGCGACCTTGAAATACTCAACCACCTGGCGGGAGATACCTAACCATGGATTTCCACGAACTCGTCACTACGCGCAAAAGCTCGCGGGGTTACAACCCTTCGGCGCCGGTGCCACCTGATGTGCTCACCCGCATCCTCGACGCCGGACGGCTCGCCCCCTCCGCCAAGAATCTCCAGCCATGGAAGTTCCTCGTTATCACTTCTCCCGAAAAGCTTGACGAGGTGCGCGCGTGCTACGATCGGGAGTGGTTCCGGCAGGCCCCGCAGATACTCATCGTCAAAGGCGACCGCAACGCCGCATGGGTACGACCGGCAGACAGCTGGAACTCGCTCGAAACCGACATGGCCATCGCCATGGACCACCTCGTGCTCGCCGCACACGCCGAGGGTGTCGCCACCTGCTGGATATCGGCTTTCGACTCCGTGCTGCTGCACAAGGTGCTCCAGCTCACCCCCGACGAAGAGATCTTCGCCATCACCCCGCTCGGCTACGCCTCGCCCGACACCGAAACCAGGCCAAAAACCCGCAAGCCCCTCGATGAAGTCGTCGAGTACCGGTAACGAACAACACGAAACCGCCCAGCGAATGCCCCGATACCTCCTCCATCTCCTGCTCGCAACGCTGATGTCGGCACTCTCGGTGACCAGCCAGGCCGCACCGAAAGGGGTGATCCCGATTTCGGCCTCGCCGGTCGACACCGACCGGTTGCCGAAGCCGACGATACGCATCGGCAAGGTAACCGTTCATCCCGACCTCGCCTACGCCACGGTGCCCGGCTACCGTCCCCTGCTTCTCGACCTGTACCTCCCGGCTGGCACCGGCACCCGTCCGCTCGTCGTCTTCGTGCACGGCGGCAGCTGGACCGTTGGCAACAAGCGCGTGACCGGGCACTACGATAACTTTCCCGCAGTGCTCGCCGAGTTGGCCGCACGAGGTTTCGCTGTTGCTTCCGTCGACTATCGGCTGAGCGGTGAAGCGAAGTTCCCGGCAGCCCTGCATGACATCAAAGCCGCTATCCGGTTCCTGCGCGCGAACGCCGGCCGCTACGGCATCGACAGGAAACGTGTCGCGCTCTGGGGCGCCTCCGCAGGGGCACACCTGGCCGCGCTCGTTGCGCTCACCGGCGACGACCCTAAGTTCGAACCAGCCGACCGGAACGACCCCGCCCAGTCCGACCGTGTCCAGGGGTTCGCGGGATGGTACGGCCCGTACGACATGTCCAGGATGTTCAGTCAGGCCGCAGCATCGGCGCACGGGGCAGGGGCGGCGGGAACCCCACAAGCCGCTGCTGAGACCACTGGCCCGCTCAACTTCTTCGGCTGTACCCCGGAGGGCTGCCCACCGGGAATCATCGAAATGTCGAGCCCGGTCACCTGGATCGACCGCAACGACCCGACGGTCCTGCTCATCCACGGCACCGCGGACACGACCGTACCACCGGAGCAGTCCATCGAGTTCCACAACCGCCTCAAGTCTGCCGGCGTGAATGTCGACCTCATGCTCATCGACCGGGCCGGACACTCCTGGACCGGGTCCGACAACACCGAAACCGCCGCCGCTTCACGCCAGGCGCTCTCCGCCACTATCGACTGGCTGGAAAAGACCCTTGCCAGCCCAAACCCGAGGGGCCGGCACCGCTGAGGGCGGCATCGCCGCATGTTGCGATGCTTCCTGAATGCCCGCGTCTTTCTGATATAATATTCGTAAGTTATAGATGCGCCATAAACCCACGGCAGGGAATCATGGCGCAAACCCGTACCAATGGTGGGATGCGCCCAGGTGTCCGATGAGCCCCCAGAGCCCCCGGACAGATTGTTTCATCAACCCTCAGGAGACAACCATGGAAGGAACCCTCGCCCAGATCATGCTGTTCGCAGGAAATTTCGCCCCGAAGGATTGGGCGTTCTGCGCCGGACAGATTCTGCAGATCAGCCAGAACCAGGCTCTCTTCGCCCTCCTCGGCACCATGTACGGTGGCGACGGCATGCACACCTTCGCCCTGCCCGACCTGCGCGAAAAGGATGAACAGGGCAAACCGAGATTCGGCTACGAGCTGGGAAAACCGTCCGCCATCATCTGCGTCGCCGGCATGTTCCCGATGCGTGACTGACCAGTTGCCCGACCCGCAGTCGCCAGAGGGGGAGGCTTCTCCAGCCTCCCCCTCTGGCGGCACCACGTTGTCGTGAGCGCAACAACTCCTGTATCTCCTCCCGCGCTTCACGCTCAGGGGTCCTTCCATCCCGGTGTTACCGGGCCGGTGCTGTCCAATCCGCTCGTACGCCATACGGCAACCGGGTGTGCGGAACGCCTCGTCCGTTCAGCCACCGTCGGGCATCCCGATGTTCTTCGGTTGCATCAGGCTCAATGCTTCGGGCTGGAATGTCAAATCACCTGGGGATCCGTTCATGCCATCCGCTCGAACAGCTCCCGCTCGGCCTCCCGACGCTTGACCAGCCCTTTCAGGACCTTACCGCCTCCATAGATCCATTTGCCGAACTCTTTGGCGGCTCTGGTAGCGTCGCCTTTGTTGAGGTGCTTGAGAAGGGTGCTTTTACGGAGGTTCTGCGCTCCTGCATTGTAGGCGAAATCGACCAGGGCATCGAACTGGTTCTGGTTGACGGGAACGGTGACGTAGCGGGTGACGGCGTTTTCATACTCGCCAAGCGTGGCAAAGAGGAGATCGTTCGCCTGCTCTTTGGTGATGGGCGGGTCGGAAAGCCTGACGGCACGACCATCGGGGTAGCGGGTGGAGCCGTAGCCGATGGTTGGGATCCCGGCCGGGCAGCGATACGGGTAAGCCTTGAAGCTTTCGCTTTTCCTGATCAGTTCGAGGCAATTGTCTGATACCTTCATCGTTCGTCAAGTTTGAGTTTCTGAACGTGGTTGATAACCCAAGAACCACATGACGCTGGCTGGAAGTTGCCGGAAATACCGGTTTCCCTGGAAGCGAAGCGGGAAGGGCCTCCCCTGGTTCGGGAGTGCCGGCCGCTTCAGCCGGTAATCCGCAGCATACAGCTCAATCGGTTCGGACAGTCCACGGGCAAAATCCGTGAACTCCCGCCCGCCCCCTTTCCGTCCGAGTCCATTATTGCGATCGGGCCCCTTTGGAAGCCCTCAGGAGGAAACAGCTGCGTCCCGAACGGTGTGCCCACTGGAAATCCGTCTCCGCTCCGGAGGGCATGGCGAATTCTGCGCAAAGCTCGTAGGTATCGGACGACCGTTTCGTGTACCCGTATGGCTTCCCGCTTTCCGGATCAGCGATATCGAGCACGAAACCAGGTGTCTTGCCAAGCGCGTCCAGACTCTCGGGCAGGGATTTGTTGGCGTCCGCGTAGGCATCGACCGCGGCAACGATGCGCTGCAGGTCCGCGATTCGTTGCCGGTCCAGTCTCAGGTCACGCTGCTCCTCAATGGGACCGAGAACGAACAGGCCCCTGGCGATCGCCGTAATCACGCAGAGCGATACGATGACGGCGAGCAGGCGTCCGTTGCCACGTGCCATCATGACGACACCTCCTCTCGACGCAAACCCCTGAGATAATAGATGAACACGGTTCCGGAGATCGCTCCGACCACAGACACCTTGAGCATGAACCGCACGGTCAGTTCGCCGCCAAGCAGATTGAAGATCAGAACCGAAAGGTCGCCGATGATGATCCCCGACGCAATGAACAGCGTCAGGTAGGTCAGCCATCTTCGAACCCCCGAAACACGGCCTGCAGGAGTGCTCAGCAGTTCGCGGGAAATTTTCGCCGACAGATACAGGAACACCGGAAACGCCACGATCAGGGACGCTACCGCGCTCCTGATCCGTGAGGCCACCAATTCCTGGAACAGGTTCGGCACGGCGGGATCAGGGAACGCCTGATCGATCAATACGAACAGGAGGTTCCCGAAATTGAACGCGCTGACATACAGGGTGGCGAAAAGCAGGAGGTAAAAAAACGCCTCCCTTGCCGAAAGATACGGCTTCGGCTTTGGCACCGGAACGGGAAAATCGATGTCGGCATATTCCGCCAGGGCACGGTCAACCGGCTCCTGCTGCCATCCGGCCTGCAGGAGGGCCGCCCGGATACGATCACGCCCGATCCCGCTGGCCAGCGCCCTGTCGATAAAAACGGAAAGATCCGTGCCGCTTTTTTCCATGATCGTTCAAGGTCTGGGTTCATGTTATCCGCTCTTCACTCATCTTCGATGCGCCTGCTTGATACCTGCTGCCAATCTTTTGCTCACCGACACGCCGGACTTCCGATCGGCAAGCCGTTGCAGACGGTCACAAGCGATCCTCTTCGCTGCCGGGGCGTCCCCCAGGCCGCGAGTCTTCAAACGCGGCACTACTCCTCCGGCCTAAACTTCACCGGTTCGTCCATACCTGGCTGATCCGGCGCCAGTTCGGAGCGGAAATTCGGCAGACATTGTTCGTGACTTACCGTTTGTCCGCCTTCGGAAGCGAAGTCAGCAACACCAGGTGCCGGACGAACAGCACGCTGATGAACAGGTCGATACCGCCGATCAGCAAAACGATTCGCGGGATATCATGGACGATCACGTAGTAGGTGATGATGCCGGCAAAAAGAGTTCGACCGACAGCATTCGCGAGCGGAATAAACCGCCGTCCCGCCGGATCGCCCGCAGCGTACAGGACAAAACAGCCGATCAGCACCAGATCGATCCCGGCGGTGTTCACAAGCAGGGCGTAGACCCCGTCTGCAGGAACGACCGGGCCATGACCGCCGAGACGCAACGCGCTGTTCAGTGACCAGAACAGCTCCAGATACTGTTTGAACAACCCTGGCACCATAAGTGGCGCGGCGAGCACTAAATTGAACAAACCCGAGAAGATCAGGACGCCCTTGAATCTTTCGAGATTTTTGTCGATGGCGGAACTCATCCATACCTCCATTGCCTTGTCGGTTTCATGGCTTGAAGACTTACTGATCCGGCATGCATGGTGTTCAGCCTGTCATGATTCGCCCCCCAGTCGCCAGCCAAAGGGAAGAGCAGGACAGGGCGCCCCCCTGATCCGGGATGAAGCCCATGCCGTTGCCCGACACGTGCATCGCTCGTCGAGCCAGGGTTGGAAGAGAGGGGAACAACGCAACAATCTCCGACGGAATGGAGAATCCGCTCCATACATGCCGTTTCTGTATCGTTCAACATAAGGTACGGATGCAGGTTTTGCAATCGTCGCCTTCGGGCTTGGATGACCTGCGCTGGAGGGAGTGCCCATGCCCCCGGCAGGTACCGGGGGCAATGGCAGGAGAAGAAACGGTGGAGGTCAGGAGTGACCGCCGGCGACGATGCGGATCATCTTGAAGTTCAGGATGAAAAACCTGATGATCTGCCACGGCACGAACTTGCGCCAGAACAGCGTGGCCGAATCGGGCACCGGAGGGTAGGCTTCGTCGTAATAGGCCTTGATCTTGTAGTTACCCATGGTTCATGAGTTTTAGGTTGAAGTCAGTGTCTTGAATCCGGTTGCTTCCTACTCCGGAATGAGGTACCAGAACGGATACCCCTTCGCCTTGTGGAAGAAGAGGTAATGCAGGATGAACTTGAGCCAGTGACCCGCAAGACCCGCTTCGCCGACCGAATAGGTCATGTCGCGGCCCCATTCAGGATACTTCTCCCAGTCAGGCACGATCGGGAAGATGGTCATCGAAGCACCGAGGCCGTCGAAGGAGCCGAAGCCGCCGGAGACGATGCAGGCCGCGCCCATGCGGGCCATCGACGCCTTGTGGTGGTGCTCCTTGTGGCCGCCCTTGATCTGCTCGGCGATGTTGAGGGCGACAATCTTGCCGATAACGCCGGAGGGCATGCCGGTACGGGGTGGGGTCGGAAAGATCTGGCGCCCGTTGGGGCTGGTCTGGGGCTTGGAAATCGGGTGCGGCGGCGCGAATGCGATGCCCGCAGCGTAGATGTTCTTATACAGCGGCGTCTGGTAGATCGTGGGCCAGTCGCCGGCTGCCCACTCGTCGAAGGGCTTTGCCGAGTAGTCCGCATCGACCTTCATGAACTTGTTCGGCAGGAACATCTTGTCGGTGATGTCGGCGCCACTCTTGTCGAAGGCCGTCAGACCGACGCCGGAGAAGGAGGGGATCAGCATGGAGAAATCGAACTCCTGTGTCTTCATTTCGCCGTCGAGGTTCTCGTAATGGACGAGGCCAGGCTCGACCTTGTAGATACCTGCACGGCGGATCCATTTGATGCCGTACTCGGCGAGCAGCGATTCGGTGAATACCTTGGTCGGCGTGATGTAGCCGCCGCGCTTGATGAAGGCTCCGGCCATGCCGAAGTCTCCGAGTTCGTATTCGTTCGATATCCAGGTGATTTCGGCCATCTTGCTGAGGCCGAGCTTGGAGATCTCGTAAGCCACATTCAGGATGTATTCGAACGCGGCGCCCTGGCAGGTGGCCATGGCGTGGCCCGTGCCGATGAGGAAGCGCTGCTTCTGGCCGTTCTGCATCTTCCTGATGCTCTCCTGAAGCTGCTCCCAGGCATGGGCCGCGTGGCTGTAGGTGCAGACGGAAAGGGAGTTCTTGTCGGGGCCGAGCCCTTCGGTTGCCTCGAAGTTCAGCTTCGGACCGGTAGCATTGACCAGATAGTCGTAGTCGACGGTCTCGGTCTGCCCGGAGTACTGCTCGTCAGTGTACTCGATGGTCACAAACCCCTTGTCGTGTTCGGCATCGCCGTCCGGATGGATGGAAACCGCCTTTGCCTGCTTGAAGATGATCCCCCAGCGGTCATAGACCTTCTGCAGCTTGAAACGGACCTGATCGATGCTCATCTGTCCGACGCCGACCCAGATATTGGAGGGAATCCACTGGTAGTAGCTGTTCGGACTGACGACGACGACCTCGTGATGCTTGCCGAGCTTCTTCTTGAGAAACGAGGCACAGGTATGGCCTGCGACACCGGCACCTAAAACGACGACCTTTGCCATAAGGGTTCAGGGTTTTCAATTGTGAATAACAGCAGAGTCCCGATTGCCGATCCCGATAAAGGTAATATACCCCTTAGGGCCATATGTTGGTGAAATCGAGGAGTGTCTGGCAAATAGGTGAAGCCATGAAACGTTCAGAAATGCAACCGCAACGGAATCCCGACCGTTGGTCGAGCCAGATAGGTGAACTTCAGGTCACGTGCGCCCTGCAGCGCCGACTTCATTACTGGTAATATGCAACTTTTAAGCATAAGCTCACAACGATACGGGTGGGGGGTATCATTTTTTTTAAAAAATATGTCTTGCGCCATCGAACCGGAAACAAGATCGGCCACATGAATTATCAGGCTGCCAGCACGGTTAGAACACATGAAGCTGCTCTATACCGCAACATCCACCATCGGGAGGAGCCATGAGGAACATCGTATTCACCGGCAAAGGCGGAGTCGGAAAGACCTCCATCGCTGCGGCAACCGCCGTACGAGCAGCGGCCATGGGGTACAAAACGCTGGTGATCTCAACCGATCCGGCGCACAGCCTGGGCGATTCGCTGGACATCGAACTGGGGCCGTCACCGGTGAAGATCACGGAAAACCTCTTCGGCCAGGAGGTGAGTGTCTACGGCGACCTGTCGCTCAACTGGGAGATCGTCCGTGAACATTTCGCGCACCTCATGGCAGTCCAGGGCATCCAGGGCATCTACGTCGAGGAGATGGGGGTGCTCCCCGGCATGGAGGAGCTCTTCTCGCTCTCCTACATCAAGCGCTACAACGAGTCGAACGAGTACGACCTGCTGGTGGTGGACTGCGCGCCAACCGGCGAGACCCTGCGCCTGCTCTCCATACCCGAGACCTTCGGCTGGATGCTCAAGCTGATGCGTAACCTCGAAAAGTTCGTGGTCAAGCCGATGATCCGCCCGCTCTCGAAACGGATCGGACGACTGCACGATTTCGTGCCGGAGTCGGAGGTCTACGACCAGGTCGACCACCTTTTCTCGTCGATCGACGGCATTATCGAACTGCTGTCGGATGCGTCGAAAACGACGGTGCGCCTCGTCATGAATCCCGAAAAAATGGTGATCAAGGAGTCGATGCGGGCACTCACGTACCTGAACCTCTACAATATCACGGTCGACCAGATCATCATCAACCGTGTCTACATGGACGACGTCGACGGCCAGTACTTCAAGGGCTGGAAGGAGATCCAGAAAAAGTACATCGAACAGATCGAGAGCTCGTTCGCGCCGATCCCGATCACCAAAGTCCCGATGTTCAGCTCGGAGGTGCTTGGCCTTGAGATGCTCAGGAAGGTAGGAGAGACGGTCTATGGTGATCGCAATCCGCTCGATATCTTCTACCACGAAGAGCATGTGGAGATCGTGAAGGCCGGTGAAGGCCACTACCAGATGAGGCTCCGCCTGCCGTTCGTGTCGGACAACCGCATGGAAGCGAACGTGTCCCAGATCGGCGACTCGATGACCGTGCGGATCGGCAACTATCAGAAAGGGGTGGTCCTGCCGGTCTTCCTGGCCGGAATGAGGGTCACCCATGCCGGCTACGAAGGAGCGTGGCTGGTCATCGAGTTCAGGAAGAAAGAGCCGACGACAGCGATATGAGCCGGATATGCAACCCAGCAGCCCATATCCCGAGGATTCTGAGAAAAGGGGACACAAAGGATCACGGGACGATGGTTATCGACGGGAGAATTGAGGGGAATCCGTTCGTTACCTGATCAACGGCTAATCAGCAACGACCATGAATACAGGTAAATTGTCCGGGGATGCAATCATGCTGATCCTGCTGACCCCGTACATCTACTTTATCACCTACCTCACCGAAACCGGGTATTGCAGCTATTTCGGTATTCCCCCAGGCCTGATCTCGCTGAGTCCGGGCAACATCTCTTCGATAGCCGCAATCCTGGGCATCCTGTATGCGGGGATCCACATCCTTGACGCCATTCTGGACAAACTGCTTTTCCTCCTGGACCGTTCGACCGGACAGAGGATCCCCGGCCTGCACTACCTGGCGAGTTCGAACATCCTGACCGGAGTGGTGCTGATGTTCATCGTCCTGTCGCTCGTCGACCCGGCGGATAATTCAACCCGAAGGCTTTTCCTGTTGATTTCAGCGATCCTGCTGGTGGTCGCCATTGCGGTTTCCATCAGGAATACAACGGAGGGCAACGCACCAGAGAAAACGGATGGCGCGGATGCGGACTCGCCACCTGAAAAGCGCTCGCTGATCAGCAGGATGTTCGACAGGAAAGTCACCGCGCTCATTCTCATGACCGCCCTGGTCACCTTTCCCGGAACGGACAAAGGGGGGGAGTACCTGGCAAAAAAACAGGACTCCTTCATGAAGGTCAACGGCAGCGAGGAGATGCTCGGCGTCGTGATCTACGGAGACAAGATCATCGCCAAAGAGTACCGGAACGGCACCCTCGGCATGAAAACCATCGTCATCCCGATCAGGGACGGAACAACCATCGAAGAGCTCACCCTGAGCCCACCTCCGTTGATCGACCGCACCAGGCGGATCATCAGGATCCGGTGAAGATCGCTGTCGGTGTGGCCGGCCATCGAATTCAGGAAAAACGAGGGGTGGCCGCAACCGCAGTCATGTCGGATGCTGCAGGCGGCCGAACTTCGTGAAATCGGGGCTTCGTTTCAGGTCGGCAGGGGTGACGAAGTTCGGATCTGCTTCGACTGCGGCAAGAAGCAGTTCGTCCCGCGAGCGGATCCGCTTGGCCGCCGCGTACTTGTCGAGGAAGGCGGCCACTTCCCGGTCGGCCGCCGACATCGAGCGCTTCGGCTGTCCGGGCAGGTGCAGGTACTCCAGCTTTGCCCGCAGGTCGACCCCCCGGATGCGGGGAGAGTACTCCGGTCCGGCTTCCGAGAAGCAGCGGAACACGAGCTCCGAACAGACCATCGGTTCGCGCTCTTCGTCGATCAGGTCGTTCAGCAGCGAGGCCGCGGCGTCGAGCGCCCAGCGCAGAAAGGGAAGCGGCACTCTCCGGGTGGTGCAGAGCAGTGCGAGCAGGAGAAGCTCCTCGTAGGAGAAGCGCCCCCCCTGGGCGGCATACCGCGCGGTGACGTCGAGCACCGGCGCTGCGGGCAGTTCCGGTTCCCCAAGCACATGCCCACCTTTCTTCAGCCGCCAGACATCGACATAGCGGGTGTGGGCCAGGGATTCATCGATCGTTCTGCGCACGATTCCCTCGGCGACCGCTTCGACGACCGCTGCGCCGTCGAAGATCGACGAGTGGCTGTACTCGGAACCGCTGAACCACTGGATCAACTGAGAAACGGCGGACTCCCCGTGATAGAGCAGCACATCACCGGCTCGGAGCTCATTGACAGAAATGGTGGCGGGCATGGCATCCTCCTTCGATCTGTTGTGGAACGGATCACGCTTCCGGTCGGAACGACTGGGGGAGGACGACACGGGATGCTTTACGAATGAAAGTTACCGATCAATCGGAAAAGATGAAAGCCCCGTCGAACCGAAACAACGGGGTGGCCATTTTTTTCCCTCATTTAGGAAGAAAAATTTTCTGATCTTTAACCTTAATTCATCGTGCCCCTCGGGGCCAATCAGTACGAACCGCGAATGAACCGACAACTGCTACTCGGTGCGGAGGCTGTCGCCCAGGGAGCTCTCGATGCAGGCATCTCGGGCGTGTACGCTTATCCAGGCACGCCATCCACCGAAATCACCGAATACATCCAGCGCGCTGACGCCGCCCGAGAAGGCGAGGTGCGCTCCTCATGGTCGACAAACGAAAAGACCGCCTACGAAGCCGCGCTCGGCATGTCCTACGCCGGAAAGCGCTGCCTCGTGTGCATGAAACACGTTGGACTGAACGTCGCGGCCGACGCCTTCATCAACTCCGCGATCACGGGGGTGAACGGAGGGCTGGTGCTCGCCGTGGCCGACGACCCCTCGATGCACTCGTCGCAGAACGAGCAGGACAGCAGGGTCTATGGCCGTTTCGCCATGGTACCGGTGCTCGAACCGGCTTCACAGCAGGAGCTCTACGATGCGATGCCCCACGCCTTCGAGCTGTCTGAAGCGCTTCGCCTGCCGGTCATCGTCCGGATGACCACGCGCCTGTCACACTCCCGCGCCGGGGTCGAGCGGAGGAGGCCGATGGAGCAGAACGCGATGAACGCCGAGAACGCCCCGGAACGGTTCGTGCTCATGCCGCACAACGCCAGGGCGCAGTACCGCCACCTGCTCGGCCTCCAGCCGATGCTCGAAGCGCTTTCGGAATCATCGTTCCTGAACCGGCCGGTCGAAGGGTCCGGTCCGCTGGGAATCATCGCCTTCGGCATCGGATTCAATTACGCGATGGAGGCCCGCCGCGCCAATGGAATCGACTGCCGGGTACTGAAAATCGGGCAGTATCCGCCGCCCCGGACCCAGGTGGACGAACTCTTCGACGCCTGCTCCAGTGTACTGGTCGTCGAGGAGGGCTATCCGGTCTACGAAGAGCTCTTCAGGGGCTACTTCGGATCTCCGAAGGTGCGGGGACGGATGGACGGAGCCCTGCCGCGCGACGGCGAACTGACGACCGACCTCGTGGCCTCGGCGCTCGGCGTCAAGCCGCCTGAAACCGCTTCCGTTCCGGAGATCGTCGTCAACCGACCGCCGGAACTCTGCAAGGGATGCGGTCACCGCGACATGTTCGACGCGATCAACATCGCGATGCAGGAGCATGCCGAGCACCACGTCTTTTCCGACATCGGCTGCTACACGCTCGGTGCCCTGCCGCCCTATAGTGCGATCCACACCTGCGTCGACATGGGAGCCTCCATCACCATGGCAAAAGGCGCGGCCGACGCCGGGCTGCGGCCGGCGGCCTGCGTGATCGGGGACTCCACCTTCGCCCATTCGGGCATGACCGGTCTGCTCGACGCGATCAACGACCGATCCCCGGTAACGGTCATCATCGCGGACAACGACACCACCGCCATGACCGGCGGACAGCACTCGTCGGCATCCGGCTCCCGGCTGGTGCAGATCTGTCGGGGACTCGGCGTCGATGAACAGCACATCAGGACGATCATTCCATTGAAACAGCATCTTCAGGAGAACGTAGCCGTACTCCGCGAAGAGTTGGGCTATGACGGGGTCTCGGTAGTCATCGTTCAGCGTGAGTGCATCGAATCGGCAGCAAAGAAAAAACGCCGCGCCGCGGCCGCAGGGAAGTAAACGGACATGCAGAAAAACATCATACTCGCAGGTGTTGGCGGCCAGGGAATCCTCAGCATCGCCGCGGTCATCGACTGGGCCGCCCTCCAGGATGGGCTCGAGATCCGCCAGGCGGAGGTGCACGGCATGAGCCAGCGGGGTGGCGCGGTGCAGTCGCACCTGCGGATCGCGGACCACGAACTCTACGCCGACCTGATCGGACTCGGCACTGCGGATCTCATCCTGTCGGTCGAACCGCTGGAGGCCCTGCGCTACCTTCCGTACCTCGCCCCGGGAGGACACGTGGTCACCTCCCTTGAACCGTTCGTGAACATGCCCGGCTACCCGCCGCTGGAGGAGATCGTCACCCGGCTCGAAGGAACCGGCCATCCGGTGCTGGTCCATGCCGCTGCGCTTGCCCGCGAGGCAGGAAGTGCGCGGGCGTCGAACATGGTCATGCTCGGCGCGGGTGCGCCCTTCACCGGGATCGCCCCGGAAAAACTCGAGGCGGGAATCAACGCCCTCTTCGGGGCAAAGGGCCAGGAGATCATCGACATCAACATCAGAGCGTTCCGCGAGGGACTGCAGCTCTCCAACACCTAACTTCACCATCCATGATCTGGAACGAGTATCACGAGTGCATGGAACGCGACCAGCTTGCCGAGCTGCAGGGCGAACGGCTTCGGCAAATGGTCGAACGGGTCTACTTCAACGTCCCCTTCTACCGGAACAAACTGCAGGAGATGGGCATCGAGCCGGGCGACATCCGTACGGTCGATGAGCTGCAGAACCTGCCCTTCACCACCAAGCAGGACCTGCGCGACAACTATCCGTTCGGCCTCTTCGCCGTGCCGCAGCAGGATGTGGTGCGCCTCCATGCGTCAAGCGGCACCACGGGCAAGTCGACCGTAGTCGGCTACACCCATAACGACATCATGATGTGGTCGGAGGTGGTCGCCCGCTCGCTCACCATGGCCGGTATCACGAAAAGCGATATCGTCCAGGTCGCCTACGGCTACGGACTCTTTACCGGCGGCCTCGGCGTGCACTACGGAGCGGAAAAGGTCGGCGCTTCGGTCATCCCGATCTCCGGCGGCAACACCAGGAAGCAGTTGCAACTCCTTGAGGACTTCGGGTCGACGGCCATCGCCTGCACCCCCTCCTACGCAGCCTACCTTGGTGAGGCGCTCATCGAGGAGAAGATCGACCGCTCAAGGCTCAAGCTCAGGGCAGGCATCTTCGGGGCAGAACCGTGGACCGAAGAGATGCGCGCCCAGATCGAGAAATCCCTCGGCATCAAGGCGTACGATATCTACGGGCTCTCGGAGGTGATCGGACCTGGCGTCTCCATGGAGTGCGGTTGCCAGAACGGCATGCACGTCTTCGAGGACCACTTCATCCCGGAGATCATCAACCCTGAAACCGGTGCGGTGCTGCCCTATGGAGAGCTCGGCGAACTGGTCTTCACCACGGTCACCAAAGAGGCTATGCCACTGATCCGCTACCGCACTCGCGACCTCACCCGCCTGCATGCCGACCGCTGCGACTGCGGCCGCACGCTGGTCCGCATGGAGAAGTGCGTCGGCCGTTCGGACGACATGCTCATCATCCGCGGCGTGAACGTCTTCCCGTCACAGGTCGAGTCGGTACTGCTCGAAATGAGCGAAACCCGGCCGCACTACCTGCTCGTGGTCAGCCGTGAGAACAACCTCGACACCCTCGAAATCCAGGTTGAGGTCGAGGACCAGTTCTTCTCCGATGAGGTCAAGGAGCTTGAAGGCCTCCGCAAGCGGATCGGCGCGAACCTGGCGAGCACGCTTGGCCTGCACGCAACCGTCAGACTGGTCGAACCGGGCACGATCGAGCGAAGCATGGGTAAAGCCCAGCGAGTCATCGACAACCGCAAACTCAAATAACCTCAAGGAGGCACCATGATCATCAAGCAACTCTCGGTGTTTCTCGAAAACAGGGCAGGGCGCCTGACCGAGCTGACTGGCATACTGGCGGACAACGGCATCAACATCTCGGCGTTCTGCATCGCAGACACGGCTGATTTCGGCATCCTGCGCGTGATCACGGGCAAACCGGAACTGGCCGAACAGGTGCTCAAGGAGCAGGGGTTTGCGGTCAAGATCACCGATGTCATCGGCATGATCGTGCCCCACAAACCGGGCGGCCTGCACAAAGCGTTGCAGATACTCACGGACAACGGCATTTCGATCGAGTACATGTACGCCTTCGCATCAGCGGACGACCGCGCGACGGTGGTCATCCGTACCGATGCCATGCCGAAAACCATCGATGTCCTGCAAATGCACAAGCTGGAGCTGGTGACGGCTGGAGATGTTTACCAGATGTAACAAAAATAATAACCATGCCCCGTTTTTCGACCTCCGTTTCAGCCCTCCGCTCATCGGCAATCAGGGAGCTCATGAGCCTCGCCTCGAGGCCCGACATCATCTCCTTCGCCGGCGGAATGCCGGGCAATGAGCTGTTCCCGGTCGAGGAGGTCGAAGAGCTGTTCCGACACCTCGACCCGAAGGCCAAGCGAGCCGCGTTCCAGTATGGCCCGACACCCGGCCTGCCGTCTCTGCTCGAATCGCTCGGCGGATTCCTTGAACGCAAGGGACTGCCCGTGAAAAAGAACCGCCTCATGATCACCACCGGATCACAGCAGGCGCTCAACATCCTGGCAAAGGCCTTCGTCGACCCCGGCGACCGCGTGCTGACCGAGTACCCCTGCTTCATCGGGGCCATCGCGGCCTTCCGCTCCTGCGGAGCCGAGATCGTCTCCATTCCTGTCGATGAGGAGGGCATCGACATCGGCCTGCTGGAGGCGGAGTCGATACGGACCGACCCGGCAAAGTTCCTGTACGTCACCCCCTACTTCCACAACCCGGCGGGTATGCTCTACAGCACGGATCGCAAGCGCCAGCTCATCGCGACGCTGCAGGGCAAGGATATCCCGCTCATCGAGGATGATGCCTACGGCGACCTCTGGTTCAGCGAAGAGCATCTCGATCGACTGAAGCCGATCAAGGCCATCGACCCCGAAGGCATCGACGTCTGCTACACCGGTTCGTTCTCAAAGATCCTCGGCCCCGGACTACGCCTCGGCTGGCTGCTCGCCCCCGAACCGATCTTCGAAAAGTGCGAGCTCATCAAGCAGTCGGCCGACGCCTGCTCCCCAAGCTTCACGCAAGTGATCGCCGACGCCTTCATCCGCTCGGGAAAAATCGAGCCCTACATCGCCTCGGTGCGGCAGGAGTACCAACGACGCGCCACCTGCATGTCGGAGGCCCTCAGGCGCCACCTGCCGGGATACGTGCACTGGAACGAACCGAAGGGGGGGTTTTACATCTGGCTCACCCTGCCCGAAGGTACCGATGCATCGACCATCCTGAAGCGAGCCATCGAGGGCGGCGCCGTCTTTGTCATTGGCAGTACCTTCGACCCGCAAGGAACGCGGAACAACGCCATGCGCCTCTCCTACTGCAACAACTCACCGGAAGAGATCAACCGCGGGGTCCCAATCATTGCCGACGCCATCAGGTCGATCTGCGGATAGCGGTGCCTCAACGCAGAAGCCCCTGGTGCAGGGGCTTCTGGGATTGACGGCGGTGCCGGGGGGTTACTGCTTCTGCGACTGCTGCTGCATCTTGCGGGCGAACTCCTGCATCTCCTTCATCTTCTCCGGCGTCATGCCCTGGGGTGCTGTCGGGACCTGCATTTTCGTGCAGTTGTCCGGTACCTTGAACAGGGCGTCGTCAAGCGAAGTCCGCTCGACTTTGGTCAGGTCGGTCACGATGCCTGCCGGGGAGATCTTAGTCCTGACCGGAAATCCATCCAGCCCTGCGGCTTTGAGCCGTTCAGCCAGCTTCGGCATGTTGCGGTCTCTCGATCCCTGCATCCGCTCATAGGCGAAATAGTCGAGCATATCCTTGGTGACCCAGATATCCATCGTCATGTCCTTGATGCCTTCGGTGATCCTGACGTGCGTACAGTTGTAACCGTTGACCATCTCCTTTCCGAGATTCTCGATCTTGGCATCCTTGAAGGGATCAACATCGACCTTCTTGCCGGGTCGGGAGACGTCAACCTCCATGCAGGTCCCGGCAGCCTCGTTGATCATGTAGATCTTCTCCGGGGTGGCGGCAGGGGCGATCATGATCATCTTCTGCTTGCTGCTCTGTCCCTCCAATTCCATTGCGGTCTCGGTGCGAACACCCTGCTTGCCGATGAACAGCTTCATCTCACTCACCGCCTCGCCGGGAATGGTGGTGCTCATGTACATGATACCTTCGAACGGACCGGCCAGGACGGGTGCCGGCTGCTCTGGGGTGCTTCCGGACGGGGCGTTCGGGCTCTCCTTGCCCTTGCATGCGGAGAGCAACAGGAGCGGCAGCAGCAGCGCCGCGAAAAGGCGAGAAAAGGTTCTCATTTTTCTTCACGATTAATGGTTGCAAGGCGGAACAGGAAAAAACAAAAAGTGGAGGAAAACGGCATGCTCGTCGCCTGAAGGCAAGCGCTTAACAAAAATTTACGAAATCCCCGCGGATACAGGAAGCATCCGCAGGCTTTGCGTTGCACTTGGCAAAGTTTCGACGTCGTTCTTGGCTTGTGCATTTCAACCCCGCGCAGCTTCGTGGCTGCTTCGAGTCAACCGCACAGGAGCACTCTTTACGGCACTGAACCGTTGAACAACATGCAACTCCCGCTCATCGCGGTTGTCCCCATCAACAACGATCAGGGGCAAGATCAGGGGGAGCGGTTCATCGATGACGTTTTCAGGAGCGGCACCGGCCAGTCAGGATCGATCCGCCACCACCCTTGGGAACAACAAACCTCAGGCTCCGTAGCGCTTCCGGATCCCGAGCTTGTCGATCCGGGAGTAGAGGGTCTTGGCGTTTATTTCGAGCAACTCGGCAGCGCCCCCCTCTCCGCTGACACGTCCACCGCTCCGTTCGAGCGTGTCGAGAATGAGACGGCGCTCCATCGTCTTCACCTCTTCGTCAAACTCCTTCAGCGTAACCTGGAGAGCACTCTCGGGCGGAGCCGGCTCAAAAAGGCGGGGAAGAAGGACAGAGGAAAAGTCGAGTGTTGCCCCTTCGGAAAGAATCACCGCCTGCTCGACGCAATGCGACAGCTCACGAATGTTGCCTTTCCAGGCACGTCCGGCCAGATCGGCCATGTCCTTTTCGCGGATCGGCCGGTACGGCTTGCCAAATTCACGCGCGAACTTTTCCGCGAAATGGATCGCCAGCACAGGGATGTCCTCGTTTCGCTCCCTGAGCGGCGGGAGGAAGAGCGGGAATGCATTCAGCCTGAAATATAGGTCCTCGCGGAACCTTCCGGTTGCGACCTCCTGGGCGAGGGTTCTGTTGGTAGCCGCGATCACGCGCACGTCGAGCGGGATCACCTGCCTGCCGCCGATGCGCTCCAGCTCACGTTCCTGAAGCACCCTGAGCATTTTCGCCTGCAGTTCGAGCGGCAACTCCCCGACCTCGTCAAGGAAGATCGTGCCCCCGTCGGCAAGTTCGAACTTACCGATACGGCGGTCGGTCGCGCCCGTAAAGCTCCCCTTTTCATGCCCGAACAGCTCCGACTCGATGAGCGCCGCGGGAAGGGCCGCGCAGTTGACCCGCACCAGCACCCGATCCTTCCTTGGCGAGCGGTTATGGATTGCCCTGGCGACAAGCTCCTTGCCGGTGCCGGTCTCACCCTGGATCAGTACGGTCGCGTCGGTCGGCGCCACCTGGCTGACCCTGCGCAGCACTGCGGCCAAAGGCGCGCTGCTGCCGATGATCTCCTCGAAGTTGTGCGCCGCGCGGATCTCCTCCACAAGATAGGTCCGCTCACCCTCGAGCTTCCGGCGCAAGCGGTCGATCTCCTCGAAGGCGAGGTAGTTCTGCAGGGCGAGCGCCAGCTGTGGCAGGATAAGCCGGAGCGTCGCCTGTTCGGCCTCGCCGAAGGAGCAATCCTTCCCGGATATGATCAGCCCGGCGCGGCTGACCGGCAGGTCCCAGAGTTGCCCGACGATGATCGACGAGATACCGAACTTTTCCCGGACCAGTGCGACAAGCCGAAACTCCTCCGTCAAAAGCTCGAAGTTGCCGCCAGAATAGACCCCTGGCCGGGAGAGCAGTGCCGCGCTCTCCCGGGCGATTTCATCCGATCCTTCAATCCCCATCCGGGCAAGCGGTATCGCCGCCAGGAAACTCCCGTCCGGCTCCCTCATGAAGTTGTCGAACAGCAGGAAGCGCCCATCCTCTCCGGTCACCCGAATACCGATGAAGCTGCACGGCACGAGTTTGCCGATCTGCTCGCAGACCGCAAGCATCATTCGGTTGCGGTCGCGGATGGTCAGGAGCGCGTTGTTCACGGCGAGCTGCATGGCGGTTTCAGCCTCCCGCTGGCGCAACTCCTCATAGGCGAGGGCATTGCTGACGGCAACGGCGATCGGCGAGGAGACGCTGGAAAGCAGCTCCTTTTCAAGCTCGGACCACACCTTCTCCTGTCTCGAGACGAAATTCAGGAACCCGATGAGCTGCCCGCCGGAACGCAGGGGAGAGAACACGACCTGACGCATTCCAAGCTCGTGTAATGTCTGCAATACCGTTGCGTTCGAATCGTCCTCTTCCGGAAGGTCCCGTTCCAGGCTTACCGTGGTCACGGAGCGGTCCTCAAGGTGTGTTTCGAGCCAGGAACCGACCAGAATACGTTTCTGGTTTCGAATCCGGTCCGGCAGTGCAAACCGGAGCATTTCAAAAAAAACGCTCACGTACCGGCGATCCCGGTCAATCGTAATGATGACGGCCGAATCGAATTCGAATATCAGCCTCAGCTTGTCCGTAACGGTCCGGAAAAGCTCCTGGGGGTCGCGAATCGTACCGATGGCATCGCTGATGTACTGCATGAGTTGCCGGGATTCTGACTGGGGACCTGGTTTCATGGATAGATTTCTGATTTTTTCAGAATACCGTTCACAGAATATTCTGATATTTTAAGAAACATCAAAATAGCCATCAGTGTTCCCCTCCCCGGAGAACCGCACAGGACGTGAGTTTCTCCGACCATCAGCACCGCGGTTTTTTTGGCATGATTATTGCAAATTAACTCTCGATCATTACCAATCATCTGAGGATCATGAAGAACAGAAAAACCAAAGTAGCACTCATCCTTCTCGCTGCAGCGCTCGTTTCAGGACGGGCGGGTGTTGCGGCAGAGGCCGTGTCGCCCGTTCCGGCGTCAATGACGCTGGACGAGGCCATGCGGCTGACCAGGGAGCACAACCCCAGGGCGCTGCAGGCAGCCGATGAAGTCAAGGCAGCCGACGCCAGGATCACCCAGAGCCGTAGCGGCTATTTCCCGCAGATTTCCGCAAAAGCAGGGTACCACGCTATCGATCCGGTCTCTGAAATGTCCTTTGGCGGGACTCCGGTCAAATTCATGCCCAACGACAACTACGATGCCAGAATCTCCGCGCAGATGCTGCTATACGATTTCGGAAGGACCGGCAGAACCGTCGACCTTGCCAAGTCAGGCCAGGTTGCGGCCAGCCACAAGCGCGACATGACGCTCCGCGACCTCTCGCTTGCAACCGTGCGGGCCTTCTATTCGGTCCTGTTCCTGCAGGAGGCGGTCAAGGTGCAGGACAAGGAGATCACCGCCCTGCAGAAGAATCTGGACCACATGCAGAAACGCTACCAGGAGGGTGCCGCCACCCGTTTCGACCTCCTGACGACGCAGGTACGGCTCTCATCGGAAGGAAAACGCAAAATCGACCTGCAGACAGAACTCGACAACCAGCGCATCAACCTGCGTCGGCTATGCGGTCTTCCGGAAAGCACGCCTCTGGAGCTGAAGGGCTCGTTTGAGGTCACCGGAGCCGACATGAATGCTGCAAAACTCGCGGCGGCATCCCTTGAACAGCGTCCCGAACTCATGATCGCCCGGGAAAACTTCCGTTCGGCAACGTTCAGAAAATCGCTGGCCGCCAAGGAGGGGATGCCGAAAATCGTCGGATCAGCGGCCTGGGGCAGCACCAACGGCTACCAGCCAGACATCGAACAGATGCGCACGAATATTGCCGCTGGCGTCGAGATTCAGGTCCCGATCTTCACCGGATTCCGGACCAGCGCATCCACCAGAGAAGCTGCGGCTCTGATGCGCGCCGCCGAACAGGAGCGGATCGATACCGAACAGATGGTGCATGCCGAAGTCAGCCAGTCGCTCAATACCCTGCGATCAAGCGTGGAAAAGATCGGAACGACGAAGATGCAGGTCTCCCAAGCTGACCTGGCCGCCAACCACGCGAGGATCAGGTTCCAGAACGGACTCGGCACGACGCTTGACCTGCTCGACGCTGAAGCACGACTTGCCGATGCGGAGCTGGCTAACCTTCAGGCCCGCTATGAATACGTGCTCAACACCTACGCAGTCAGACGCGCCTCCGGCGACCTGATCGCACCATAAACGGAACCGGAGCCATGAGCAGCACAGCACCAGGACCAACAAAAAAAATACTCTGCCCGGTTGATTTCTCGGCAGCATCCGAGCGGACGCTCGCCCATGCCGGAGTGCAATATTCACAGGCATCCGAAATGGTCATCCTGCATATAGGAAACCCGGGCGCGATGGATCGCGCGTCATTGCTCAAGGAACAACTGCGGCACTTCTCCCGATACTCAGGCGCGCTTTCGGCCTTCGGATGCCGGATCCGGTTTGCGGTTGAGTATGGGGCGCCTGCCGAAAGCATCATCGCGTATGCGAAAAAGCATGGCTCCGACATGATCGTGATCGGTTCGCACGGAGAGAACAACATCCACCGCCTGCTGGTCGGAAGCACGACTGAAGCGGTCATGCGGCAAGCCCCCTGCCCGGTGGTGGTGTTCAAGTCACCCTACTCACCGACCGCCATTCATGGAATTTCAGCAGCTTTGTAAACAACATCAACGACAAGATCATCCATGTCTGAATCTCATCAGCATACCCCGGAAGTCAAGAAAGGCGAGGGGGCGACCAGCGCCCCTTCGTCCAGGATACGCTTGGCCGCGTTTGGCCTCCTCGCTGTTGCCGGCCTCGTATGGGGCGGCATAAAGCTTGTCCATTCATTCAATTACGTCGAAACCGACAATGCCCAGGTCGAAGGTGACGTCTATCCGGTCATCTCCCGCATCCCCGGAAAAGTGGTCGAGGTAACCGTAAAGGACAACCAGCTTGTCGGAACAGGAGACGTACTCGTCAGGCTTGACCCTGCCGACTACCAGATCCGCCGCGACATGGCCGAGGCAGCGCTGCTGACGGCGAAAGCTTCGGTGTCGGCGGCGAAGGCATCGATCACTGCAGCGGCCGCCTCGTCAAGGAAGCTCGATGCTGACCTCAGGCGAAGCAGGAACCTGCAGCGGCAGGATGTGATCTCGAAATCAGAGCTGGACGCGGCCGTGGCCGGCGCTACGGCATCGACCGCCCAGCAGGCGGCGGCAGGTGACCAGTACGAGGCTGCGCTGGCGCAGGTAAAGCTCCGCGAAGCCGAGCTCAAGAACGCCGAACTCCAGCTTTCCTGGACCAATATCACCGCACCTGCCGCAGGCCACGTCTCCAAAAAGAGCGTACAGCCGGGCCAGTACGTCGCACCTGGCCAGCAGCTCATCGGTGTCGTCGGAAGCAGCGAACTCTGGGTCGTGGCCAATTTCAAGGAGACGCAGCTCGAGCATATGCGCCCGGGCCAGCCGGTCATCATCAGTATCGATGCATTTCCCGGCAAGGAGTTCAACGGGCATGTGAACTCAATCTCGGCAGGCACGGGAGCGAGATTCACGATGCTTCCCCCGGACAACGCCAGCGGCAACTTCGTCAAGGTGGCCCAGAGAGTGCCGGTTAAGATCGTGTTTGACAAACGGCCATCCGAACCACTGGCCGCAGGCATGAATGTTATCGTCGAAGTCAAAGTAAAATAATCAGTTGTAATGACTTCAGAATTAACAGCGAACGCACCTTTGCCGACATACACCTACGAGACCGGCATCAAAAAGGTGATCATCACCGTGACGGTCATCGTTGCGGCCATGCTCGAACTGATCGACACCACGATCGTCAACGTGGCGATCAACCATATCAGCGGCAACCTCGGTGCGAGTATCGAGGATGTCTCCTGGGTGGTCACCAGCTATGCCATAGCCAACGTCATCATCATCCCGCTTTCGGGGTTCCTCGGAACTCTCCTGGGACGCCGGAACTACTTCATTGGCTCGATCCTGCTCTTCACTGCCGCATCGCTGCTCTGCGGCATGGCCACGAACATCTGGATGCTGGTGCTCTTCAGGTTCATCCAGGGCATCGGAGGCGGGGCGCTCCTGCCCACCTCGCAGGCGATCCTCTATGAAACGTTCAAACCCGAAGAGCGTGGGGCGGCTACGGGCATCTTCTCGATGGGCCTGGTGCTCGGCCCGACCATCGGCCCCCTTCTCGGTGGATGGCTGGTTGATTACTACTCGTGGGAGTGGTGCTTCTACGTCAATATTCCGGTCGGCCTCCTGGCCGCATGGGCGGCGCTCACCTACGTCAAGGAGCCGAAGGTGCGGCACACGGTCGAAAAGATCGACTGGGCCGGAATCGGCCTGCTGGCTGTGGGCATCGGCTCGCTGCAGTTCATCCTGGAGCGCGGCGAATCGAAGGACTGGTTCGATACCCCCTACATCACCTGGTTTACGATCATCGCCGTCGTTACGCTTGCCCTCTTCGTCTGGCATGAACTGCATACCGATCATCCCGCGGTTGACCTCTCGGTTCTCGGACGGAGCAAGAACCTCGCCATCGGTTCGGTGCTCACCTTCATCGTCGGTTACGGGCTTTACGGATCGCTGTTCGTATTCCCGGTGTTCGTGCAGCGGCTGCTCGGATTCACGGCCCTCCTGACCGGCCTGGTGCTCTTTCCCAGCGCACTCCTGACCGGGGTCATCTCGCTGCCGCTGGGCATCTCACTGCAAAAAGGGGTCTCGCCAAAGCTGCTCCTCGGAATAGGCATGGCGGCGTTCTTCCTGTTCTGCTGGAAACTCGGGGATCAGACGATGCAGTCGGGCGCATCGACCTTCTTCTGGATCCTGCTGCTCCGTGGAATCGCACTCGGATTCATCTTCATCCCGGTCACCATGCTGGCCGTCACTGGCCTGAGCGGCAAGGATATCGGACAGGCCACGGGGCTGAACAACATGGTCCGCCAGCTCGGAGGTTCATTCGGCATCGCGATCACCAACACCTATATCGCCAAACGGGTCGCCGAGCACCGCGTCGAGATTCTGAGCCATATCACCCCCTTCAACCCGGCTGCAGTATCGAGGATCGACGGGATGCAGCAGGCGCTCGGGTCGACGGTGAACTCTCCGGCAGAAACACATCAGATGGCCATGAAAGCGCTCGAATACACCGTGACCACGCAGAGTTACCATCTGGCCTATATGGACGCCTTCAAGCTGATCGCCCTGCTGTTTCTCTGCTGCCTGCCGCTGTTGTTGTTTATCAGGGTGGACAAGAACGAGAAGAGCGATCTCTCATCGGTGCACTGACACCGGCTCAGGGCATCGTCGGGGAGACAACGTGGGTTGCCCCGGATGGGGCTCCGAGGCGACAGCATCACGGTGAGGGCCGTTCTGAAAGCTTTCGGAACGGCCCTCACGGCATTTCACCGGCACGCCGCATATTATTGGGAACGACCCGTTTCAGGGATGTCTGGATCGAACTCGAGAGAGATCGAATTCATGCAGTAGCGCTTGCCGGTCGGCGGGGGCCCATCGTCGAACAGATGCCCGAGATGAGCGCCGCAACGACCACACAGCACTTCGGTGCGAACCATGCCGTGAGCGGTATCCTCCCGGTAACTGACACTTCCCCGATAAGCAGCCTCAAAGAAGCTTGGCCAGCCGCAGGTGCTCGCGAACTTCGCGTCCGACCGGAAAAGCCGGTTGCCACAGGCCGCACAGAAGTAGGTTCCGATCCCTGCGAAATCGCTATATCTACCGGAGAAGGCACGCTCGGTGGCCGCATGGCGGGCGACCTCGTAAAGGTCGCGGGGAAGCACCCGCTTCCAGACCGAATCGGGCAGATTGATCCTGGTGGTGTCGCTCCTTGAATACCAGGGATGCGCAGTGCGTTTCATGTCAGAATCGGCTTGAGGTGCTGGGGCTTCGGGCACGGTGGATCCTGTGTTGCAGGCTGGCAATAGCGCTGCCGTTATCAATATGAACAGCATTCGAGGCGTCATCGGGTTGCTCCTTCTCTTCCAGAACCTGCCGTCCGGAAAAACGGTTCCCTCAAACTCCGGCCGAGTTCCGGTAGGTTTCCCACGCCTCGTCGATCCTGCGCCTGGAGGCGATAAGGAGCATGGCGGCAACAAGCGTCACGGCCGTGCTGCAGCGGATGGCCATCGACGTACCGAAGCGTTCCGAAAAGATGCCGATCAGGAAGTTGCCGACCGGCATCAGCCCCATCAGTACCATGAGGTAGATGCTCATGACCCGACCCCGGTAACGGTCCTCGACCAGACGCTGTACGGTGGCCGTCATCGTGGCGAATGCCGAAAGCATCCCAAGACCGGACACGAAAAGGAAGAACAGGGCGAGCGGCACTCCAGTGGCGAAGGTGAAGGCAATCAGCGAGAGGGCGAAGGTGAAGATGCCTCCGATCACCATGGTACCGGTCTTGATCCGGTTGCTCGACATCGAGACGAAAAAGGTGGCGGTAAGCGACCCGAGACCGAAGGCCGAAAAAAGCGTCCCCATGCCGGATGCGCCGAGTCCGAAGGTCTGCTTGGCGACTACGGGCAGCATGGCCATGAACGACCATCCGAAAATCGACACGGCAGCGACGAACAACACGATCGTCCGAAGCAGCGGATGGTGCCAGGTATATCCGAGCCCGTCGCGGATGGATCGGATGGGATGCTCGTTCACCGATTGCGGCCGCCTCGTGCTCGTGCTGATCTCGCGCAGGGCGACAATGACCGCCACGTAACTCAGTCCGTTGGCCAGGAACGCCCCACCAGTGCCGATCCAGGAGATCATGAGGCCGGCGATGGCTGGTCCGACGACCCTGGAGGCATTGAAGATTGATGCGTTGAGCGCCACGGCCGAATGAAGCTGGTCGCGGTCGACCAGCTCGCTCAGGAATGCCTGGATGGCAGGGGTGGCGACGGATCCCACGCAGCCGAGCAGAAACGCGAGCACGAGGATCACCGGGATGGTAACCTGATGGGCGAGCGTGACGGCGCCAAGAATGAGGGCGAGAGCCATGGAGAGTGATTGCGTCCAGAGCAGGATCACCTTTCTGGGATAACGATCCACGATCACCCCACCGATGAGCGAAAGAAAGAGGGTCGGAATGGTTGATGTGGCCGCTGTGACACCCACCCAGAACGCAGATCCGGTCATTTCGAGTACCAGCCACCCCTGGGCCACCATCTGCAGCCAGGTACCGATCATCGAGATGATCTGACCGGTGAAATAGAGGCGGAAATTCCGGCTGGCGAACGCCGGAAAGGCCAGGAGCAGCCTGGATTTCATGCCCTGGGAGACTGCCGTTCGAAGTTTGTCGGGAGATTGCGTGGAAGGATCTTCAGCTGCTGCACTCATCGGGTTTCGTCATCGTTCTTGTCCGGAAATTCTTTTGCAGCTGAAAAGGTATGAAAAACGACGGGATTTCTCAGGGTAATCCCAAAACCCGCGCAGAATGGCGTGTCACCGGCAATACATCCCGCGGAGCATAGAAACAAATCAGAAGTGACGATTATTAACGGTAAATTGGCGAACGTTTTTCGGTGCACGTTCATGCTTTGGGGGAAAGTGGGCCCGAAAAACGTACGATCACGTCAATTTTTCCAACACACAAACATAACAAAGGAGATCTTCCGATGAACGTAGTCAATCCGGAAGCAATCGGAGTTTTCGGCCTAATGGTAACCGTTTGGGTATTCGGCCTTGAACAGCTCGGGTTTGGAATGAACAGCGAAACCGACCATGCGAAGCTTTTCAGGAGCCTTGCCAATGTCGCCCTCTGGTTTGGTGGTGCAGCCCAGATCTTCACCGCCCTTTGCCTCTATCTGTTCGATGTGGGAATGCCTCCCGAGGCGCGTGTCTTTGTCGGGACTATTTTTGCTACCTATGGCCTCTTCTGGGTCGTCGTGGCCATGCACTTCTTCAATCCCGGCGACAAGAAAGTTTACGCCCACTTCTTTCTCGGCATCTTTTTCATGACCGCACTCTTCAGCTACAAGGCGATCATGCTCGGCAAAATCTGGCCGCTGGGCACCGTTCTTCTGCTCATCAATGGACTGACCATCCTCTTGCCCTTCACCTGGTACAAGCATAACACCGTCATCACCAAGATCTGCGGCGCGCTGAACGTCGCTATCGGCGTCTGCGCGCTCCCGCTGCTGCTGCACTCCCTCGGCATGTAAGCTGAACGCAATGAATACAGGCCTTCCCGGCTACAGACCGGGAGGGCCGGAAGGCAACCGCCTCACCTGGCCACCCCGCCCCCAGCAGATTCAGCCCTCCAGCTCGTCACATTCAGTTCTGTCCAGGTCGTTCACCTCCGAGACCTTGGCTACCTGCTCTCCCTTGCGTTCATCATTGCAACACCCGGGTCGCAATGCCCCCCCGGAATCCCGTTCATCTGTCGAGATCCTTGCCCTGGTCGCACCGACACGGCAACGGAAAAAAAATGGCGAACTGTTGTCTGGCTCCATGATCCCCCCTGTTTAACTGTCGATACGGGCGACAGATACCCGGGTCACCAGGGTACGCTCATCTGAACCTGCGACCTGTCAGAATGTTCTCAATTATCCGTTCCGACCAGAACACCATGAACTTCGGCACCGTAAACCGGCGTCGGCATCTGGTTGTCCGGCTGGTTCCGGGTTACTACGGCTTCCGAAGAAACTATATAACCATATTACCGATAATATTAAACAACCACAACAATATACAGCAAAATACCCTGCTTCAGATAAAGAGCGAAATGTTTGCGTCGGCCGCGTATTCGAGGAAGGTGGCGGCACCGCCGTAATCGACGCCATCGATGAACTCGCTCTTGTCGAAACCGAAAACGTCCATGGTCATCTGGCAGGCAATGAACCTGACACCACTTTCGAGGCACATCTCACGGAGCAGTTCGACGGTCGCCACCCCTTTCTTTTTGAAAGTCTCTTTCATCAGCATGGTCGCCATTGAATCGAATCCGGGCATGTTGCCGGAGATGAGATTCGGAATCTGCCAGTTGACCGACTGAAACTCCTTGCTGCCGAACGGCATCTTCATGGGCATGGCAGGGTTGCCGACGGGAGAGACTTTGGCGTCGATCTCCTTCTTCAGCAACGGCAGGCCGTAGAAGGTGAAAAAAACAACCGCCTCCATGTCCATGGCCGCGGCCGTGGAGGCGAGGATGAAGGGCGGATAGGCCCAGTCGAGCGTTCCTTTGGAAGCAATAATCGCGAGTTTCTTGGTGTCGGACATGATCATCTCCGAATGTTGGTTGTTGGATAGCAATACCTCTATGGTGCTCCGGAACGCCGTTCAGCGCCCGGAGGAAAAAATGCCGCTGGCCGCCAGGAGCAACACCACCACCTGCAGGGTTGCCATGGCCGCATAGAAATAGTTCTTCTCGCTGAAAAAAGCCCAAATGGCCGTAGCCAGACACAGCGTCGTCGCCATGGCAAGAAAGACAACCGATGCATAGCTTACCGAATCGCCATGGAGCAGTGTGGAGAGTGACGAAAAACAGCTCCATCCGCAGGGCACCTGCATGGTGTCGTGAAGCTCGGCAGAGCTGAGGTGCCAGTTTCCTGCAATCGTTTCAATCGGCAGCCCGAGCGGCAGGAGCTGAAGCAGGTAGAACAGGTAACCCACGGCCATTACCACGATCACCGAATGCGAAACGAACTCCAGGGTCTTCGCGTAGGTGAGCTGGACCCGGTCAGCGTAAATCACACCTTTTTTCTTCTCCGTCATATGCCGAACCCTTTAAGCAGTGATCGAAAACCCGAAAGGGCAAGAATGGCAATGACAATCAGCCTGATCGTCCTGGTGTTGACCTTCGGCAAGAGTTTCGCGCCTATCTTGGAACCGAGCATCATGCCGCCGATGGATGGCACCGCGATGAGCGGAAGGACGGCGCCCTTGAAAAGGTAAACCCAGGCCGCTGCCGAACCGTTTATCGAAAGCACAAGCCCGCTGGTGGCAACGGCGACCTTAAGCGGAACCCCCATCAGCAGGTTGAACACCGGCACATTGGCGAATCCGGCGCCGAGCCCGAACATGCCGCCGATGAACCCGATGACAATGAACAGGGCTATCCCCAGCGGTGTCCGATGCACCTGCCAGGAGACCTCGTGCTGCCCGTACTCCTCGTAATAGAGCCCCGAGATACCCATCATCTGCGAAAGGCGGTCCGGCTGCTTCACCTCCGGATATCCGGACTTTCCGGCCTTGATCATGATGCCGGCTATGGAGATGATCACGATGCCGAGCAGGAGCTGCACGTTCTGTACCTGCATGGATAGCCCGACAAGAGCCCCGACGATGGAGCTTACCGAACCGACCAGTGCCATTGGCAGTGCGAGTTTCAGGTCTGCAAGGCCTTTCCTGAGCAACGGGGGGCCGGCTGAAAGAGCTCCGGCAAGCGCAACCAGGAGGCCTGCACCACGGACATAATCAAGGTGAAACGGGAAAAACCCGCTCACGATGGGCACGAACAGCACCCCGCCGCCAACGCCGGCCAGCACCGCGACAATGCCAAGCAGGAACGAAAACACAAACAGGGCGATCAGCCATCCCCACCACGCCATGCCTTCGGCCGCATGGGGTGCGGCTGCAAGCAGCGGCGCGGCCTGCATCAGCAGCGCGACGGCTATGCCAGCCGATGCAGCAGGGACGAGCCTCCGGCCAATTGATGAAATCCTCATGAACGGTACGATGGATATGAAATGATACTCACTCCTTTCCGATATAGAAGGTCGACTCGTCCGGCCGGAACGGACGGTTCATCCAGAGCGGCCGGCGCAAGCCGCCGGGTCCCGGGGCCGGCCGGGTCAAGGCGAGCCACTCCTTGTAGATCGCGAATGATCGTTCGGTGTCGACGAAGACATCCCCGTAGAGATCCCCCTCGTGGGCCTTTTCGATCCGGACCTTCTGGTGCCAGCAGTGCATGCCGCTGATCGGATCGGGATGGACCGGAAAGGTGATGTTCTGATGTACGCCGCCGTCTGACCAGAAGATCCTCGACGTATCGGGGTCTTTGCTCTCGAAGGGCGTGATGCTCTCGTCGACGCGCATCTTCCACTTCCCTTTCCCCTCACGGGAGATGCTCACCTTGTTGGTGGACCAGCGATTGCAGTTCGGGTCCTGTTCCCGGCGCCAACGGCCGATGTGGTGCGAGCAGGCGACCACGCCCGGCCTGATGCCTTCAGTGACCCAGGCCCGGTTGATGAAGTAGCCGATGTCGGTATTCACCCTGATCAGCTCCCCGTTCAGGATCCCCAAAGATGCCGCATCGGCAACGCTGATCCAGACCGGGTTCCGGTTGGCAATTTCGGTCAGCCACTTTGAGTTGCCGGAACGGGAATGGATCAGCACCGGCAGGCGGAAGGTCGGTACGAGAACGAATTCGCCCTTCCCGTGGTCCATGGTCTCTTCGTGAATGTGGCTCTTGATGTAACCCGGTATCCGGTACTCGGGCCACTTCCAGTCAACCATGGTCTGCGAATAGAACTCCTGCTTCCTCGACGGGGTCGGAAAGCCTGTACACGCCTTACCCTCCACCTCGACGCCGACGCTTTTACCGTTCTTGCTGATCAACCCGCTTCCGGGCTCGACCGACGTCCCTTCGAGGTCGGCGGTGGAGAGCGGTTTCTCGTTCACGTCGTAGACCTTGCTTTCGACCTCGAACGCACCGTACTTCTGCATGTAGCCGAGCGGGTCGAGCCCCTCCGCGGCGGCAGCTTCCGGAAGCTTCGGCACCCGCTCGAAGATATAGCGGTAGTACTCTTCGATGGTGATCTTCTCGCCTGGACGGTAGGGAGACTCGCAGTACTGCCTGATGCCCATCTTGCCATCCGGGTCGATGCGCCAGGTCAGTTCGATCCAGAACTCGTCCTCTTCCCATACTTCACCCACATTGGCCTGCCAGGTGAACTCGATCTTCTCGCCCATCTTCTTTTTCGCCACGCGAAGCACCGGCTGGCGGAATGCGATCCATTTGCCGGCGTGGGTCTCGTAGCTGATGAGGTCGTGCCGTTCCGGAGCGTGACCCATCGGCAGCACATAGTCGGCGAAATAGGCGGTCTCGCTCCAGGTCGGGGTGAGGGCGGCATGCAGGCCGATTTTCGATTCATCCTCGAGGGCCTCGATCCAGGAGAAGCCGTCCGGATAGGTCCAGACCGGATTGAACACCCTGGTGAAATAGACGTCGAGCTTGCCACGCCCCTCCTTGAGGAAGTGCGGTAGCAGGAAGCTCATCTCGAAATGGGCGAGCGGATAGTCGTTCGGCAGGTGCAGCTCGTTCCAATAGGTCTGAGGTTTCGGTTCGGCAGGCGTATGCGGTTTGTACTTGTTCCAGGCGCTCGGGGCGGTGCCGCCGACCGTGCCGACGCTGCCGGTCAGGACGTTCAGGAAGTGCAGGGTGCGCGACACCTCCCATCCACCGAGGTTGGCGCTGCTGGCGCTGCGCCAGACATGGGTCGAGAACTGCGTCCCGGCCTCGCCGATCTTGCGCGCCACCTCGACGACGGTGGCTGCAGGAACGCCGCTCTCCTTTTCGGCATACTCGGGAGTGTATGCGGCGTACTCCTTTTTCAGCGCCTCGATAAAGTTTTCGAAAAGCAACGGGGTACCGGGGTACTCGGCCTGGAGGTAGGCCTGCCAGTTCACCCAGTGCTCGAGGTAATCGCGGTTGTACAGCCCTTCGTCGATGATCACCTTTGCCATGGAGAGCAGCACCGCCGGCTCGGTGCCGGGATAGCTCGTCATCCAGTAATCCGACATGCTGGCCGTGTTCGAGAGCCTCGGATCGAGCACGGCAAGCTTGGCCCCTTTCATCCGCGCCTCGATGATGCGCTGGGAGTGGGGGTTGAAGTAGTGGCCCGATTCAAGATGAGCGCTGATCAGCAGGATGAAACGGGCATTGGCATGGTCGGGCGATGGACGGTCAAAGCCCTCCCAAAGGGCATAACCGAACCTTGCCCCGGATGAACAGATGTTGGTGTGGCTGTTGTGCCCGTCCACGTTCCATGCACGGAGCACCCACTCCATGAACCCTTCATGGCCGGGGCGGCCGACATGGTAGGATATCTCGTTGTTGCGTCCCTCCAGGATGGCCTTCCGCATCCTCGCGGCGATGTCGTCGAGTGCGCGGTCCCAGGTTATCCGCTCCCACGCCCCTGCGCCTCGCTCGCCAACCCGTTTCATGGGATAGAGCACCCGGTCCTGGTCCTCGACCTGGTTGAGGGTGGCCGGCCCCTTGGCGCAGTTGCGCCCGCGACTGGCGGGATGGTAGGGGTTTCCGACCATCTTTCGCATGGTCATGGTCTCTTTGTCGACGTAGGTCAACAGGCCGCATCCGGCTTCGCAGTTGAAGCAGGCGGTCGGAACGAGCATGTAGGCGTTTTCTTTGCGTTCCGGCCAGCTCTTCGAATCCAGTTCGACCCAGTGGTCCCACGTTTCAGGCGGCGGGCATGCGACCTCTGCACCGCACGAAGCGGGGGTTGCGGTCGATTCGCCCGCATGCAGGTCGGGAATGATCTTCAGTTTTTCGGCGAAGGACTCTATGATGGACGGTTTATGCTGGTAGCTCATGGTCGTATCGGTATTGCACGGTTTTAGCTTAAAGGAACTGACTGCGGGGCCAGGACCCACACCTTTTCGGTAAAGAAGACGCCGGCAAGGCCCAGGAGGGCGGCAAGCGCCAGCAGGGCCGGGTCAGGGGAAACGAGGGCCGCCAGGAGCGGCAGCAGGTTGCCCATCACGACGCTGCCGCCCCAGAACTGCTGCCGGAGGGCGCCATGCCTGATAATATCGGCGGCACGGCCGGAAGATGCGGAGGGGTGCTTGCCGTAGAGTTCAACGCCCATGATCGCCAGGTGCAGGACGAAGCTGACGGCGAGCAGCATCCTGACGGCTCCGGCAACCGCCTCGTCCATGCCGGTTGCGAACCCGGCCAAAGCCATGGCCGAACCACCCGCGATCAGCGAGTTGACCAGCATATGCAGCGAGAGCAGCGGACTCTGCCAGAAGTCCCGCCCTTTGGCCGAGCCGAACAGGAATGCGGTGTAGACCGCCGTGACGAGCGCAAGCAGGGCCCCGCCCCAAAGCGCCGCTGTTTCAACAGCCGGAAGAGCAAAAAACCTGCCCGCCCCCCAGAGGGCGAGAAACGCTCCGAAACCGGTGATGGTATAGCCGCCACGCACCAGCCAGGAACCGAACTGGGGACGAAGCATAACCGAAACGAAACGGTCCGGACGATCAAGGTCCTTGACCAGCAGGCCGCCAGTCAGCGACAGGAAAAGCAGCGATACGCCCCAGGCCGCCCACTGGAGTGTGTCGGGCAGCGACAGACCCATGACAGCAGTCAGGACGAAAAGGAGAAGGAAGGTTCCCGCGGAGACGGCCTTCGACCATACATAAGCAGGAACCTCCCAGCCCCAGACCGCTCCTTTCGATGGTGCATCGTAGACCCTTCGGGCGAAGGTGGAACTTCCCTTGATCGCCTGGGGGGGCTGCTGGGCAGGGGCTCCGTGGTGCGACGAATCGCCGTCAAGGCAATATTTGGCAAAATGGCCGACCCCCCTGGACTGGGAGCTCCAGTGGTACGCCTGTGCGGGCGGCGCCATCATCGGGTCGAGCGAAGCTCCGTCGCCATTGATATAGAACAGTTTTGGCCTCGTACCCTTTTCAGGCCTCCGCACCATGGTCTTCTCGGTAGAGACCAAGAGCGAGATGGGGCTCGATGGATCGTCCAGATCGCCCGAAACGATCGCCTGCTGTGGGCAGATGGCCACGCACGCAGGCTTCAGGCCAACCTCCTTGCGGTGTGCGCAGTAGTTGCACTTCGCCGAGGTTTTGGTTTCGGGATCGATGTAGAGCGCACCGTAGGGACAGGCCTGTCCGCAGGCCTTGCAGCCGATGCAGCGGCGTGCATCGAAATCGACGATACCGTCCTCCCGCCTGTGGAGAGCCTCGACCGGACAGATATCGACACAGGGGGGTTCTTCACAGTGGTTACAGCGCAGGACCGTAAAATGCCTGCGGGTATTGGGGAAGCTCCCCTTTTCGACATACTTGACCCAGGTCCGGTTCACCCCCAGAGGCACCTCGTTCTCCGATTTGCATGCCACCGTGCAGGCATGGCATCCGATGCACTTGCGTGCGTCGATTACGAAACCATAATTCATGGACAGGTTTGCTCTAATATTTTATGACATATATACCGATTCAAAAGCAGGAAGGTCCTTGTGGAGCTCACCTCCCTCAACGGGCTGCAGTGCAGCAAAATCAGAGCCGGGAAGTACCCTCCCGGCCCAATGTCATCCGAACGGCAAGCACCGCCCGGATGCAAAAACCCTGAGACAGCCAGCAGGTTGCTTGCTGACCGGACATGAAACATGCACTACCGCTGATCGCCGGCTGAGGACGGGTTCCCGCAGGAAAACACCGAACCTTCAGCGACCGGCACGACAGTTTCAGGGATCGAAAGGAAGCAAAAAGAGGATTCGGAGAGTCATACAGAGCACAAACCACACCGCATGCCTATATAACTAACCAGTAATATATTAACACATGCAATCGAAACTCGCAAACAAATTCATCCCGGAGGGCAACTTTCGATAACATGCGTTAACAAGAGATATATCGGCTCATAACAATACCTTAACTTTCGTCATAATGCTGGCTGGGCTGGAGGAAAATGCAGAAAAAAACGAATGGCAGGATTATTTTCCTGCTGTGAGTCCTATTTTACGGTATCGTCTGAAGGCCAACGCACGGCATGACAACAGGATGTTTTCCTGTAACCCTAAAAAAACCATAGTACCATGAGCGCACACATCTATAAGAAAATCGAGGTCGTCGGCTCTTCCCCGACCAGCATCGAGGAGGCCGTCAACAATGCCGTTGCCAAGGCTTCCGAGTCGGTCAGGAACATCCGCTGGGTCGAGATCGTCGAAACCCGCTGCCATGTGGAAAACCAGAAAATCGCGTACTGGCAGGTAACGGTGAAAATCGGCTTCACGCTTGACGAGAACTGACCCTCCGGCCTTACGCCGGTCAGGAACGTTAAACAGAGAAGAGGCTGCCCTGCCATTAACATCAGGACAGCCTCTTCTCTGTTGATGCGAAGCGCAGTCAGGAATAAAAAAACGGGCCCGAAAGCCCGTTTTTACATAAACCAGTCCGTCAGCCCCTAGTGCTCGGCAGCATAGCGCTCGGGCGCCAGCGCCCAGTGCTCGGGTGACATCCAGAGCGTCGAAAGCATCAGTTCGCGGATGTGCGTGAACTCCTTGGGCAGCTTGTCATAAAGCTTCTCGAGCAGCTCCTCGTGAGAGAAGAGCTCCTGCTTCCAGGCCTCGCGGTCGACCGACATGAGCTTGGTGAACTGCTCGAAGGTGAAATCATCGAGCCCGCGCCAGTCGAGCGACTCGTACTTCGGCATCCAGCCCAGCGGGCTTTCAACCGCGGCCGCCCGGCCGTGCACCCTGCCGATGATCCACTTGAGCACGCGCATGTTGTCGCCGAATCCCGGCCAGAGGAACTTGCCGTTCTCGTCCTTGCGGAACCAGTTGACACCGAAGATCCTCGGTGGCTCGGCAAGGGTCCTGCCGATCTGGAGCCAGTGGTTGAAATAGTCGCCCATATGGTAGCCGCAGAACGGGATCATGGCAAAGGGGTCGCGACGGACGTCGCCGATTTTGCCTGCCGCCGCAGCGGTCTTCTCGGAACCCATCGTGGCGGCAAGGTAAACGCCGTAATACCAGTTCGCCGACTGGTAGACCAGCGGAATGGTGTCGCCGCGCCGACCGCCGAAGATGAACGCCGAAATCGGCACACCTTCGGGGTTCTCCCAGCCGGAATCGATCGAGGGGCACTGGCTTGCCGGCGAGGTGAACCGTGCGTTCGGGTGCGCCGCAGGACGGCCACAATCCGGAGTCCAGGGCTTGCCCTGCCAGTCGATGAGCGACGGTGGCGGCTCCTTGGTCATATCCTCCCACCAGACGTCGCCCTCGGGGGTCAGCGCGACATTGGTGAAAATGCAGTTGGCGTAGAGGGTGGCCATGGCGTTCGGGTTGCTCTTCACCGAGGTGCCGGGAGCGACACCGAAGAAACCGTACTCCGGGTTGATCGCGTGCAGGCGTCCATCCTTGCCGGGCTTGATCCAGGCGATATCGTCGCCGATGGTGGTGATCTTCCACCCCTCCATCTCCGTCGGCGGGATCATCATGGCGAAGTTGGTCTTGCCGCAGGCGCTCGGGAACGCGGCGCCCACGTAGTCCTTCTCTCCATCAGGGGACTCGACGCCGAGGATCAGCATGTGCTCGGCGAGCCACCCTTCGTCACGCGCCATCGACGATGCGATGCGCAAGGCGAAGCACTTCTTGCCAAGCAGGGCGTTGCCGCCGTAACCGCTGCCGAAAGAGATGATCGAGCGATCTTCCGGGAAGTGGACGATGTACTTGGTATCGTTGCAGGGCCACGGAACATCCGCCTGGCCGGGCTCGAGCGGAGCGCCGACCGAGTGGAGGCATGGCACGAACTCCGACTCCTCGCCGAGGAGCTCCATGACGTCACGACCCATCCGGGTCATGATGCGCATGTTGGTCACGACATAGGGTGAATCGGTGATTTCAACGCCGATATGCGAAATGTGCGATCCGAGCGGGCCCATGCTGAACGGGATGATGTACATGGTACGCCCCTTCATACAGCCGTCGAACAGCTTGTTCAGGGTGGCTTTCATCTCCTTGGGGGCGACCCAGTTGTTGGTCGGCCCTGCATCCTGCTTGCGCCGGCTGCAGATATAGGTCCTGTCCTCGACCCTGGCGACATCGCTGGGGTCCGAACGGCAGAGGTAGCTGTTCGGGCGTATCGTTTCGGACAGCTTGATGAAGGTGCCGCTGTTGACCATTTCCCCGCACAGACGGTCGTACTCCTCCTGTGAACCGTCGCACCAGTAAATGGAATCAGGCTGGCATAACTCCGCCGTTTCCTTGACCCATTGCAGGAGTTTCCGGTTCCTGACATAAGCAGGAGGATTAAGTGGGATCGGTTCCATAATGATAATTATCGGTTAATATGATTGGCTGAATCAAGGGAGAAAACGATGCGCCCCGGCAGGATGATCCTCCGGGGCGTCCAAAATGAAGATGCTTGTCGATTGTCGAGGGATGTGGGCATGAATGAAGGCATTGCAGCAGTCATCACTTGGCCTGTTTCCTGGCAATCGAGTTGCCGATGATCTGCTCGAATGCGGCCTTGCTCCGCGGCCCGACGATCACATTGGTCAGGTTGCCTGCCGCATCGACGACGAAGGTGGTGGGGATCCCGCTGATTCCCCCTTCGACATAGCGGTTATAGGTCTGGACGAGCGTCGGCGTGGCCATAATCACCGGATAGTTGATGCCGTTGCTCTTGATGAAACCCTTCACCGAAGGCTCGGTCTCATTGACCGCAATGCCGATAAAGGTGAACCCCCTGGACTCCCATGCTCTCTGCACCAACACCATGTCGGGAATCTCGGCGCGGCAGGGAGGACACCAGGTGGCAAAGAAATTCACGATATAGGCCTTGCCTTTCAGATTGGCCGAAGAGATGGTCCTGCCGTCCAGGGCAACCGCGGAGAATGCAGGGGCCTTGACCGGCGCCGCCATCGCACGGGTCGAAACCATCAGGTTCGACACGATGAACACCAGCACCAGCAGAAGGACGCTCGTTCGGGACATGTTTTTTTTCATGGTGGATTCGTTTACGTCTTTACAATGTAATGAAACTAGTCAATGATGCGTTCGCCCAGCCAATAATAATAGAGTAATCCGGCATTTTTTTCAACCCCCGAGACCCCCTGATTATTCTTTGTGATTTGAAGATAAATAGACTATATTTTGGCTTTGATTTTATGGCCCGGCCTTACGGCCAGCCGCTTTCAAGCCACCTTAGCTCAGCTGGTAGAGCAACTGTTTCGTAAATAGTAGGTCGTGGGTTCAAGTCCCTCAGGTGGCTCGCCGACCGGAGCCAGGCATCGGACTTCGGATAACCGAGAGCGTAAAAGAAAGGGCGGAAGGTCCAAGCACGAAGCGTTTTTATTGCAACACAAATCCTATCCATACTGTCACAATGCAAGAAGGTAAGATTTCCCAGATCATCGGCCCTGTCGTTGACGTAGACTTCCCGGAAGGCCAGCTGCCTTCTATCCTTGACGCCCTCACGATAACCCGTCAGGACGGATCGAAACTCGTGCTCGAAACCCAGCAGCACCTCGGTGAAGAGCGTGTCAGGACCATCGCCATGGAGGGTACCGACGGCCTGGTCAGGGGCATGAGTGTCGCCAACACCGGCATGCCGATCCAGGCTCCGGTAGGCCCTGAAGTCCTCAGCCGCATGCTCAACGTCGTCGGTGCTCCTATCGACGGCCGTGGAGAGGTCCATGCGAAAAAAACGTACTCCATTCATAGAACCGCCCCGAAATTCGACGAACTGTCGACCAGGGCCGAAATGTTCGAAACCGGCATCAAGGTCATCGACCTTCTCGAGCCTTACTCCCGCGGCGGCAAGACCGGCCTGTTCGGCGGCGCAGGCGTGGGCAAGACCGTGCTCATCATGGAGCTGATCAATAATATCGCCAAGCAGCAGTCCGGCTACAGCGTGTTCGCCGGCGTCGGCGAGCGCACCCGTGAAGGAAACGACCTCTGGCACGAGATGATGGAGTCGGGCGTTATCGAGAAAACCGCCCTCGTCTTCGGCCAGATGAACGAGCCCCCCGGAGCACGCGCACGCGTCGCCCTGACCGGCCTGAGCATCGCCGAATATTTCCGTGACGAAGAGGGCCGCGACGTGCTGCTCTTCATCGACAACATCTTCCGGTTCACCCAGGCCGGCTCGGAGGTCTCCGCGCTTCTCGGCCGTATGCCGAGCGCCGTGGGTTACCAGCCGACGCTTGGCACCGAAATGGGTGAGCTCCAGGACAGGATCGTCTCCACCAAAAAGGGCTCGGTCACCTCGGTTCAGGCCATCTATGTGCCTGCTGATGACCTTACCGACCCGGCTCCCGCAACCGCATTCACCCACCTTGACGCCACGACGGTGCTTTCGCGACAGATCGCCGAGCTCGGCATCTACCCTGCAGTCGATCCGCTTGACTCCACCTCGCGAATTCTCGATCCGAACGTCGTCGGTGCGGACCATTACGACACCGCACAGGCCGTCAAGCAGATCCTGCAGCGTTACAAGGACCTTCAGGACATCATCGCCATTCTCGGTATGGACGAGCTGAGCGACGAGGACAAACTTGTCGTGGCACGCGCCCGCAAAGTCCAGCGTTTCCTGTCGCAGCCGTTCTTCGTCGCCGAGGCCTTCACCGGTCTTGCCGGCAAGTATGTCAAGCTCGAAGATACCATCAAGGGCTTCAAGGAGATCATCGCAGGTCGTCACGACAACCTTCCGGAAAATGCGTTCTACCTCGTCGGCACGATCGAAGAGGCAGTGGAAAAAGCAAAAACGCTCTAAACCAACGGTAAGCAATGGCCAGTTCTGACAAAGCCTTAATGATCGACATCGTCACGCCGCAGAAGCTTTTCTTTTCGGGCGAGGTCACCAGCATCACCGCTCCCGGCCAGGATGGACTCTTCCAGGTCCTGAAAGGCCATGCCCCGCTGCTGGCCGCCCTTAAGGAGGGCAAGGTGAAACTCTCCCTTCCCGACAAGTCCGTGCAGTCCTTCCAGATTGTCGACGGATTCTTCGAAGTGAGCAACAACAAGGCGATCCTGCTTACCGAAGAGGTATCCTGACCAGGGCACCCCGGAAGCGTAACCAACCTGAAACATCAGCAGTACCAGCAAGTGCTGCTGATGTTTTTTTTCGCCCATGAAGATCCTGATACCAAAAGCCCTTCGGAAGGGAGACGTTATCGGACTGATCTCTCCCTCATCGACGTGCGCCGAACCGGAAAAGATCGGTCAGGCCGTCGCTTACCTCGAACGTAACGGGTTCAGGGTACGTCCCTCCCGTTACCTGAACCAGGCCGAGCACGATCCTGCCCATACGGACCGGTACAAGCTGCACGATATTCACCAGATGTTCGCCGACAAGGAGGTGAAGGCGGTCTTCTGCCTCAGGGGCGGAGCGGGCGCGACCAGGCTGCTCGACCGGATCGACTTCAGTCTTATCGCGTCGAATCCAAAGATCCTTGTCGGCTACTCCGACATCACGGCCCTCTCCCTGTCAGTCTTTGCCAAAACCGGCCTCGTCAACTTCTCCGGTCCGATGATCGCCACCGAACTCTACGCCCCGAGCGCCTATACCGAGGAGCACTTCTGGGGCATGCTGACCGATCCGGGATACAGCCGTTCACTGAAAAACTTCACGGGGCACCCGATCCGGTGCCTGAAATCCGGAACGGCAACCGGCCGGATCATCGGCGGAAACCTCTCGGTGCTCTCCTCCATGATCGGCACCCCCTATCTCCCGGCGTTCGACGACGCCCTGCTTTTTGCGGAGGACATCAACGAACCGGCATACCGGCTCGACCGGATGCTGTCGCACCTCACCAACGCCGGACTCGTTCAGAAATGCCGCGCTCTCATGTTCGGGCAGTTCTGCAAAAACCCTGCAGATGAAAACTGCGACTACCGATTCGACAAGATGTTCGCTTATTATGCAGACCGGATGCCCGAAGGCACCCCGGTCATGACCGGGCTTTCCTACGGCCACATTCAAGAGCTCATGACCATACCCGTAGGGGCCAGATGCAGGATCGAACTTGCGAATGACGCGTTCTCCTTCGGCGCCGTCGAGCCGGTCGTCGAATCCTGACCGGCAACAGCCACTTGCCAGATTGCATGACGATCGATAGATTGAGGAATACTTAACCGGTTTGGCCGACCCATGATGAACGCAACGACAGCGATGGACACCGTAAGTCTTGCCGTGCAGCAGACGCCGAAGACCAGCCAGGAGGAGACGCTCGAAAAGACCGGTTCACTCCAGGCGTATCGCGTCGTGCTTTTCAACGACGACGTGCACACCTTCGACGAGGTGATCTTCCAGATCATCAAAGCCGTCCGCTGTACCAGGGTAACCGCCGAAAAGCACACCTGGGAGGTGCACAACAAAGGTCGCTCCATCGTCTACTCGGGCGGCATTGCCGAATGCCTCAGGGTCAGTGCCGTCCTCGAGGAGATCGCCCTCAAAACCGAAATCCAGACCGGTTGACGACCGGAACGCAACTCCTGCCACGCGACGAGATCAACCCGAGTTCACCCCTGACTGTCCTGCCCCTCCTGATCTTCGGGTTCGGTTCGGCGACGGCTTTCGAGCTCAGCGGCAAGCACGCGGCGCCCTATCGCACGAACGATTCCGGGGGCCAGACGGTAGACCAGGTCGGTGAACCGGGCCCTGGCGGGAATGATGATGATCGCCCTGTTCCGTTCAACCCCACGAAGCGCCTCCCGTACGACATCTTCGACCGAACAGAGGGTTCCGGTGAGCCGGCGGAGATATCGCCGGACATCCGGGCTCCATGCCACCGGGTTCATCCCTTGAAATGGCGCCGCATCCAAGAGGGGAGTGTCGACACCCGCCGGACAGACCGCGCTGATACGCACACCGTAACGCTCAGCTTCGAAACGCATGCTGGTCGAAAGCCCGACGATCGCGTGCTTGGTCATTCCGTAAGCGGCAAGCAACGGCGAGGGCATGATGCCCGCGAGCGAGGCCATGTTCACGATATGGCCAAACCCCTGGCCGACCATCAGGGGATAGGCTGCCAGCGTACCGTTCACGACCCCCCGGATGTTGACGTCGATGATTCGTTCGACATGCGAAGCTTCGATCTCATGCGCCTCTCCAGCCAGAACAAGGCCCGCATTGTTGAACAGGTAGTCGATTCGACCAGATTCGCGGACCACCCGTCCGATCAGCTCGCTCACCGCATCCGCATGCCGTACATCCAGCAACGACGGAGTTGCCGCCGCTCCGAGGGACCGAGCAACCACATCGAGCCGCTCGCGATCGATATCGGCGATCCAGACGCGGACGCCGCGCAGGACCAGCGCCCTGGCGAGCTCATAACCGATCCCGGAAGCCGCGCCGGTCACTACGGCGGAGGTCCCATTCCAGATATCGCCCATCTCACCCGGCCTCCCGCCCGAGGGCACTGGCCCTGTCAAGCCAACCTTCGCGCTGTTCGGGAGTTGAGCTCTTGACCGGGCCGAATTCGGCAACCGAGACCGGCCGCACACCGCAGAAACCGAGAATGGTGCGCTTCATCTGGTTGTGTCCGGGCATGCGGTACACCCAGCGGTAATACCAGGGCGGGGTATCCATCGTGACGAGCAGTCGAGCCGTCCGCTTTGAGAGCAGACGATCCCAGTAGGGTGAGGGCGGCGCTTTGAACCTGAACGCGAAACCGGGAAGGAGCAACCGGTCGAAGAAGCCCTTGAGCAGGGCAGGAGGGCCTCCCCACCAGACAGGGTAAACGAACACCAGATGATCCGCTCGGCTGATGGCCGCCTGTGCCTCGACGAGGTCGGGCTCGAGTGGCTGCTGCTCCGCATACCCTTGGTGCAGTATGGGGTCGAACCGTAACCGGCCAAGATCGAGTCGGCGGACCTCATGCCCGGCAGCCGTGGCTCCCGCCTCGTAGGCACTGGCCATGGCTCCACAGAAGCTTGTGGTATCAGGGTGCCCGAGAATGACAAGAATGTGTTTGTTCATGGGCGGCAAGAAGTGGCTTCGGATTGGCTGCAGGGATTATCGTTCTTGAATGTCGGTGAACGTGCTGCGGCCAATCAGAATATACAAGAAAAACTCACGCCCATCCTCAGGCTGTGGATCGCATCGCCATGAGCCGGTTGCACACCGGCCCCTTTTTCATGGATTGTCGATGTGGTTGATGCGGATGCAATCAAAAAACAACTGAGGACGTTTGCCGATATCGAAGGCGAACGCTGTGGGGGCGTTTCGGCAGGTGCCCGAAACACACTGCACGGGTGGACATCGGCTCCGCCGCCGACCGTCTGGTAAAGAAGTGTCGACATGGCACAACCCTCGCTGGCGGCTGATGCCTCCAGGCAGCATGATCAGTTCCCGAACTGCCTGTTGATCTCTTCGGCGGTACGATCGTCGGCCGGGGTGATCCGGATCCGTTGAGGGATCGAGCTATAGAGGCTCCGGAAGTTCCTGACGCAGGCCGGCGAGGAGAAGTAGATCTCGTCGATGAAATCGAGGTCGATCGAGGCCTCATCCTGCTGGGGGGCATGGGTGAACACCCCGAGCGCGGTCACCTGGTTGCCGGCAGCACTCAACTCCCCGAACATCGCCTCGTCGACGTGACCGGTATAGGGAAGCAGAATCTGTTCATGCTCGATCCCCTCCTTGCAGAGCAGGCCGGAAACACCTGATGACGAATGTGACTCAAGGCAAAAGTCGGGAATTATCCCGAAGGTCAGCAGTTCGGCGGCGGCGGCCTGACTCGGGGTGCAGATGCTCAGGTGAGCAAGGTGCCTCACATCTCGCCCGTGTTCGAAAAGGTACTTGAAAAAGTAACTGACAGAAGACTTGTTCTGGAAAAAGAGCATCGAGAATCCTTCAATCCCCTCCATGCACGCCTTGATCGCCTCGAGGTCTGCCGTGGAGGCTTTGCGGCAGGGAAACGGAATCCTGATGTAGCCGGCGTCTCCGTACCGCCTCGAGTCGCCACCCGCCATGAGCACTTTTTTCTTCCGTGAGTACCAGCTGTTTTCGATGAACTGGCTGATGTTGTCGCCAATGATGAGCAGTGCAGGAGAATAGACCGCCCGCTCCCGTTTCCTGAACTCGTCGAGCGTTCCGGAAAAGCTTATCTGGTTATAACGGGTGGCGTTCTGGACCACGGCGACCTTCGTCTCCCCGCTTCGGCCTTTGGCCGCGACCATGTCGAGCACGTCGTGCACCGAAGAGGCCACCATGTAATAGACGATGGTATCGGTATCGGGGACCTGGATCTTGCTGACGGGGTGGCCGGTACAGAAGGCGACCGACGAGGATACCTTGCGCATGGTGAGTGGAATCTCCGTATAGGCGCTGGCGCCGTGCGCCGCCGTGATCCCCGGAATGATCTCGTACCCGATGCCGTGACGGCGCAATGTGGCGATCTCCTCGCCTCCACGCCCGAAAATGAACGGATCCCCCCCTTTGAGGCGCACCACCGTCCGCCCACGGAGGGCGTGCCGCACGATCTCCTCGTTGATCTCCTCCTGCTCGAAATGATGGCTGTCCTTGCGCTTTCCGGTATAGATCTTCTCTCCCGGATACTGTTCTACCAGCTCGGGGCTGACCAGGTCGTCGTAAAGGATCACGTCAGCGTCACGCAGGACCCTGTCGGCCTTCATGGTGAGCAGTTCCGGATCGCCTGGCCCTGCGCCTGCGATGTAGACGTACCCGGTGTTCGGAGCGCCCGGCATGTTTGACGGATTGTCAGGCATAATGCGTACCTCCTTCATGCGTTAGTCGTTGGCGTCGGGCCAGGTATTCAGTACGGTGTCCCGGAGGCGATTTCGCCACTCAACCGACCTCTTGACATTCTGGCCGTTTGATGAGACCGCGATGGTCATGTCGCCCTTCCTGACGATGGCCGGCGAGATGAAGTCGGACAGCTCGCGGTTGTCAACCACGTTGACCATGATACCGCGTGCAGCCGCATCCTCCCTGACACGCCGGTTGACCTCCTGGTCGTTCGTACTGGCATAGACGAGGAAAAAGCCGTCGAGATCAGATGGCTCGTAACTTTTGAATATTTCATTGAACCCTTTGCCCCTGAGTTCGTCGATGATCTCCGGAGCAATGATGGTGATGTTGCGGGTGTACTGCTCGATGGTCTGGATCTTGTGCAGGGCAATCCTGCCGCCGCCCACAAACAGGAGCTTCTTGTCATCCACCCGGATATTGAGGGGCAGAAATACTTTCATGAATACTTCGGTTAGGTCGATTCACAACGACTCGAAGAGCCGTACGATTCCCGGTAATATACCGTTATCGGATCGTAGACAGCGGAATTCTTCAGGCGTCGGTTCATCCGAAGGAGATTCAACTCCGCTTACCGGCATCTCCCCCCCCGACGATGATCACTGCTGGGCCCTGACCGACACCAGGGTTTTGAGCAGTACGGTCAGCACGAGCAGGCCGATCGCCCAGATGCCGAGCGTTACCGACAATTCGGTGGCCGTGGGCACGTAATCTACGACCGCTTCCAGCGGCGTAGGAACGAAGCCGCCGATCACGAGGCCGACACCTTTGTCGATCCAGATGGAGAGGACGAGGCCCGCACAGGCCGAGGCAAGCCATCCGTTCTGGTGTCGAAGTGACGGAGTCATGAGCATGCCGACCGAGATGAGGCCGACGATGAGCGACAACCACATCCACGGGACGAGGGGAGCGTGCCCCTGAAGGCCGAAATAGAGATACTGCAGGCTCTGTTTGTGGGCCGGCACGTTGCTGTAGAATGCCGTGAAAAACTCAGTGCCGAGGAAGAAGAAGTTTGCCGTCCCTGCATAGGCGCCCAATACGGCGAGCTTTTGGCGGGCATCCTGGCCGACATCGAACGCTGCTGTTTTTTTCAGGATGAAGGTGATCAGGATCAGGATAGCCGTCCCAGCGGCGAACGCCGAAGCGAGGAACCTTGGGGCAAGCACGGCCGTCAGCCAGAGGTGACGCGCAGGCAGGCCCGCGAAGAGAAATGCGGTTACCGTGTGGATACTGAAGGCCCACGGGATCGAGAGGTAGATGAGCGGCCTGGTCCACGCGGCGGCCGGGACGCCCCTGCGCTCGGCGCCGAGTACGGCCCAGGCGCTGACGAGATTGATCAGGAGGTAACCGTTGAGCACCATGACGTCCCAGAATACCATGGAGTGTGGCGAGGGATAGAGCAGCACATTCAGCACCCGCTGCGGTTTGCCCATGTCGGCGAGGATGAAGAGCATACACATCAGTGCGGCCGACACGGCCAGGAACTCCCCCACGATGACAATCTTCGAGAATGCTTTCTGGTTGTGCAGGTAGTAGGGGAGTACGACCATCACTGCCGATGCGGCGACCCCGACCAGGAAGGTGAACTGGGCGATATAGACCCCCCAGCTGATGTCGCGGCCCATACCGGTGACACCAAGCCCGAGGCTCATCTGTCGGGCGTATGCCGAAACTCCGAGCCCGATGAGGATGAGCAGGAGAGCAATCCATGCCCAGTAGCCGCGGCCACCCTTGAGCGCTTTCTCGATCATGGCTTGTGGTTAGATGATGTAGAAAACTGACGGCAGCGTGCCGAGCTCCGGCTTGCGCTGCATGGTTTCATTTGATGCGAGCAATGCGCGGATCTCCGAAACCGGATCGTTCAGATCTCCGAACGTCATCGCCTTTTCAGTACAGGAGTCGACACATGCCGGAAGCAGGCCCTTGACGAGCCGCTCGGAGCAGAAGTTGCATTTTTCGACCACGCCCCGCTCCCTTGTCGGATAGGTGGCACTGAGCTCCCTGACGGCGGGGCGCGGATCCTGCCAGTTGAAGCTTCGTGAACCGTAGGGGCAGGCGGCCATGCAGAACCGGCAGCCGATGCAGCGATGGTAGTCCATCGAGACGATGCCGTCCCAGCGGCGGAAGGTCGCTTCAGTCGGGCAGGCCCTGGTGCAGGGCGGCTCGGCACAATGGTTGCAGAGTGTCAGCACCTTGCGATTCTCGACTTCCGGGCTCTGAAACTGCTGGCTCGCGGTCGGGAAGGCCTCTTCATAGCGGCTTTTCCAGATCCACTTCACTTCATTCTTCGACTTGCCGAAATCCGGCACGTTGTGGTCATGATGGCACCTGACGACGCACCCGCTACACCCATCCCGGCATTTGCGGGTGTCGATGAGCATGCCCCATCGCACCTTTCCCGGCACAGGACTCTCGGAAAATGCCGACATGTCGGTCTGTTCAAGGGCAAACAGCGGCAGCATCCCCGCTGCGGCACCGATGCCAGCAAGAGCGCCAAGCCCTGCCATCCTGATAAAATCTCTTCGTTGTTGGTTCATCGGGTTGCCTCCATGGGCGAAATATGGCAATTCCAGCAGGTCGGCTTGACGTTGGCATACTCATGGCACATGAAACAGAACATCGGGTTCGACGCGTGGCAGCCGAGACAGGTGTTCAGGCTTTTGTCAAACCGCCGGCCATCGGAAGTCACATGGGCACGGTTGCCTTTGCGCACCGAGTCGTGGCGCCATTGGTTCAGCAGTTGCATGTGGTGGGACTTCATATACACGGTCGAAGCGATACATCTGGTGCTGTCGATGGGCACCTGCCTGGCCACAGCGACCGGCGCGGCAGCCCTGAGTGCAGAAGAGGCGCCATGCACTGACTGCATGAACAACAAGGCCGCGACGAACATGGCGCCGGCGATCAGAAGGGCCAGAATGGCGGAGATCCGGTTACTCATCGTCGCCCTCCTCGCCGAACCCGGCCATGGGATTCTCCCTGAGGTCGACCGTCCTTTTTTTCTCGCCCTTCATGACCAGGGCATTGCCGACCAGTTCGTGCAGTCCGTAGACCGAAACGCCCGGGTTCCAGTATCTCATGAGCGTGGGAAGGCTGGCACGGTCAATGGCGCAGATCGTGACGAGGGAATCGACCTGATGGGCCTTCCTGACCTGGCCGACCGCGTTGGCCCGGGGCAGGCCGCCCCGCATGCGCATCTCCATGAACTCTTCGGCGTTGATGCCGCTGCCGGAGCCGCAGCAGAAGGTCTGTTCGCGTATGGTGTTCTCCGGCATCTCGTGGAACACGTTGCACACCTTGTTGAGCACGTAACGGGGCTCCTCGAACATGCCCATGCCCCTGGCGACGTTGCATGAATCATGAAACGTGGTGCGCAGGTGGTCATTCCTCGAAGGGTCGAGCTTGAGCTTGCCATTGTGGATCAGGTCGGCCGTGAATTCTGCGATATGCACCATCTTCGTTGCTGCCGCGTTGGTGAATTTCGTTCCCGTGATGGGAGATACCGGTTTTTCAAGGAAATCGGCCGGGCCGTTCATGGTGCTCATGTACTGGTGCACCACCCTCCACATGTGGCCGCACTCCCCGCCGAGGAGCCACTTGACCTTCAGCCGTTCGGCCTCGTGGTACATCTTGGCGTTCAGCTTTTTCATCATCTCGTTCGAGGTGAACATCCCGAAGTTGCCCCCCTCCGAAGCGTAGGTGCTGATGGTGTAATCCAGCCCGATATGGTGGAACAGCAGCAGGTAACCCATCATCGTGTAGACCCCCGGGTCCCCGAATACGTCTCCCGAGGGGGTGATGAAGAGGATCTCGGCCCCTTTTCGGTTGAAGGTCGGATTGACCTGCACGCCGGTCAGCTCCTCGATGTCGTCGACGAGCGATTCGATGTTCTGCACGAAGGTGTGCGGTTCGATGCCGAGGTGATTGCCGGTCCGGTTACAGTTTGCCACCGGCGCGAGTATCCAGTTGTTGTTGACCCCGATCGTATTGAGCAACTCGCGGGCAACCATGGTGATTTCGGCCGTATCGATGCCGAGCGGACAGAACACCGAACAGCGGCGGCACTCGGTGCACTGGTAGAAAAACATGTGCCACTCCTTGATCAGCTCCCTGGTGAGCTTGCGCGAGCCGGAAAATCCCTTGAGAATCTTTTCGGCGAGGGGAAAGTCGTTCCGATAGACCGACCTGAGCAGTTCTGCCCTGACCACCGGCATGTTTCTCGGATCGCCGGTTCCGAGGAAGAAGTGGCACTTGTCGGCGCAGGCACCACAGCGCACACATGAGTCGAGGTAGAGCTTCAGCGAACGAGATCGCTTCAGCCAGGAGCGCAATCCCTCCCGGATGGTCTTCTCCCATCCCTCGGGAAGCTGCCAATCCTCGTCGGTGGCCGCCCACTTGCGGGGGTTGGGAAAGCCGACCTCCTGAAGCACGTCGGGCTTGGCCGGAAAACACCAGTTTCCCTCACGGAACTCCACCGGCATCTCCCACCACTCCTTGTCGGCATGATCGCCTTTCAGCGGGCTCGGCCTGTCGAGGATATCCTTGGCAAGGAGCTCTTTTCTTGGAACGTATTTTGACATGGTTATTCCTTTTCTACCGGGAGACCCGCCTTTTTCATCTTTTCACGGTAATCGTCCTCATATTCGGCATAGGTCCGGAACTTCACCGCCCTGTTCCATGGATTGACATGCCGCTTCTGTCTGCTGTTGTTGCAGAGGTTCCTCGTCGGGCTCAGGAAAATGGCTCCCATATGCATCAGCTTGCTGAAGGGAAAGTAGACGGCAAGGACGCTGACCAGGAACAGGTGGACGTAAAAGACCGGAGCTATGTCACCCGGAGGCTCGAACGACATCTCGGAAAATCCCATGGTCAGGGCTTTGATGGTCATGATATCGGCTTTCGTGACATACCGCATGAGGACGCCGGCAACGGCGATGGCGCCAATGAGGAAAAGCGGGAAATAGTCGGTCGGCAGTGAAATGATCCTGAGCTTCGCATCCCTGAGTCGCCTGACGAACAGGAATGTGGCTGCAGCGAGGACTACGGCGTCAGTCAGGTAAAACGCCGGAAGGGTCAGATCGAGGAACCGGTCGGCAACCTCCACCGGCACGATGAATCCCGGCAGTTCGACAAAAAAGAACCGCGCATGCCGAAGGCCGATGACCAGCAGCGACCAGTGGAAGGCCAGGCCGCCCAACCAGAGCCACTTGCTCGACGCGAAGGTGAAGCCGGGCCCCTCACGGAGCTCAGCCTTGTTGTTGCGGAACAGCGAGCGGAACAGGAACACTTCGAGCAGCACCCTGACCCAGGCCTGCATCGGGGTGGCCGGGCTGTCCAGTCGGCTGTAGGGAATCCAGTCGAGAGTTTTTTCCTGGCCGGCGGTGGTGGTGATCCGGAACGGTACCGGACGCCGGAGCCAGTCGAAGAGACGGAACAGTACACCGGAAACAAACAGGGCGGCCGCCGCATAGGGGACAATCACGCCAAAGAGGTAGGACTGACCAGCGTAGCGGACGGCGACATAGGGGATCAGGCAAAGCAGCAGCACGATCGCCAGCGGCATGAGGACCTTCTTCATCAGCCGGCCCTCCTCAGCAGCATGTGCATGCTCCGGCGCGCCTCCTCGACCTTCATTTTATAGATCGTCTCGCGATGTTCCATGAATCGGTCGAACGCGGCCATGGTCATCGCGTCAATCCGCTCCCGGCAGAAGCTCCGGTCGGCCTGGAGGGGGGCAACGGCATCGAGGAGCTCCCGAAGTCCGGTAAAGACGGACATCGAGCGTGATGGCGGGGCAGGGATCACGGCCAACAGACGGGCGATACCGTCAACACCGGAAGCGCAGGCCTCCCCACCCTCTTCGAAACGGTCCAGAACCATGCCCATGGACTCCGAAAGCGCCTGGCAGGCAGGGCCCGATGCGGCCAGCGTATCGGGAAAAAGGGCAAGCGCAAGGTCAAGCCAGCGCGATAGCACTACCTGCCGGTGCTCCTGAATCACTCGCTGCCATGATAGTTTCATTGTTCGATTGTTCAACGTTTCGTGATCTGGCCTGGTGCCGGCGGTCAGAACCAGCTGTTTACCTGATGCTCCTCGACCAGAGAGACAAACCCCTGATAGTCGACAACCCCGATCCCCTCGGTAATCCTGTCGATACCCCGGGCTTCGAGATCGGGCCTCAGGGCGTACACGTTGCTTTTTTCCATGATGGACCGGATATCGGCGGAAAAGCGGTTCCCCTCCTGCGCGGCATAGACACCGTCTTCGATGAAAAGCACCGCATCTCCAGGCTGAAGAAACCTTGAACAGGTTTCCATGGTGCTGGTTTCAAACGGCGATTTGTTGATGGTATGCAACATGGCAATTGATTGATAATGGATAATTGATCAGTGATGGATGACCGCATCCTGTTCGGTCATAAGGCGTCCGATTTCGGAAGCATCCATCACCTCGACATCAACCAGAAGGTCCCCTTCCGTCAGTCCGCGCTCTTCGAGCGAAACCCTGTCGACATAGAGCTTCTCGACGTCGTAACCGTCCAGCGCCATGAAGGTTTTGGCGAATCCCTTGATGCCGATGCCGGTGGTGTCCTGGCCTTTCTTGAGGGCATACACCCCGTCGCCGATGAACACAACCGAAATATCCTGTTCATATGCGGCCATGATGAGGATCATTTCGAGCCCCTCGTAGGTGTAGATCGTCCCGTGAGGCGCGCGGCGCATCACGTGCATGATTTTCCTGATGTTATCGTCTGCCATGTGTTCAGTCTCCAAAGATTACCAGCCTGTCGTTGCGAATGACAATGTCGGTCAAGGTGCCGAGACCGGTGATCCCGCTCCCCTCGACGAGGACTTCGTCGCTGATCCCCCTCCGTTTTGATGCGGCAATGCAGGCAAGCACCTCTACACCGTGGTTTTTGCTCAGCTCGCCCCAGCGGCGGGCTATGTGTCGGTCGTCCTGGGGAGGGTCCATGAGCCTGGTGACGTTGGTCACGCCGTCGTTGTACAGGAATACGGCGTCAACCTTGTGCCCCATGGCGATCGCCGCCTCGGCGAACTTGTACGCGGTATCTGAGGCCTGGTGGTTGTATGGCCCCTCCTTGAGAAGAATACCTATGTTCATGCGTCTGAAATTAAAATGATGTCGAGCCCAACTCAGGCGGCACTGCTTTCCCTGATCGCCTCATAGAGGGGAATCCAGGTGTTTGCCCGCCCTTCGAAGGGCTTTTCGAGATAGTGGCAGAAATAGAGCGCGTCGATTGCCCGACACGAGTCACCATGCGCCAACGCATCCAGGGCCTTGCGGCCTGCCTCGGCCGTATCGACTCCGGCAAGGCGAACCTGGTGCCAGTAGTTCACGGCCTCTTCCCGGTACACGGCGGTTTTCGGCAGCGCCTCGGCCGCCTTGAGGTTCGGAACCTCGACATTGCGGGTGCCGAAAGTGGCCGCCCAGCCGGTTTCAGGCCAGCGCGAAGAGGCTTCGATCGCCTTTTCGATCCACCGCATCATCTCATCCTTCATCGGAATCTCCACGTCTTGATGTGTTCCAGTTTCTGCGCGGCCTACAGCCCGTCTCCCATACCCATCTGGATGAATCCTGAAGGACAGACCAGTGAGCAGAGGTGACAGCCGACACATTTTGAATAATGGGTATAGACTTTCTCCCCCGCAGGATTGTCCCGGTAGCGGGAGATCGCCTCCTGGGGGCAGAACGAGACGCACTGCTTGCAATCGAAGCACAGGCCGCAACTCATACACCGCTCCGACTCGGAGCGCACGACCTCGCCGGAGAGTGGAACAAGCAGCTCGTCATGGTTTCCCATGATACGCTCCGGCTCGATGCTCGAGCGTTTTGCCTGCGGTTCGGGCAGAAAATAGAGGATATCCTGCTTCTGCGCCTTGGTGACTTCGCGATACCCCTGTTCCGGCATCAATTCACCCTTCAGGAACGCGTCGATCGACTGCGCGGCCTTGCGACCGTGTCCTACCGCCGTGGTGATCAGGTCAACCTTTATGGCGTCACCGCCACCAAATAGCTTCTGTCGGCCAGGAATGCGGTAATTGCGGTCGACCCTGAGCCACTGCCCCGTGCCAGCGATGCTTTCGAACCCGGACAGGTCAGCCGTCTGCCCGATAGCGGCAACGACCATGTCGGCCTCGATCTCGAAGGTCTCTCCGGCGCTCTTGTATCGCAGGAAGGGAATTGGTGAGTTCCACCCCTCTTCGCCTTTCTGCTTTCGCTCCATCCTCGAGCAGAGCACCCCCCGGACGCCACCACCATCGGCGAGCACCTCGACAGCGCCGCTCATGTAGTACATCCCGGCGCCCTCGCGCACGGCATCGTCGAATTCGTTTTCAAAGCAGGCCATCTCCTCCCGGGGGACACCCGCGACGACAGCGGCTTCAGAACCCAGCCGGAGGGCGAGCCTGGCGACGTCCATGGCGACATTCCCGTCACCGATCACCAGCACCTTCCTGCCGACAGGAATGTCGTCGCCCATCACTTCGTAATTCCTGAGAAACTCGATGGCGTTGGTCACGCCAGCCGTTCCCGAGAATCCAGGCACGGGAAGGCCTCGGCCGCACTGGGCGCCAACACCGACGAATACGGCGTCATAGTCTGCCTCGAGCTGTTCGAGCGTGATATCGCGCCCAACCCTGACGCCCATTCTGGTGTCGATACCAAGTTCGACGATGCGGGCGATTTCAGCCTCGAGCACCCTACGGTCGACACGGTAGCCCATGATGCCGTAGAGCACCATGCCTCCGAGCTTTTCGTTGGCGTCGAAGATCGTGACGGCATGGCCCTGCCGGCGCAACTGGTAGGCCGCCGAAAGACCGGCCGGACCTCCGCCGATGACGGCGACGCGCCTGCCGCTGTCGGGACCGGGCCCTGGAAGTTTCAACCCCTTTTCGATGCCATAGTTGCCGATGGCGTGCTCGACGGCGTTGATGCCAACGCTCTCGTCAAGATACTGCCGGTTGCATCCGCCCTGGCAGGGATGCGGACAGATTCTGCCCATGACCGCCGGAAACGGGTTGGTGTCGACCGCCGTCTCCCAGGCGGACCTCATGGGGTCATCGGACTTTTCGATGCCGTTCAGGTAGCGGTTGATTCCCCGGATATCCTCACCGGCAGGGCATTCCGCCGTGCAGGGGGGCGTCTGCCGTACATATATCGGACACTTGTGGCTGTGATCTCCGAAAGCGACGATCTTGTCGGTTCCCGTCAGTTCACTGAACGCAGGGAATACGTAATCCGTCGCGAAATCGAGAATCGGATTAGACTCTTCTTTCATGAAGTGCTCCTTTGGGTTCAGCTTAGAAACGGACGTGAGCCGACTGATTGAACGTTGTTCGCGCATGACGATAACTGTCGATCATGTTTTCGTCGAAGGTGAGGCCGGTCTGTTCGAAAAAACGCTTCCAGCCGATCCTTGCGATCCACTCGCCAACACGCTCCCAGGGACGTCCGCCCTCCTTGTAAGCCGTAAGGATCCGGCCGATCACGTCAGTCACCTCGGGCCAGCGGGGAGGATTGTTCGGCAGGTTGTGCGCCACGATACTCATGGTCGAGGGTTTGGAACGCGCGTTGCTGTTTTTCCCACCGACCCAGATGGCGAATTTCGAATGCTCGGGATGGTTGATCTCCATCGCCGGGCATGCACCGAAGCAGGCGCCACAGCAGATGCACTTGGCCTCATCGACCATGAGTGACTTCTTGCCATTGATTACGGTCGGCCGAATGGCGGCTACCGGGCAGCGGGCCACGGCTTTCGGAAGTTCGCAGATCGTTGCGAGGTGGTCGTGGTTGATACGGGGCGGGCGGGTGTGCTTGACCACGACCGCGATGTCTGCCTGCCCTCCACAGTTGATCGAGCAGCAGGATGTGGAGAGCCTCACCTTGTTGGGCATCTGCATGTCCTTGAACTCCCGATAGAGGGTGTCCATCATCGATTTGACTACACCCGAGGCATCGGTGGCTGGAATGTCGCAGTGAAGCCAGCCCTGGGTATGGGATACCGACGAGACACACATTCCGGTTCCACCGACCGGGAAACCGAGGGATTCAAGTTCCCTGATCATCGGCTCAACGTTCTCCTGGTTCGGCGTCAGGAACTCGACGTTGTTACGCACCGTGAAGCGCAGGAAGCCATCGCTGTATTTGTCGGCCACATCGCACAGCAGCCGTAACATGTCGACCGTGTCCTGGCGCGGAGTGCCAGCCCTGACCGTCCAGATGGCGTCACCGCTCTCGGCGACGTGCTTCAGTACCCCTGGTTTTGGAATTTCATGGTACTTCCACTTTCCGTAATTCTTCCTGACGACCGGATGGAGGGCCTCCTCATAGGTATGGGGTCCCGACTCAATGGTTTTCCACGTTCTTGCTGGGCTGCTCATGCTGTATCCTGTAGGTTGTGGCGCGGCGGTCCTTTCCGGGACAGCGCGGCGGAGATTAATGATCTGGCTGAATCAGGGCGTTCGGAACGCCATCAATATTTTGCCTTGAAGTAGGGATTATCCCTCGGGCGCGTCACCTGGTTGATGTCGTGCTCGATGCCGACCCCCTCGAGGAACTGCTTCAGGCCGACACGCTCGATCGTCTCGCCGATCCTTTCGTGATCGAGACCGTTATCGTCCCACCAGTCGATGATCTCTTCGACAAGCTCGAGAAACTCCTCGATATCCTCGTCGCTCTCCATCTTCATGAACGGCACGATCAGTGAGCCCATGTTGACGCCGACCTTGAGGGTGTTCTTGCCGCCCATCAAGAGCGAGATCCCCCGCTCCTTACCGGGTGAAAGTGCCTTGGGCATGGCATTCAGGCAATGCATGCAGCGCACGCAGTCGCGGGACTCGATCTCCATATCACCACGTTTCAGTGAGATCGCCTTGGTCGGACAGTGGTTGATCACCTCGTTGACCAGGGCGTCGACACCACGCTCGGCGATCCAGCTTCTGACCTCGTCGCGGTCGACCTGGATCGCGTCCTTCCAGGTACCGATAACGGCAAGGTCGGAGCGCATGATGGCGTTCGTGCAGTCGTTTGGGCACCCCGAGAACTTGAACTTGATCTTGTAGTTCCATTCAGGCCGGTGCAACTGCCCGACGAAGTGCTTGAGCGCCTTAAGGTGCAGCTTGAGATTGTCATAGCAGGCGTTTTCACAGCGGCCGGGGCCGATGCAGGACACCGCGGTTCGCATGCCGGCTCCGGCACCGCCGAGATCCCAACCCTTCTGGTTCAGCTCGTCGAAACACTCCTGCACCTTGTCCTGCTCGATTCCCTGGAGCATGATGTCGCCGGTCTGCCCGTGCAAGGCGATGATGCCGCTCCCGTGCTTTTCCCAGATGTCGCACAGCTCGCGAAGCATCGCGGTGTTGTAGTGCAGGCCTGGCGCCGGCTGGATGCGCATGGTATGGAACTCTGTCGCCTCCGGGAACTTGTCCTTGATCATCGAATATCGCGTGATGATCCCGGCGCCGTACCCATCGACGGTCACGAGTCCGCCCTTCCAGTAGCCCATTTTCGTGTTGTACGAATATTCCAGCTGGTCAAGTACACCGCGCAGCATCGGCTTTTTCGTTCTTTCTGCCAGCTGCTTGAAGCCGGAGACGAAACTCGGCCATGGGCCGCTTTCGAGCTGATCGAGCATCGGTGTCGGATTGAGGAAAGCTCCGTCGCTCTCCGCTCCACACCCGCCGCCGCATTGACACGCGCCGTTTGCTGCGCTGTCGTTAGCACCTTGCATGTTGCCTCCTTTGGTTCTCGAGTATATTGTGGCCGGCGTGTTGCGCCGGCCGATTCTTCAGCGGGGTCCTATCAAACGCAACCGGTCGGCTTGGGCAGCCCTGCGATCTTGCAGGCCTGGAGCGCCGGACCTTTCGGGAAGAGGCCATAGAGGAATTCCGAAGCCTCTTTCTTGTCCATGCCACGCTCGGAGGCAATCGCCTTGGTCAGCACCTTGACGGCAGGCGCGATCTGATACTCGTCATAGTAGTTCCGGAGAAACTTGACCAGAGACCAGTGCTCCTCGCCCATCTCGATCTCCTCGCCTTCGGCGAGCTTCTGCGCGACATCTTCGTTCCAGTCTTCGAGGTTTACCAGATAGCCGTTTTCGTCAGTTTCGTAGCTGACACCTTTGACGTCGATTGACATAATGCTCTCCTTGTGTTGGATATGATGAATGAGTTAATCTGGATGCCTCCCGGCTACCGCGGCGCGGCGCCAGGAAAACAGCGACAGGGAACTCCGGCCGGAAAGGCAGGAGGCTTATCGAGAAATATCAACTATATAACTATATAGTTAAACAAATAAGCGCAATTAAGCAACAGCCCGGAATAATTTATTTCACTTTTTCATGCGGCCCTGAGAGGGAGGGCCTGCTGGTGGGGGGCTGACCTGTTCATGTCGATGGCGGGGAGCACCGGAGGATCCGGATCAAATACAACCGCATAGTTATATAGTTAATAAATTAAATCTTATTAGTCAAGCATTTTCGATCAAATTCCCCGACTGAAACAACTCCGGATCAAGGCGTGAAGGCCTTTTGCCCATGCCGGTCCGGAAGGCTGCGGCCAGCGCCACGAATCGCTCCGCCCACCCCGGATTGGCCGCCGCATGCAGGTGGGCGTATGAGGCGAACAGATTGCGGTACAGCACGCCATCCTCGCTGCCGGTGACGCCGCTGCCCCTCTGGAGATCAAACTGGTAGCTGACGTCAGCCGCTGCGTCACCCGGTTTGGAGTAATGGAATTCATGCGCCCTGATGCGCTCGCCCTGGTTGAACCATGCCGATTCTACCCGGCTGACAAGCTCCATGTAGCCACATCCGGCAGGGCGCGGCTGATAGGTGATGTCGAAGGGAAGCACCCCGGCCAGAGGCCATCGCTTGCCCCCGTAGGTTGCGCTCCGGCACAGGTAGATCAGGCCGCCGCACTCCGCCCAGGCCGGCAGTCCCGCCTCGATGCGCTCCCGCACGCTCGCGAGCAGCCCCGAGTTCGAACAGAGACGCTGAAAAAACGACTCGGGAAACCCTCCGCCGATGTACAGGCCGTCAACCTCAGGGAGGAAATCGCTGGTGAAGGTGTCGATGAAAAGCAGCTCGGCGCCGTTCGACTGCAGTGCCTCGAGATTGTCCGGATAGTAGAAGCAGAACGACGCATCCCTGAAGACTCCGATCACCGCTTTCCTTGCCTCCCGGCGACACGATTGGCCTGCAGGAGCGGAAAGCATCGGAGGAGCCAGGTCGAAAAGCCCGCGAATCGCCTCCATGTCGCAATGACGCGCGACCATGCAGGCTGACGCGTCGATGAACGCTTCCGCGTTGTCGGCCTCTTCGACGGTTGTCAGTCCGAGATGCCGCTCGGGAAGCTTCAGGGTATCGTCCGAGGGAATCGAACCAAGCACCGGAACGTGGCAGAAGGTCTCGATCGCCTCCCGCTGCTTGGACTCCTGACGAGGACTGGCCACCTGGTTGAGCACGACTCCGGCGATGTTCACCTGTGGCCTCATCGCCTGGAGGCCCAGGACCTGTGCAGCAACACCGCGATTCATCCGCCGGCTGTCCACGACAAGCAGTACGGGAGCATCAAGAAGGCTGGCAAGGCCAGCGCTGCTGTCCGAGCCATCGATGTCGAGGCCGTCATGCAGACCGTGGTTGCCTTCGATGAGGGCAATGCCGTCACCGGCACGGAGCCACGCGTCGACAAACCGCTCACGTGTTCGCTCCTCTCCGTGCATCCACAGGTCGAGATTGTAGCACTCCCGGCCGCTTGACACCCTGTGCCACATCGGATCGATGAAGTCAGGCCCCTTCTTGAAACTGGCAGAAACCTGATTCCGAAGAGCAAAATGACGCAGGAGACCAAGGCTGACCGTCGTCTTGCCTGAACTTTTCCAGGCTGCCGAAATCATCAACCTTGGTATCGTTATCTGCTGCACGATAGGCGCTCCTCTGAAACCTGAAGTTCATTGTTACCCATACCTCCACCCATCCACTGGTATTTTTTACTTCTTCATGATCATGAAGGTATGCACGCCACCTGCTTCGGTGTGCGACACCAGCTCGTTGCCGGTTCGATTTGCCCAGGAGGCCATGTCATTGACCGAACCCGGATCGGTGGCAGTCAGTTTCAGCACCTGCCCCGACGCCATGCCGTCGATGGCTTTCTTGGTCTTGAGGATCGGCAGCGGGCAGTTCAGGCCTTCGCAATTCAGCTCCACGCTTGATTGGATCTCGCTCATGTCAGAATCTCTTTTGAGTTGTATGAAATGTAAAATTCTCGAGCCTGTTGTCTGGCCCGTGCCGCCCCGGAAGGCGGCAAACGAATACAGCCTTACCGTTTCGAGGCGGGCGACCGCTGTTCGGGACGGACTTTGGACAGGAAAAACAGGTCAGCCGCCTCCGGATCCACCGGTCGTCCACTTCCGTCCTCGAGCGGCTCCTCGTAGTCGTTCCACCCCCGGAGTCCGGTTTTGAGGGAAACCACGTTGCGGTAACCGAGCTGCTGCATGACCCTCGAGGCCAAGGCGCTGCGTCGGCCGGACCTGCAGACCACGACGATTTCGCGATCCCTTGCCAGAACCAGTTCAGGGACGGTATCCTCGTAATCCCACTCGCATGCCGATTCGAGCACCCCGCGGGGTACGTTGATCGACCCTCCGATATGCATGGCAGCGAACTCCTCCGGCTCCCGCACATCGAGCAGCAAGATCTCGGGATTTTCCTGCATTCGGTCGACGAGATGCCACGGCATGATCTCCCTGATCTCGGCGAGGCAGTCTCGGACGATGTCACTCAATCGCATCATGGACAGTTCAATTTCACCCGCCGGGCAGAGTCGGGGATCAGGAAGGAGAAAAAACTTCTCTTATATAACTATTCAGTAATATAGCATTAAACTATTTTGTCTGTCAAGCGCCGGCGCCAACTTTTTTCTCCGACTGCGAAGGAAATCTCCAGCCATAGCGTGCCGCGCATTAAATCCCCATTGTTTATTATATTTAAAATCAGGCCTTTCGAGCCCCAAAAGCGCAGGGCGGGCTGCCGGCGAACTTTCACCAAACCTCTCCGTACGAACGATGAGCAATTCCGATCAACAGCGGGTGCAGAATCAGTCTCTCTCGCCCGATAAAGTCATGCATAAACTGGTCTCGCTGGCCAAACGACGCGGGTTCATCTTCCCGTCGTCCGAAATCTACGGAGGCCTCTCCTCCTGCTTCGATTACGGACCGCTCGGCAGCGAAATGAAAAAGAACCTCAAGGATCTCTGGTGGAACTCGATGACCCGTCGTCACCAGAACATCGTGGGTATCGACGCCTCCATCATGATGAACCCGACCGTCTGGGAGGCTTCGGGGCACGTGGCGAGCTTCAACGATCCGATGATCGACGACCGCACCACCAAGCGCCGCTACCGGGCGGACCACCTGATCGAAAACCATATCGGCAAACTCATGCGAGACGGGAAGGCGACTGAAGCCGAGGCCGTGAAGGTTGCTTACGAGGCTGCGGCAGGCACCGGCGATCCGAACCGCGCCCTCTACGACATCATCGTCGCCGAGGGGATCAAGGCACCGGACACCGGTTCTGGCGACTGGACCGAGGTCCGGCAGTTCAACCTGATGTTCCAGTGCAACATGGGCGCCGTGGCGGAGTCGGCCGGCGTCGTCTACCTTCGTCCGGAGACCGCCCAGGGGATCTTCGTGAACTTCCACAACGTCCGCGAAGCCTCCCGCATGAAGGTGCCGTTCGGTATCGCACAGATCGGCAAGGCATTCCGGAACGAGATCGTGAAGGGGAACTTCATCTTCCGCATGGTCGAGTTCGAGCAGATGGAGATGCAGTACTTCCTGAAACCCGGCAGCCAGCTCGAGGCGTTCGAAGCATGGAGGGAGGAGCGCTTCAACTGGTACACCGAGACGCTCGGCATCAGCCGTCAGAAGCTGCACTGGTACCGGCACGACAAGCTGGCCCACTACGCTGATCTCGCCTACGACATCAAGTTCGAGTTCCCGTTTGGCATCGAGGAGATCGAAGGTATCCACTCGAGGACCGATTTCGACCTGAGCCAGCATCAGCAGTACTCGGGCAAAAACATGGAGTACATCGACCAGACGACCGGCGAGCGCTATATCCCCTATGTGGTCGAAACATCGGCCGGAGCGGATCGCGTGTTTCTCGCCCTGCTCTCCGACGCTTACCGTGAGGATGTGGTGGATGGCGAGCCCCGGGTGATGCTGCAGCTCTCGCCCTGCGTGGCTCCGGTAAAGGCGGCCGTGCTCCCGCTGATGAAGAAGGGGGAGATGGGTGAGAAGGCCTCGCAGCTCTGCGAGGAGCTGTCGAAGAACTTCCTCGTCCAGTACGACGACGCGGCCTCCATCGGCAAGCGCTACCGCCGCCAGGACGAGATCGGCACGCCATTCTGCTTCACGGTCGACCACCAGACGATCGAGGATGGCACGCTGACGGTCCGGTACCGGGACACGGCTTCGCAGGAGCGGATCGACCTGTCGAAGGCCGGTGAGTTCCTTGCAGCAAGCCTGCTGAAGGCGTGATCAACCATTATTACCTTTGCCGAGAACCATGCGTTACGATGTAGCTATCATAGGAGGGGGGCCGTCAGGCTCCGTGGCCGCCGCAGAGCTGGCCAGGTCAGGAGTGTCGACCATACTCATCGAAAGGAACCTCTCGAACGTCAAGCCCTGTGGCGGAGCCATCCCCCTTGGGCTTATCGAGGAGTTCTCCATCCCCGACCATCTGGTCGAAAAGAAGCTGTCGAAGATGAGCGTGCGCTCGCCGAACGGGCGCACCATCTCGATGCGCATGCCGAACGGATTTGTGGGCATGGTCAGGAGAGAGCGTTTTGACAGCTACCTCAGGGAGCTGGCCGCAAGCGCAGGAGCCACCATCACGGAGGCACTTGTCAAAAAGATCGACCGTTCATCGGACCGCTTCACCATCCACCTTTCCAGAGATCTTCCTCCGGTCGAGGCGTCGTATGTCATCGGCGCCGACGGCGCGAACTCGAAGACGGCCACGGAGCTGGGCTTCCCGCCGAACGACCTCAAGGTGATCGCCATGCAGCAGCGCTTCCACTACTGCGACGCGCTCAAACCGTATGAAGAACTGGTGGAGATCTGGTTCGACGGTGAAGTTTCACCCGACTTCTACGGTTGGATCTTCCCCAAAACCGACCATATCGCCATCGGGACCGGCACCGAAGAGCACCGGCACAACGTGAAGCATCTGCAGCGACGGTTCGTCGAGAAAATCGGCATCACCCAAACGCCCTATCTGGACGAAGCGGCGAAAATACCCATGAAACCCCGCCGTTCCTTTACCCAGGACCGGGCCATTCTGGTCGGCGATGCCGCCGGGCTGGTTACGCCGGCCAACGGAGAGGGAATCTTCTTCGCCATGCGCTCCGGCAAGCTCGGCGCCCAGGCGATGATCGACAGGATCCGTTATCAGAAACCGCTGGCAATGTACGAAAAAACTTTCCGGAGCCTCTACGCCCCGATCTTCTTCGGCCTCCAGGTCCTGCAGGCGGTTTACTATAGAAACGACCGCCTGCGCGAGAGCTTCGTCGCCATCTGTGAAGACCGGGACGTCCAGGAGATCACCTTCGACTCCTACCTGTACAAGAAGATGGTTCCTGCGCCGTGGAGCGTGCAGATGAAGATCATGGCCAAGAACATCTATCACCTCGCAAAGGGAAGCTGAATGCTGCTTTCACCCCTGAACTGGGTCATCCACATTTTTTCGTCACTCGAATGGGGCGTGGCGATCGTCTTGCTCTACCGTTACGGAAAGATCGTCGACCGTGGCGACATACGACGTTTCGCGCTCTTCATGATCCCCCACTGGACCGGCAGCTGGTTCGTGCTCGGCTACCACGTGGGCGGCGACACGATACCGCTGCTGCTCGACATGTCCGAGCTGGTGAACCTGGTGGGAAGCGTGTCGCTCCTGTATGCGACCATCTCGATCCTGAAACGCTCCGAATCCCGGACGGCGACACTCATGGGCGCGCTCTTCGGCGCGATGGCCGTCGGCGGCCGGCCCCAGTCCTACATGGGCAACGACGTGTTCGACGCCATCCTGCAAGTGTCGAGCGTCGTCTACCTGGCGTTCCTGGTGCTGCTGCTCCGGGTGAGAAAAAATGACCCCGAGGCCTTCTCGGGACTGACGGTCTTCGGATTCTGGTTCGTGCTGGTGTTCATCTCGGTGACCATCTTCTGCATGTACCTGGCGACCGAAGTCCGGGGCTATCCGACGCTCTCGCACGACAACCTGCTGCATGGTCTGGCCGAAAGCCTGCTCAGCGTGAGCAACCTCCTTATCGTCCTCGGCATCCACCGGCAGATCCGGCGGGTGACGAGGAACTCGGGGATCGAGACCTCGTGACCGGTGACGCGTGACGCGGAACCCTGGACAGGGAAGCGGTGACGAGGGGCGAGGGAAGTTGGGGATCGCGTCACGGCTATTCACCTCACGGGCGGAGCAGGGCGCGGTAGCTGTTGGTATCTTCGAGAAGTGAAAAGGCCTTCCGGGCTACCGGGTCCTCCTCGATCGCGGACCGCCTGGCAGCCAGTTCGTCGTAGTGGCGGATGACCTCACGCCTGACCGCCGCAGTAACCTGCAGCGAATCCCGGGCTATGGCAGACGTTGCTTTCTGGGCAAGGTCCCTTTCGAGATCACCAAGCCGCGAAGAGAACCGCTCGCCGTCCGCCCCATATTCCTTCCGCATCACCACGTTCAGACTGTCGAGCATCCGCTGTGAACGGGAAGTGTAGGAAAATCGCTCGTCGGCGACAAACCTCTTGAACGCTCCGAACAGGTGCCCCCCCTGCAAATCAGGCTCACGAAGCTGAGCGTGATCGGCCACATAATGGTTCGCAAACCTGAAAAACATCCCTTTCCGGTCGAGCGCGTGGATATAACCGGAACGTTCAGGGGCACGGACAACGATGTCGGGACGGATGCCGCCCCCACCGTAGACCTTGCGCCGTCGAGAGGTGAAAAACACTTTCGTCGAGTCATAGGGGGCCTGGACCGCAAGCACGTTCCTTGAGCCCTCCTCCCGCCTGATTGGCTTCTGGATAAGACGTCCCGAAGGGGTATAGTATTTCGCAGTGGTCAGTTTGAGCACATGATCATAGGGCAGCGGAATGACCGACTGGACCAGCCCCTTGCCAAACGACCCCTCGCCGACGATGACGCCGCGATCGAGCTCCTGGATGGCTCCTGCGACAATTTCTGACGCCGAAGCGCTATCCCCGTCAATGAGCACCGCAAGCGGAAGCCGTGGCTCCACCGGCGTGATTCTGGTGGCATAGACCTGGCCGGAATCCCCGCTCCCTCCTCTGGTGGAGACGACCGTGCTGCCTTTTTCAAGAAATACCCCGGCAACATCGACCGCCGTAGAAAGCAGGCCCCCGGGATTTCCACGAAGATCAAGCACAATGCCGCTCAAGGGTCGCTTGCGTACAGAAGCCTGCTGCCGGAGCGAAAGCAGGGCCGCTCGGAGCTCTTCGGCGGTTCGCTCACCGAAACTCTCCATACCGACATACCCTGTTGATCCGAACAGGCCGGAGTAGCTGATCGTACTGACCCTGACTTCCGAGCGTGACAGGGTGTAGTCACGAACGCCACGAATGCCGTTCCTTGCAATACCGAGCCGTACGGAAGAGCCGGACACCCCCTTGATGAGCGCCCTCACCTCGTCGATCGACTGCTTTCTGACCTTCACGCCATTGACCGTGACGATCCGGTCTCCGATGCGAATGCCGGCCTTTGAGGCCGCATTGCCCTGGATCACCGACATGATGTAGAGTTCGTCTGAAATGAGGCTGATCGTTATGCCGATGCCGGCATATTGGCCGGTGGTGAGCTCATCGAGCTCTGCGGATTCAGATTCATCCAGGAGCGCCGTATAGGGATCAAGTTGGTCGAGCATGCCGTCGATTCCGGAATACATCAGCTGGCTGACATCGACAGGATCGACATAGTTTTCCTTCACCTCGCGATACACTTCGCCGAGCAGTTCGATACTCCGGCCAGCTGCGAAGTAGTCCGCACTCGATGACTGGGCCGAGACCGCTTCCGGAGGAGCCGCAAGGACAAGCACGGACAAGGCGGCGACCGCCGCAGCGGACCGTTTCCACCGGCGCAGTGCCGGTGAGGGTCTCCGTTGGCGGAAGTTCATTATCTGAGCGCGCTTTCGAGTGCCGTGGCGCTGTCGGTCCGCTCATCGCGATACTTGACGATGAGCGGAGTGTAGATGGAGAGGCCGTGTTCGGCGGCAAATGCCCCTTTTGCCTGGCGAGAACCGGCAATCACCACCGCCCCCTCAGGGATAACCAGTGGCGAATCGGCCGTCTTTCTGAGGATGACGCCATTCACCAGGTCGTAGACCGGCGTCGAACCGTTCAGGATGACGCCGGTGCCGATCACGGCCCGCTTCCTGACGATCGTCCCTTCGTAAATGCCGCAGTTCCCCCCGACCATGACCTCGTCCTCGATGATGACGGGCATGGCTCCGATAGGCTCGAGCACACCACCGACCTGAACGCCGGCCGAAAGATGCACCTTTTTGCCGACCTGGGCACAGCTGCCCACCAGGGCATGGGAATCGATCATGGTTCCCTCGTCGACCCAGCCTCCGACATTGACGTATGAGGGAGGCATCATGACTACCGTTGGGGCCAGCCAGGCACCATCGCGAACCGAAGAGCCTCCGGGAACGATGCGGACATTATGGGCCGCGCTGAAGTGACGGAGCGGCCAGGTGTCCTTGTCGATGAAGGAGAAGCTGCTGCCGCCGGCAAGCTCAACATGGCTTTCGACCAGCACGCCCAGGCGCATGCCGATGAGGATCCCCTGCTTTACCCACTGGTTGACGCACCAGCCGCCGTTCAATGGTTCGGCCGCGCGGATCCGGCCCTCGTTGAGCAGCGCCTTGAACTGCCCGAAAATCTCCCGGACTTTCGGGTCTGCCTTGAGCTGGTCAGCGCTGAATGATGAACGCGCGAGAATATCCTCTTGTATCTGCTGATACTGTTCCATGGTACTTCGTTTGCTTTGTCAATTGTATTCTGCGGTGATATCGGCACCCGCCTTCCTGGTGTAGAAACGGAAATCGTCGCTGCGCAGGCTCTCGTCGGCCTTGATGCTGACGAAGACCAGGTGCTGGAGAAACCATTTCAGCTCGGTCTTCATGTCGCTGTTTCGCATGGGTTCAAGCACCGTCGGGCTGACGTGGAGGTCGAGCTGCTGGAACTTCGCCTTCGGCTGCAGGGCGTATTTCCTGAGCCACCGCTCAATCTGGTTGATGGTCGTGAACCGTGCCTGCACGACGCCGGTGCCGCCGCAGGCCGGGCACTGGTCGCCCATGCGTTGCATGAGGCTGGGGCGGATACGCTCGCGGGTGATCTGCATGATGCCGAAATCGGAGAGCGGCAGGATATTGGACTTCGCCCGGTCGTTTCGAAGCTCGGTTTTCATCGCGTCGTACACCTTCTTGGAGTTCTTCGGGTCGATCATGTCGATGAAGTCGACCACGATGATACCGCCGATGTCGCGCAGCCTGAGCTGGCGGACGACCTCGCGCGCAGCCTCGAGGTTGGTCTTCAGCGAGTTCTCCTCCTGCTCGCGCTTGGCTGCGTAGCGGCCGCTGTTGACGTCCACCACCACCATGGCCTCGGTGTGCTCGATGATGATGTAACCACCGGACTTGAGCCAGACTTTGCGGGAAAAGATCGACTCGACATCCTTGGCGATGCCATAGCCCTCGAAAAGCGGCAGCTTGCCCTGGTGGAGCGAAACGTTCTTGACCATCTCCGGTGCGGCCCACTGGATGTAATTGAGTGTCTCGGTGTAGATTGAGTTCGAATTGGCCACGATCTCGGTAACATCAGAGGTCAGGGAGTCGCGGAGCACGCTTGAAATGATGGTGTCTTCCTTGAAAATGAGCTGGGGAGGCTTTGCGTCCTGCAGTTTCTGTTCGATCTGCGTCCACTTGGCCAGGAGTTTTTCGAGATCCTGCTTCAGGAGCGTCTCCTCCTGGTCCTCGGCAACGGTACGGATGATCGCACCGAAACCCTCGGGAAGCATGGATCGCACGAGCTTCTTCAGTCGGGCACGCTCCTTGCGGGAAACGACCCGCCGTGAAACCGCGATCTGGCCGCCACCGAAAGGCAGGAGCACCATGAAGCGTCCGGCAATGGTGATGTCCGAGGTGAGCCGGGAGCCCTTGTTGCTGATCGGCTCCTTGATGACCTGCACGAGAATGGAGTCGTTCGGTTTCAGCTTGCTGGCGATCATCTGGGTATAGGACTGACGGCGCGCCTCAGCTTCCTTGGCGGTCGCAGGCCTCGGTTCGCCTTTACCGGGACCGGTTGGACGGGCCGGCTCCCTCGATGGGGCGGCAATGGTGTTCACCCCATCCTCGTCACCCTCGTCGTCGCCCGCGTCACCCTCGTCGGCGCCTGATTCGTCGTCATCGTCGTCCTCGATCAGCGCCCGGTAGTCATCGCTGGTCGTGCCGACATCGGAAAAATGGAGAAACCCGTCCGACTTCTGGCCAATATCGACAAATGCCGCTTTCAGGCCTTCGACCACTTTATGCACCCGCCCAAGATAGATATCCCCGATGCTCCTCATGCTTTCGGGGCGTTCGATGATCAGCTCAGCAAGACGGCCCTCCTCGACCAGCGCAACCTGGATCTCGTCGCCGATCTTGTTCATCAGGAGCTGCTTCTTCACATTCTTCTTCATTACATGCCTTACTATTAAAGGTTATTCCTGCAAAAATATAACATATCGGTGCTTTGTCGGCCGCTTATTTGCTGAACATTTTTGCCATGCGTCCCATTTTTCGCACCTTGCGGTATCCGTCTCTTCCTAACCATCTCAAACATGCTCGACACAACCTGGGAACTGCCGTTCTGGAAAGATCTTGCACGGATCTGCGGCATCGACGAAGCCGGGCGGGGACCGCTTGCGGGACCGGTTGTCGCCGCTGCCGTGGTCTTTCCCCGCAATTACAGGCCCAGGGGCATCCTCGAACGGATCGACGACTCAAAGCGGCTGGCCCCCGAACTCCGGAACAAGCTTGCTCCGGCGATCATGGATGTGGCGGACGACTGGGCATTAGGCATCGTCGACGCCGGAACGATTGACCGCATCAACATCCTGCAGGCGACCATGCTGGCAATGAACCGGGCTGTCGAATCCCTGAACACGCTTCCGCAACTGCTTCTGGTGGACGGGAACCGGTTCACTCCGTCGCTTCCGTTACCCTTCCGGACCATCGTTCGAGGGGACTCGAAGGTGTTTTCCATCGCGGCCGCCTCGATACTGGCGAAAACCGGGAGGGACGAAATCATGAGCCGATATGCGCTGGAGTATCCCGGGTATGGCTTCGAGCGGCATTTCGGCTATCCGACAGCACCGCACGTGGAGGCGATCGCCACTCTCGGTCGATGCGCCATTCACCGGAAGAGCTTCAAGTTACGTAAATTGGGGGAAAAATAACCCTTTTGACCGCATGAACGCCCCTCACTCCCTCGGTGCGGAAGGGGAACGCCTGGCCGCAAGGTACCTGGTTGGAAACGGGTACCGGATTGTTGCACGGAACTACCGCTTCCTGCGCAACGAGATCGATATCGTCGCCTATGACGGGCTGGTGCTCTGCTTCATCGAAGTGAAGACGAGGGGCTCGCTCGACAAAGGCCATCCGGCCGAAGCCGTGACCCCCCGCAAGCAGAAGGAGATCGTGAGGGCGGCGTCGGGATATCTCTCCGCCCTGCCGGGCCCCCCTCCGACATGCCGCTTCGACGTCATCGCCATCCTCGCCAGGGCTACGGCGGATGATCATCTGCTCGACTATGAACTCGAGCATATCAGGGACGCCTTCATGGCCTGAGCCTGGCCTGCGATAGCATATCGCCGGATTTTTTGTTATCTTTCGATACAAGGAGTATTACAAGCATCTCACGCACAGTCGACCTCATGCAAGAACCTGAAATCCTGACCCCTTCGGGCTCCCCGTCCGATTACGTTGCCACCAACATCCAGGTGCTCGACGGTATAGAGCATGTCCGCAAGCGTCCGGCAATGTACATCGGTGACATCCATAGCCGCGGACTGCATCACCTGGTTTACGAAATCGTCGACAACTCGATAGACGAAACCCTTGCCGGTTACAACGACTATATCCATGTGTCGATGAATCCGGACGGTTCCGTCACGGTCATCGACAGGGGACGCGGCATTCCGGTGGACATTCATCCAATCAAGAAAAAGTCGGCGCTCGAACTCGTCATGACGGTCATCGGCGCCGGCGGCAAGTTCGACAAGGGCGCATACAAGGTCTCCGGTGGCCTGCACGGCGTTGGCGCCTCGGTCGTCAACGCCCTCTCGGAGTGGTGCACCGTCGAGGTTTACCGGGATGGCAAGGCATACATGCAGTCGTACAAGCGGGGTGTCCCGCAGGGCGATGTGCAGCAGATCGGGACTTCGGAGCAACGGGGAACCAAGGTGACCTTCAAGCCCGACCACGAGATCTTCAAAACCACGGAGTTTCGCAAGGACATCATCATCGACAGGATGCGTGAACTTGCCTTCCTGAACAGCAACCTGCGCATCGTGGTGCAGGACGAGCAGGGAGAGGAGGAGACCTTCCATTTCGAGGGCGGACTGAAGCAGTTTGTCCAGTTCACCGACGCCAACAGGCTCAGCCTGATCAAGGAGCCAATCTATCTCTCCGGAGAGCGCGACGCGACCGTGGTGGAGATCGCCCTGCAGTACAACGACTCCTACCAGGAGAACGTGTTCAGCTACGTGAACAACATCAATACCCACGAGGGCGGCACCCACGTCACCGGGTTCAGGAAGGCGCTGACGCGTACGCTCAACGCCTATGCCCAGAAAAACGACCTCCTGAAAAACATCAAGTTCACCCTGACCGGCGACGACTTCAAGGAGGGACTGACGGCGGTCATCTCGGTGAAGGTGCCCGAACCGCAGTTCGAGGGCCAGACCAAGACCAAGCTCGGCAACTCCGAAACGCAGAGCATCGTCGAAACCATCATCAACGACCAGCTGGCCGAGTTTGCGGAAAGCAATCCCGGCACGATCAAGATGATCATCGAAAAGGTCAAGGGAGCGGCGATTTCGCGGGAGGCCGCAAGGAAGGCCAAGGAGCTGACCCGGCGCAAGTCGGTGCTCGAAAGCTCCGGGCTGCCGGGCAAGCTCGCCGATTGCTCGATCAACGATCCGGAACACTGCGAGCTTTACATCGTCGAGGGCGACTCCGCAGGCGGCAGTGCAAAACAGGGCCGCGACCGGAGCTTCCAGGCGATCCTGCCGCTCAAGGGCAAGATCCTGAACGTCGAGAAAGCCCGGCTGCACAAGATGCTCGAGAACGAGGAGATCAAGACCATCATTCTTGCGCTCGGCACAAGCATCGGCGAGGAGGAGTTCTCGCCGGAAAAACTCCGCTACGGCAAGATCATCATCATGACCGACGCCGACGTCGACGGAGCGCACATCAGGACGCTGCTCCTGACCTTCTTCTTCAGATACATGCGTTCGCTCATCGAAGCAGGCAAGGTATTCATTGCACAGCCCCCGCTCTACCTGGTCAAATCCGGTCGCGAACAGCAGTATGCATGGGATGAGGACGAACGGTTAGGAATCGTCGAATCGATGAAAAAACTGCAGAAAGGAAAAGCAAACGTTTCGATCCAGCGCTACAAAGGTCTCGGCGAGATGAATCCCGAACAGCTCTGGAGCACCACGATGGACCCTGAGCACCGTTCACTGCTGCAGGTTTCGGTCGATAACGCCCGTGAGGCTGATCAGGTGTTCTCTACCCTCATGGGTGACAAGGTCGAGCCGAGGCGGGAGTTCATTGAGAAGAACGCCCGCTACGTGCGCCGTCTGGATGTCTGAGCTGGAGACGCTCAGTTTTCAGGCATGATCCGAACCATAACCTCTTTCTTCAGCTTCTCAACCCACTCGTCGAACAGCTGCTTCCTTTTCTGGTCCGCCGCCATATTCTCGAGCTTCGTGAAATCCCGCTCGGGAGTAAGGCGGTGGGCATCAACCCTCGAATTCAACTGAAACAAGGCAACGAAGGGTTCGCCAGTTGCTGGTGTTATCCGTTCAGGCATGCTGATGTCGCCTGCCGCTTTCATCCCGGCGATGATCTTCTGCAACTCGGGCTTGAGCGATGAAAGCTCGAACATCGTGCCTCCGGTTCCCGAAACCTTGATCACACCGCCCAGCTTGGCCGACAGGGGATCGTCAGAGTACTTCAAGGCCATGTCGGCGAACGTGGCCTTACCGGCAAGGATATCAGCGCGGACAGCGGTGAGCAGTTCGATGGTTCTGGCATAATCTCTCTGGCTCCGGTCGAATCCCGCCAGGATATGACGAACATGAATGCTGTTCCCCTCCTTTTCAAGCAACTGGATCAGGTGATACCCGAAACGGGTCTCCACCGGCTCTGAGATCTGCCCAGGCTTGAGTGAATAGGCTACCGCCTCGAAGCTCGGGACCAGTTCGCCTTTGTGCACGAAACCGAGGTCCCCACCGAGGGGGCGCGAGCCGGGATCGTCAGACAGGGCTGTCGCAAGAGCTCCGAAATCCTCCTTGGCCAAGATTCGCTTCTGGATACCGGTGATCTTGTCCAGCGCGGCGGCCTTCGATGCGGCAGACTCTGCCGGGAACTTGATGATCTGTGAGACCGACACGCCCTCCGGCACGGGGGCCAGGCGATCCTTCTCCTTTTCGTAGAACGACATGGTCTCCTCATAGGTGACCGTCACATCCTTGACGTGCTTCCGCCTGAGGTTATCGACGAGTTGCTGCTCGAGGATGTCGTTACGGATATCCTGCTTGAGGCGGCTCGATGGCTTGCCGAAGCGGGCTTCCATATCACCCAGATTCGGGAATCCGGACCTGATCGCCGTAAACCGCTCGTTGGCAACCGCATCGACGGCCCCCTCGTCGACCTTGACGCTGTCGATCTTGGCTTTGGTCAGCAGAATTTTCTGGTCGACAAGATTGTCGAGCAGGCGCTTTCTGAGCTGAGGATCCTTTCTGGATTCAGGATACTGCGAGTGGACCATCAACTCCCGCTCGTCGAGTTCGGACTTGAGAATGAGTTCGTTGCCGACGACCGCCACGATACGGTCCGGAAGATCAGCGGCCACGGTCGTCAGCGTCACGCTGGAGGTCAGAAGGGTTGCAACAGAAAGGAACGAAACAAGGACTTTTTTCATAACCATCGGAATTTAGCTTGGTGATTACTGGCGCACCCGGCCAGGGGATTCACGTACCTGCGGCGTTGTCAACATAACATACAGAGAATCTCCGGGCTGGTCAACCGGAGACGCTCGGTATGTTATCTGATGCGGAATAATCGGAATAACGAAACCGCGCCAAAGGGGTGACGGGATACGGGCAAGGTCATGCGCCGCGGAGTTTGATCGGACTCTTCGATCGCTTCTGCCAATCGAATACAAGGGGCGCGGCGACGAAAATGGATGAATAGGTCCCGACAAGAATACCGACAAACATGGCGAAGGCAAAACCGCGGATGGCCGGCCCGGCAAAGATGAACAGCACCAGCACCGACAGCATGGTCGTTCCCGACGTGATGATGGTGCGGGAAAGCGTCTGGTTCATGCTTTCATTGAAAATGCGCTCGTATTCCGATGGCTTCTGGCCCCTGATCCGTTCGCGGATACGGTCGTAGACGACCACGGTATCGGTGATCGAGTAACCGGCGATGGTCAGAAACGCCGCGATAATCCCCTGGTCGACCTCGAGGGGCATGAAATCGAACAGACCGCCAAGAAGACTGAACAGACCGAGCACCGTCAGCACGTCATGGAAAATGGCGACAACACCGGCGGTCGCAAACTTGTATTCGAAACGGAACCCCACATAGAGCAGGATACCGACGAGGGCCGCCAGAAGGGCCTTGAGCGCGGCCCACTTCATATCGGCGGCGATGCTCGGCCCAACTGCCTGGATGCTCACCACCTCGCTCGGATTGCTTTTCAACCGGTCGCCAAGTGAACTGACGATCATGGATTTCAGATCGGCCGTCTCTCCGTGAAAATCCGTGCTGAGCAGCACCGTGTTTTCCAGACCGTACATCTTGACCGCGCCGTTAACCCCGGCATCTTTCATGATCGAACGGACCATGGCGATATCGACTGTTTTTTCGAAACGGATCACCACCTCGGCCCCACCCTTGAAATCAAGCCCGTAATTCAGGCCCCGGACCACCAGCGACACCATGCCCGAAACAAGCAGCAACAGTGAGATAGCATATGCTATCCGGCGATGCTTGATGAAATTGAAATTTGTCTTCTGAAAAATGCGCATAGCAGCAGATGTATTGAATTTATCCGAAACTCTTCTCGTTCATGAATCCCCTGCCGACAAGCAGGTCGAAAATCACACGGGTCACCACGATGGCCGTGAAAAGGCTGGCCCCGGTACCGATCATCAGCGTCACGGCAAACCCCTGGATAGGACCAACCCCGAACTGTGACAGCAGAAATGCTGCGGCAAGCGTCGTGACATGAGAGTCGAGGATGGAGGAAAAGGCCCTGTTGTAACCGGCATCGATAGCTGAATTCAGCAGTTTGCCCTCCCCAAGCTCTTCGCGGATCCGCTCATAGATCAGCACATTGGCGTCGACGGCCATACCCATCGTCAACACGATACCGGCGATTCCGGGAAGTGAAAGCGAAGCCTTGAAACCGGCGAGCACTGAAATGACGATGAGAATGTTGAGCACCAGCGCGAGGTCGGCGGCAATCCCCGCCTTGTTGTAATAGAAGATCATGAAGATCGCAACGGCGGTGAACCCCCAGATGAGTGACTGGAGACCTGCCCGGATATAGTCGGAACCGAGGGAGGGGCCTACCGTTCGCTCCTCGAGGATCCTGACTGGAGCTGGCAAGGCGCCCGCCTTGAGGATGATCTCGAGATCCTTCGCCTCATCGAGACTGGTAATCCCGTTGATCACCGAATTGCCGTTCGGAATACGAGACTGCACCACCGGTGCGCTGTAGACGGCGCCATCCAGCACGATGGCGATCTGCTTGCCGATGTTGGCGCCGGTGATGCGGGCCCATTTGGAGGTACCCTCCTCATTCATCGACATGCTCACTTCAGGCTGGACGCTCTCGGTGCCGAATGTTGCCTTTGCTTCCGTGATCACCCCGCCGGTCAGTTCCGGACTCTTCTTGACCAGAAAGATCGGATAGTATTTTTCACCCTTTTCAGTCTGCTCCGGCTTTGCGGCCAGGAGCAGTTCGGTGTCCTGGGGCAGACGGGCCCGGACATCTTCACGGCTCAGCACCGACGCGACATAGTCGCGAGCGTACTCAGGGGTGAAAACCACCCCGTTTTTCATGACGCCGACGACCTCAGAGAGCTTTTTGCCGGATGGCCTGACTGGTGCGGCCACCCCCGCCGCTACCGTATCAGGGGAAACCGGCTTCGAAGCCGAAGAGACCGAATCGGCCGGAGCCATCGCCCCCGGTGTTTCGGAGAGCATGGCATTGACACTCTCCATCGCCCTCAAGAGCGCCTCGGGCTCCTTGACCAGTTTGAACTCAAGCTTGGCTGTCCCCTTGAGCAGCTTTCGGACGCGATTCTCGTCGGTGACTCCAGATAGCTCGATGATCAGCCGCCTGGCCCCCTGCGTCTGGATGACCGGCTCGGCGACACCGTACTGGTCTATGCGGTTGCGGATGATCTCCTTGGCCCGCACCAGAGCGTCCTGCGACTCCTTGTCCAGCTTGTCGACGATCTCCTTGTCGGTGTTCCGGATATCATAAAAGTAGCGACTGAGCGGAATGTTCTGCCGTTTGAACTCTGCGGCGAGCAGTTCGACCGGACTCGCACCCGAAGTGGCGGACGCGCTCTTGACGTTGGCCATGATCTGCTGAAAACGGGCATCCTTGTTCCAGGCCTTCTGCTCGATCAGGTCGAACAGGTCAACCTCCATCACCAGGTGCATGCCGCCCCTGAGATCGAGGCCAAGCTTCAGGCTCTTTTCCCTGGCCTGCTCGATTTCGGCACGGTGGTCAATGGTAAATTTCAGACTGTCCTCGCTTGAGCGGAACCCCGCCAGTTGCGACGACAACTGCTGGTCCCGGTAGGTAGGCCATATCGACCACACCGACACCAGCGCGACCACGGCGATGAGTAAAAGTTTGAACCGGTTATTTTTCATGAAAAATTGCTTTTACACATAATTGAAAAGTTTGCTCAATATAGGAAACAGGGGTCTGATTCACAATGAAAGGCTGTGCGCCCGACAGGGGGGTAATCGTCCGGGATGACTGAACAGGCCTTATGGAGTTGATCGCCAGGAGCCTCATCCCCCCCACGGATGACAAAATGCAAAAACCCGGAGCACAGTCCGGGTTTTTGATGGATTTATCGGCGCTCAGCCCCAGATATCCCTGACGATGTTGTTGTACCAACCTCGAGCGAACATCGCTTCCTGCTCGAGCTGGTCGTCATTGGCATCGATGGGAGTCAGTCCTCCGGATCCGGGAATCTCAGCAATTCCTTCCGGAGAAAGGTGATAGACACCCGCGACCGAAATACCATACCCCTGGCCGATCAGGCTGTAGCAGGTGTTGACCAGCGACGGGGGGGCGGGCTCCTGACCCCTGAGCAGCCTGATGATGGCTGCCGCTGCGACTTTGCCCTGGCTGCTGGCGGCAAAACCGGATTTCGGCATGGCTCCAGCCTTGCATGCGTCGCCGATCACGTGGATATTCTTGTGGATCGTCGACTCGAACGAGGTCGGGTTCACCGGGCACCAGCCGCTCTGGTCGGTCAGTCCGGCAATAAAGGCAAGCTGTCCGGCTTTCTGCGGAGGGATTATGTTGATCACATCTCCCTTGACCATGCCCAGGTCGGTCTTGACCGACATGGCAGAACTGTCGACCGCAAGTACCTTACCGCCCGCAGCTGGTCCTCTCCACTCGATCATTCCGGGGTAAAGACGAGCCCAGCCCTTGGTGAACAACCCCTGTTTCGAGAACTTCTCCTTGGGATCGAGAATGATCACCTTCGATTTTGGCTTATTCTCCTTGAGGTAATGCGCGATGAGACTTGCGCGCTCGTAAGGGCCAGGAGGACACCTGAACGGGTTGGCAGGAGGGCAGACAAGGACCGTACCGCCATCCTTCATGTCCAGAAGCTGACGATGCAGGAGTTCTGTCTGGGGACCAGCCTGGTAGGCGTGAGGCATGCGCGATTCGGCGAGCCCCTGGTTGTAACCTTCGATCGTATCCCACTTGAAATCGATGCCGGGGGAGACGATGAGGCGATCGTAGTTCAGCACCTTGCCACTTTTAAGGGTCACCAACGACTTTACGGGATCGATCGATACGGCAGCCTCGGGCACGATCGTGATGCCTCTGTTCGCCAGAGCCGTATAGGTCTGCGTGATCTCGGGTATGGTCTTCAGGCCTGCCAGCACCCAGTTGCTGAACGGGCAGGTAACGTACGCGGCCTTTGGTTCGACCAGGGTCACCGAGAGTGTCGGGTCCAGCTTTTTGAGATATTTTGCCGCCGAAGCGCCGCCGAAACCGCCGCCAATAACCACGACACGATGTCGGGCAGCAAACGCTGGAAGGGCTCCACCGAACAAACCCAGTGAAGCGCCGGCAACACCGGTCAGGAACATCTTGTTGAAATCTCTTCGTGATATGTTCATGCTCATTGAACTCTCCCCGTTATTTGTTTTTCTTCCAGACTGTTCCGAAATATTCAGCGATCAAATGGATCTCCTCGTCGGAATATCCCTTTGCATGCCGTCCCATTACCGTCGAAACACGCGCCCCCGACTTGAAGTCCTTGAGCGCCTCCTCAAGGTATTGCGGTGATTTTCCGTAAAACGATGGAATGATTCCGACGCTTTTTCCATCGGTACCGTGGCATCCTGCACATGAAAGTGCGAGAATCTGGCCCCTGGGGCTGACCTGTGAGGCAGTCCGGGCGTTTGCCTTCGCGACAGCAAACACCTGAGCGCCATAGGGAACCGACGCAGACGCGATGAGGCCTGCAGTCAGGTATATTTTCAGCTTTGACGGCATAAAGTCTCCTCCTGTTGTTACTTGACAAGAATAGGAACTGAAATGAAATGAATAGATAACGATACGAAAGGCAAGAATATCAGGACACCGTGCGCGGCATGGCCTTAAGTCGTCAAGGAATACTGCCCGAGTGGATCAGCACCATCAGCCGGCCCTGCAAAACATACCAGGTAAGTAGAAAATACATGGAAAGAGGGAAAAAACCTTCTGTGCCCACCAGTGGACGCAGACATGCCCGGAAATGGACCGGGCCGAAGGATCTCCAGTTGGAGAATATAACTATATTTCTATAAACTCTAAAAGCCCACAGTGAATTATTCCCCTGCCTGATCCCCTCTTTTTTTGCATTTTCACTAATATTGCGAAGCACAAACCGAATACTTTACTTTACAAAGCCTTATCCAACGACAACCCCGGGGGATGTTTCACGTGAAACATGCACGATCAAATGTATGACATCATTGTTGTCGGCGCAGGACATGCCGGTTGCGAAGCGGCTCTCGCGGCAGCCCGCACCGGCATGTCCTGCCTCCTCATCACCAGCGATCTATCTGCCATTGCGAGGATGTCCTGCAATCCGGCGATTGGCGGCGTGGCAAAAGGGCAGATGACCAGGGAGATCGACGCCCTTGGTGGCCAGATGGCAAAAGCTATTGATGCCACGGGCATTCAGTTCCGGATGCTCAACAAAAGCAAAGGGGCGGCAATGCACTCACCAAGGGCACAGGCCGACAAGTCACAGTACAGCGCCTATATGCGAAGCGCCATAGAACACGAGCCCCTGATTGATATCCTTCAGGATACCGTCACCGGGGTATCGGCCACAAATGGCAGATTCTCCGATGTCACCATCTACTCCGGGAGACATATTCGTGCAAGAGCGGCAATTCTCACTTGCGGAACGTTCCTGAACGGACTCATTCATATTGGCATGGACCACTTTCCGGGCGGCAGGTCTGTTGCCGAACCCCCGGTACATGGCCTGACCGAGTCACTCAATGAACTCGGGTTTAGCAGCGGGAGACTCAAGACCGGCACGCCACCCCGGATCGATTCAAGAAGTGTCGACTACTCCGCACTTACGGAACAACCTGGGGATACCGATCCGACTCCTTTCTCGTTTGACACCCTGTCCGTCAGCCACAGGAACCTTGTCTCCTGCCATATCACCAGAACAACCAGTGAAACGCACGAGATCCTTCGGGAAGGTTTCGATAGATCCCCACTCTTCACCGGTAAAGTCCAGGGCATCGGCCCAAGGTATTGTCCATCGGTCGAGGATAAAATCAGCCGCTTTCCTGATAAAAACTCACACCATATTTTTCTTGAGCCTGAGGGGACCGACACCATTGAGATGTATGTCAACGGTTTTTCTACCTCACTTCCGGAAGATATTCAGCTGAAGGGGCTGAGATCTCTACCTGGCCTCGATCAGGTAAAAATGATCAGGCCAGGATATGCCATCGAGTACGACTACTTCCATTCATGGCAGATCGGCGCAACGATGGAGACCCATATGGTTGAAAATCTCTATTTTGCAGGACAGATTAACGGCACCTCCGGTTATGAAGAGGCGGCAGCACAAGGCCTTATGGCCGGCATTAACGCGTCACTTAAACTCAGGCGAATGCCCCCCCTGATTCTTGGTCGATCTGAAGCTTACATCGGGGTCCTCATTGACGATTTGATCACCAAATCGACCACCGAACCATATCGCATGTTCACCTCATCCGCTGAACACCGGCTCACGCTTCGTCATGACAACGCTGATCTTCGACTCAGGAAATCCGGTTTTTACGCAGGCCTGGTATCCCGCGAGGCTTTTGATCATAGCCAGGAACTTCGAGAAGCCATAGACGGGTACACCATGTTGCTCAGGGAGCAGAAGTTGCAACCGTACGAAATCAACGACCATCTTGTCTCAAAGGGATATCCTGCACTGTCATCAGCGACGAGCGCCTTAACACTTCTTAAACGACCAGGGATTGTGCTTCATGACCTGATTAGCCATTCAAAAGCCCTCGAGTCATCGTTCAATATTGCCGGCCATTGCCCGCGGCTCTATGAACAGTTAGCAATAGAAATCAAGTACGAAGGCTATATCAAGAGGGAAAGACTGATGGCAGATCGCATATCACGGCTTGACCATCTCAGGATTCCTGAAAATTTCGACTATAGCGCCATGGCTTCACTCTCGAATGAAGGAAGGGAAAAGCTACTCCGACACCGTCCGTCCACCATTGGCCAGGCATCGAGAATACTCGGGGTGTCACCATCCGACATATCGATACTCATGATCCGTCTTGGCCGGTAAGCCGATGTTTCACGTGAAACATCAGGTACTGCTACCGCAAAATAATTGTGATATATCAAGTCATGAACAACACGCTCGACCAATCGCTCTTCAATGATCTTCTATTTGGTAGGGATTCCGAAGAGCATATCGTTGGTGCGTATCAGCTGAACGATGCACAGATCCGCCTGTTCTTCAGGCGTGAAGATCGCGTCACCAAGAGGGACGAACCATTCTATCCGTTTTTTTTCCTTTCAGACAACGAACTTCTCGACGGGTTCACACCATCGGACAAGGAGAAGTTCTGGCTGATACCCCTCTCCGGAGAGAACTATTTCAATCATCTGGCGATCTTCAGGAGTTGGAAGAACTACCGTGCGGCACTGGATCACATCAACAGCGGAAATCAGGACAATCAAACATCGGGCGATACTCCATTTTCGTACGGGAACAACAGTCATCTTACCTATAGCAGAGGGGATGCCGTCACCCAGTATCTGCTCCAGAGTGGCAAAACCATGTTCAAGGGTATGCTGTTGGCAGATATACACCGGCTTCAACTCGATATTGAAACCTATTACCGTCCCGATAGCCGAAAAAGCAGGGCGGAGTCATTCGGGAACGACCCGGTCATCATTGTGTCGCTCAGCGACAACCGATCATGGGAACATGTCATCCACAGCAAGGGTCGATCGGAAAAAGCCCTTCTTGAAGAACTTGTGGCCATACTACGGGAAAAGGACCCTGATGTCATTGAAGGACATAACATTTTCGGATTCGATCTGCCGTTTCTTCAGCGAAGATGCGAGATTAATGGCGTTCCGTTCCGAATCGGTCGTGACGGTCTGCTCCCGAGATCCTATCCGGCAACGATCCGTTTTGCTGAACGAAGCATAGATTATCAATATTTCGATATTCCCGGCAGGCATGTGATCGACACCTTCTTTCTGGTACAGAATTATGACACGACCAAACGTTCTCTACCGAGCTACGGACTGAAAGCGGCCGCAAAATTTTTCGGATTTGCTTCTCCGAACAGAACCTATGTGGATTACAAGGATCTGGCAGATACCTGGGACAACAATCCGGAGACCCTGCTCGCTTACGCTCTTGACGATGTTCGAGAAACCAGGGAACTTGCCGCCATGCTTTCCGGCAGCAATTTCAGCATGACGAGAATGCTTCCCTATACCTATGCCCAGGTAGCCCGCCTTGGCCCTGCAGCCAAGATTGAGGCATTGATGGTGAGAGAATACCTCAGGAAAAAAGTTTCAATACCCAGGCCTTCTGTCGGGCAGCAGCATGTCGGTGGTTTCACGGAGGTTTTTGTGAAGGGTATCCTCGGTCCCATCGTCTATGCTGATGTCGAGTCGTTATATCCCTCCATCATGCTCTCCTGCGGTATCTGTCCAAAAACAGACAGTCTTAAAATCTTCCCCTCGATCCTTAAAGAGCTCAAGGATCTCCGTTTTGCTGCAAAACTTCGTGCATCTCATGAGAAATTAAACGGCAATTCATCGCTTGCGGACAACTATGATGCCATGCAAAGCGCATTCAAGATCATCATCAATGCCATGTACGGATATCTTGGGTTCAGCGGTGGGATTTTCAACGATTTTTCTGAGGCGGATCGCGTTACCACAAACGGCCAGGAGATTGCTCGAACCATGATCCGTGAGTTTGAATTGCGCGGTTCAAAGGTGATCGAAGTCGACACTGATGGTATTTTTCTTGTCCCGCCATCAACCGTTACCACAGAAGAAGAGGAACGCGCGTTGGTTGATGAAGTATCCAACAAAATGCCATCGGGGATAACCATCGGTTTCGATGGACGTTTCAGGAAGATGATTTCGTATATGAAGAAAAACTACGTACTCCTCGACTACAACGATAAACTGAAACTGAAAGGTTCTTCGCTGATCAGCAGAAGTGGGGAAAAATTTGGCAGGGATTTCGTCAGGGAGGGTTTCATCTTGCTTCTTCGTGAAGACATCCAGGGGTTACACGATCTCTATGTCAGATATCGAAATCAGCTGCTTCAGCATAAACTTGATGTAACCGAGTTTTCCAGGACCGAGTCTATGAAAACAGCTCTTGATCAGTACATCGCCGATGTGAAGTCAGCAAAGCGCTCCAAATCGATTACGTATGAAATTGCTCTCAAACAGCGTATCCCGGTGGCCAAAGGAGACCGAATGACCTTCTATGTCGCAGGTTCTGGAACTACTGCATCATATTTCGATAAAGGAAAACTTGCTGAAGAGTGGAAACGGGAACAGCCTGATGAAAACACCTATTTCTATCTGAAGAGGCTTGATGAATTTGCGCAGAAGTTCGTGCCTTTTTTCAAACCCCAGGATTTCAGCACGATATTTTCTGCCGATACCCTCTTCGCTTTCTCACCAGTAGGCATCAGGGTAGTCAGGGAGATACGACATCTTGAAACCGATTCTCTGTACGGCGATGAAACCCCTTTTTGATCATATTCTCATAATTACGTACTATAGATGACAAAGTTTTTTGTTGATCGAATCAAGTGATCTGACAGTTTTTCATCCTCTTATTTTTGGGATTTATTACGACATTTAACGTGTTATAGCTTATATATTTATTTATTTTTTAATCTACTCCTAATTTTTTAATGATCTCAATATGATTGACAACAAAATATTACCCGTAACCGATGACGTCTCGTGGATAGGCGTACTTGATCCTGGACTCATCACCTTCGACATTGTCATGGAGACAAAGTACGGAACAACCTACAACTCCTATTTCATCAATGCTGATAAAAAAACAATCGTCGAAACAACGAAATTGAAATTTTGGCCAGCCTATCTTGATAAAATAAAACAGGTTGTAAATCCTGAAGAGATCGAGTACATCATTGTCGACCATACCGAGCCTGATCATTCAGGCAACGTGCACAATCTTCTTTCTGTCGCCACCAATGCGACCGTAGTCGGCAGTGGAAACGCAATAAAGTTTCTTCGCGACCAGACCGGACACGACTTCAAGCATCTCGTGGTGAAAAACGGTGACACACTCGATCTGGGCAACAAGACCCTCCACTTCATCGGTGCTCCAAATCTCCATTGGCCGGATACGATCTATACCTGGCTCGAAGAGGACCGTGTGCTCTTTACCTGCGACTCGTTCGGAAGCCACTTCAGCCACGAGGCGATGTACGATGACCTCGTCGGTGATTTTGACGATGCCTTCAAATACTATTTTGACGCAATCCTCAGGCCATTCAGCAAATACATGCTCCAGGCGATCGAAAAGATCCGACCACTGGACATCAGGGCTATCTGTCCGGGTCACGGACCGATCCTTCGTTCAAACTGGAAGAAGTATGTGGATCTGTCCCAGAAGTTTTCGAAAAACGCCATCGCGATGCCGAATGAAAAAAGCATCCTTATCGCATACGTATCCGCGTATGAAAATACGACCGTGCTCGCCCGTGAGATTGGCGAAGGATTGAAGTCCGCCTGCGATTTCAATGTCGATATCTGCGACATCGAAAATATTTCTACCGAAAAGCTCGAGGACAAGATCGCCCACTCCATGGGCATCATCATCGGCTCTCCGACCATCAACCAGAACATCGTCCATCAGATCTACACGATATTTGCAGTACTCAATCCCCTTCGCGACCGGGGTAAGCTTGCTGCTGCCTTCGGTTCGTTTGGATGGAGCGGTGAAGGGGTGAAAATCATCGAAAGCAACCTTTCAAACCTCAAGATGAAGCTTTTCGAACGGAACCTGACGGTCAAATTCCAGCCACACGAAGCTGAGTTCGAGGAGTGCAGGAAGTTCGGAAGAGATTTTGCCAACAAAATGATCGAAATGCACAACCTTAGTTGCAATATCTGATCTTTCCGCATTCATGGAATAAAGAGGTTGCCTGAAGCGCAATACAGAGTCAACCTCTTTTTTCTTTTTACCGGAAAATGATGCTTTTGATCATCTCTTTGCCGATCTCCTCGTTGAGACGCAACGTGATCTCCTTTTTCCTGAAATTAAGCTCCATCCTCCATGATGGATTCCTGACCCTTACGAACAGGTCACCGTCCCTCAACCGCTCCACGGTGGTTACTCTTGCGATTGTTTCCCCGACGATCTTTTCCCATATCTGAAGTGTCGTAAACTGTTCATACGCATCGGTCATGCCGATATTCCGATACATATCCGCCATGACGGCCGTCAGGGTGCGGGGCGTTTTTCCCCTTGCCATCGCTACTGTTCCTTATTATTTCTTTCCATGTGATAGTTCACGATTCCATGACCTGTCCTTTCAACCGTCGAGGTCACCAGAACCTGCCCACAATGTTCAAGTGTTTGTACGATCCTGTCGGCTATCTGCTCATCAAGTTCGCTGAAAAGGTCATCGAGGAGTGAGAGCGGCTCTTCATCCATCAGCTCATACAGATACTGCCGCAAGGCGATTTTCATGGCAATGAGATAACTTCTCTGCTGTCCCTGTGATGCGAATTTACGTACATCATGACCTCCGGCTATCAATCGCAGATCGTCCCTGTGTGGACCAGCAAGGGTCTGACGTCTTTGTATCTCCTGATTCCTGAGTTGATTGAATCTTTCTGTAAAACGCCGGCCTATCTCTTCGATTCCTGAATCATGCTCAATCTCGCCAAGCGTGGAGTGATAGATGATCGCTGGCTCCGTGTCGCCAGGAAGCAATGCATGTACCGATTTGAATATCGGGATGAATCGCGACAGGAACAGTTGTCTCGTCCTGACTATGGAAGCCGCATGCATAGATAGTTGCTCCGTCCAGATATCCAGTCCGGCAAGATTGCCATGATGGTCGATCCCGCATGCAAGCAGGGCGTTTCTCTGCTGGAGGACTCTTCGATACGTCATCAGCTCGTGCATGTACCTCCTGTCGCACTGACAGATTGAACTGTCAAGGAACTTTCTCCTTTCCGCAGGTGCTCCTGTCACGATTGACAGCTCCTGAGGAGTGAACGTCACACAGGGAATAGATCCGACATGACGTGAAAATGAGGTCATCTCCTGATCATTGACGTAAATCCGCTTCTCCTTTTCAGGTGAATAGTCGATCCTCACCTCAGTGACGGATCCTCGGTCGCTGATGAATCCACCCCTTATGGTGAAGTGCTCCTTACCGAAGGATAAGCATTCACGATCAGTGCTGCCGCCAAGCCCTCTGGTCAGTGCGCAGTAATGCACTGCCTCAAGGAGACTCGTCTTTCCTGTTCCGTTCCTGCCGTGAATAACCGTCATCGATGGCCCTGGCTCGAACTCCAGAAGGGTATGGTTCCTGAAATCGGAAATTCTAATGGATTCGAGTCTCAAAACACTCGTTTAGGTCAGTTGTTGATCCTTACCGGCATGACCAGAATGATCAGATCTTCCGCTATCTCCTCACGCTTCTGCTTGAAAATCACCGCAGTCGTTGGGCTGCTCAACTCTATGTTGACCTCATCGGTCTCGATGTGCGCCAATGCTGCTTCGATGAACCTCGAATTGAATCCTATGGTGATCTCTTCACCAGTAAATGTGCATGGAAGCTCCTCTTGCGCCGACTCTCCCTCGCTCGAGTTCTCAGCCATGATTTTCATCGATGAACCAGCAATGACCAGCTTGATATCACCGATACTCGAGAATTTTCCAACCCTCTTGACCGAATCAAGTACCAGCAATCGCTCGACTACGAGCTTCTTTTCGTTTTCAACCGGTATGACCGCCTCATAATTTGGATACGGTTCAACGATGAGTGCCGATTCGAGTTCAACGTTTTCTGCCTGAAACCTGATGTTTCTGCCCTCGGAGTCGATCGACATCTGTACCTCCTCGTTCTGAAGCAGGCGCTGAATGATCGACAATACGCGAGACGGTACGACGATTTTCTGTTTTTCTGCCACTTCCGTCGTGGTCACTTTGCGGCATCGTACAAGACGGTGTCCATCGGTAGCCACGGCGGTCATCGCGCTGGACTCAAACTCGAAAAGGACACCCATCATAGCCGGTCGCATGCCGTCGACACTACATGCGAACAAGGTTTTATGGATGACATCCTGGAGTTCTGACGGTTTGAGACCTATTGAAAGGTCAAAATTTCTCTGGTGACTTTCAGGGCGATCACCGAACAGGCAGGGCATCCGGTATCGGCCTTTGTCGGTGGCAATACTGACCGTTCCCTGGTCGCCACCGGTCTGTCGTTCGATTTCGAAGGTCACGGAGGTATCGTACATGCTCCGCAGAAAATCCTGGAGTGTTCTTGCCCTGATTCCGAATGTTCCGCGATCAGATGAACTGACCTCGCATTTCGCGGTTATGGACAATTCTCCGTCTGTGGCGTACAGAATCAATGAACCGTCCTCGAGCACGAGATGAATATTATCGAATCGGGCGTCGAGCGATTTCGACGGAACAGCGAGGATAACCTTGCTTGCTGCATCCTGCAGTTTCTTGATGCTTGTGGTGAATTTCATTCTATTACAACATTTATTCTTTATTAATAAAAAAACTTGTTGTTGTTGTTGGTGATGTGGAAATCTTGACCAACGCCCCTATGTGTCTTTTATCTCTATGTATTATAGTAGCTTAAGTGGTGGCTTCCGCTCTGGATTCCTGTTGATAAGTTGTGCAATTCTCCTGTCGGTGGCTGTTGGGTGAATGTGGACTGTTTTTCGCGTTTTGCCATTTGTGTGGATAACCCCCCGGTAATCAAGATTCCTCCAACAGTGTGTCAACAGGTTGTGCACAGACCCCCGGTCACATCGACATGATCTCGATCCGTTTTTTCAGCTCCTCGACTTTTTTTCTCTCTTCGGTCGATGCTTCGATTTTGCGGTCGACGGTATTGAGCGCATGGATAACGGTCGAATGGTCCCTGCCGCCGAAATGGAGGCCGATGGTCTTGAGTGATGAGTCGGTCATGACCTTCCCCAAGTACATGGCGATCTGGCGGCCCATGGCAATCTCCTTCTTTTTCGATTTGCCCTTCAGGTCGTTGGGGGTGATCGAAAAATAGGCGCACACGGCTTTCTCGATCGTTTCGAGTGTCAACTGCTTGGTATTGTACCTGATGATGTCCTTCAGGGTCGATTTGGTGAAATGGAGATCGATCTCCTGGTTGTCGAGTGAATGAGCGGCCAGAAGTTTGACGATACAACCCTCGAGCTCCCTGACATTGTGCGTGACATTGGTCGCGATGAAGTCGATGACCGCGCTGTCGAGCATGACACCGCTCTGATGCAGTTTGCTCTGGATGATGGCTTTTCTCGTTTCATAATCCGGTGGCTGGATATCGGTCGACAGTCCCCAGTTGAACCGCGAAATGAGCCTGTCCTCGATGCCTTTGATCTCCTTGATCGGCCGGTCTGCCGATAGGATGATCTGTTTGTTCGACTGGTGGAGGGTATTGAAGATGTGGAAAATCTCCTCCTGGGTCTTCTCCTTGCCGGCGAAGAACTGGATATCGTCGATGATCAGGACATCGACGTTCCGGTAAAACGACGAGAACTCCTGGATATTGCCGTTCTGGATGGCGTTGACAAAATCGATGGCAAATTTTTCGCTGGAAACATACAGGACGGCGTCGGTGATTCGACTTTCGCGCACGGCATTGCCGATGGCCTGCATCATGTGGGTTTTGCCGAGGCCGACACCTCCGTAGATCACGAGCGGATTGAATGCGTTCTGGCCAGGGTTCTGCGCGATCGATTTTGCCGCGGCGAAGGCCAGCGAGTTACAGTCGCCCCTGATGAGGGTTGAAAAGGTGTATTTCGGGTTGAGGTTGGTTTCAAACCGCGCACGGTTGTTCCTGAAAAGGTTCCGGGCCTGCATGTCAGCCTGGCTGCTGGTCCCCTCAGGCGAACAGTCACGGGAATTGGCAGCATTCTGGTGTGGCAACTCGATGGTCACCGGCTGGACCTGTGACTTGTCCATGACGATCGAATACATCAGTCGAGCCTCGGGACCGATCACCTGTTTGAGGGCCTGCTTGACATGATCCGAATAGTTCTCCTCTATCCACTCGTAGAAAAACTGGCTCGGGACCTGTATCGTCAGCTCGCTACCGGAGAAAGAGATCGGCTTGATGGGCAGGAACCACGTTTTGAACGCAAGGCTGTTGATGCTTTCCTGTATGAGACCGAGACAGGCACCCCAGACCTTTTCCGCGAAAGAGTTGCTATGAATCGCCACTGGCGGCAGGTCTTGAATGGCTTCCTGCTGGATCGTGTCAGGCATGGGACAAGAGGGTGAAAGGCGTTAGGAATGGAGATTCATCAACATTTGCTGTTCACAAGTTAGTGTTTTCAGTGGACAAAAAACAACGGGGATACCGAAAATGCGCCAGATACACCCGAGAGCTTACGGTAGGGTTTTCAACATGCTAAAGTATTTATTTATAATGCATTATGCGGATTGGCACTAAAAGTTGTCAACATGTGTTGGTGGAATGCCGGGGCTTGATTGGGCGGGGTTTGGGGGGCAGGAAGTTTTTTTATCAACAAGTTATCAACACTGTTGATAACCTCTCGCGACTTACGGGCATCTGCTCGACAACCGGGTAAGAATTTGTTTATAAATGAATAAAATGATAAATTTCATGTCCTGTATTTTTAATTCAACCATTTGAAGGAGTTTGAGGCAATGAAAAGGACATTTCAGCCGCATAACAGGAAAAGAAGGAACAAGCACGGCTTCAGGCAGAGAATGTCGACCAAGAACGGCAGGAGGGTGATCGCTGCGCGACGCGCCAAGGGGCGTCACAGCCTGACCGTCAGCAGCGAGATGAGATAAACTTGCCGCTTGTCGACGGGTTGTCGGGTTGTCGACTCCCTGAGGCGTTGCCAAAAGCGCTGCATGCATTCCGGGAAACGAGATAATGCTCTGCCAAGGCATGGAATAGCCCGAGGGCAAAAAAATCTTGCGGATCTTTTTGCCAGAGGAGCCCGCCTTAAGGGCCGGACCCTCATGACGATCACCTTTCCTGTCTCCCCGGAGAGGGCCGGCAAGGGGGCGGCGGCAAGGGCGCTTTTTACCGTCGCGAAGAAGCAGGTGCCGGAAGCAGTAGAGCGCAACAGGATCAAGCGACTGATGCGGGAAGCATACCGTCTTGAAAAATCGGTACAGGTACCAGGAACAGCGTTGGATGGTCGGGAATGTTCGAATGACGTCCTGTTCATCGCGTTCATCTACCGAGGCCGGAAAGAGTCGGTTCCTTCGCTCCAGGAGTTCCGGGTGGAATTCCGCAGAATATTGCAGGCATTGGCCAGGAGGCCGAACCGAGCGGAACCGACAGACGATGAATGATGATCATGAACATGGCGGCCTGCGCCGACCACACGACAGCAGTGTTATGAACGGCAATTCCATCCGGCGGATCTTCAACTCGGTCCCGATCCTTCTGATCAGGTTTTACCAGCTATTTCTCTCTCCGCTTCTCGGGCCATCCTGCCGGTATCATCCAACATGTTCCAATTACGCGCTCGAAGCCTACGCCAGGCACAACCTTCTGTACGCTTCATGGCTGACCATATGGCGGGTGCTTCGTTGCAACCCGTTTTCGAAAGGCGGTTACGACCCGGTTCCTCCGGTTAAAAACTCTCATGCAGGAAATTCTAAAGATTTGTACTAATGGATAGAAACTCGGTGATAGGGTTTGCCCTGATCGCTGCGATCATGATCGTCTGGCTGCAGTTCATGAACCCGGAGAAGAAGGCAGAGATTGAAAAGGCTGCGGCCAAGAGGGAGCTTGCTGTGAAGCCGCAGGGCGCGGCGCCGGCAACGGCGCCGGTAGCGGTACTGCCGGATAGCCTCGGGGCGTTCGCCACCGCTGCAGCAGGCCCGGAAAAGCTCGTGACCATCGAGAACGACCTGATGAAAGCGACGATCTCCACGAAGGGCGCGACGCTGAAGTCGCTGGTGCTCAAGAAGCACCTCAACGGGGCAAGGCAGCCGTTCAACCTGGTCAATTCATCTGACCGGGGGGCGCTTTCGATGCTTTTCCTGAGCAGCGACGGCAAGAGGATCGATACCCGGGACCTCAATTTCCGGAGCATCGGCACCGATTCGACCCTGACGGTCACCGGAAAGCAGAAGCTGTCGGTCAGCTACGAACTCGACGTCGATGCTTCGAGACGCATGCAGGTGACCTACACCTTCACGGGCGACAGCTACACGATCGGGTATGACCTGAAGCTTGCCGGATTCGGTTCGACCATGGCCGGTAACCAGTACCAACTCGCATGGGACGGGGGGATCGCCTACTCCGAGAAAGACCATGCCGACGAGGCGACCAACGCACTCTCAAGCGCGTACCTCGGCGGTGGGCTTCTGAAGGTCGATGCGAAGGACAACAAGCAGCCATACTACCGTGAAGAGGAGTCCGGCAAGGCCCAGTGGGTCGCTGTCCGGAGCAAATACTTCGTTGCGGCCCTGATCCCTTCGCGGGATACCGAGGGGATCTATCTGAACGGTTCGAGAAAAGGGAGCAGTGAATTCGAAAACTATGTCGCCGCGCTCAAGATGAACCTGCCGTCGGGAAGCAACGTGGTGGAGGACCATTACCGTATTTACGTCGGTCCGCTTGACTACGATACGGTCAAAGCACTGAACATCGGTCTTGAAAAGGTGATGGATTTCGGCTGGGAATGGCTCACCAGGCCCTTCGCGGAATATATCATCCTGCCGATCTTCAACCTCCTGAACCGCTATGTCGGCAACTATGGTCTCATCATCATCATCTTCGCGTTCCTGATCAAGGGAGTCACCTATCCCCTCACGGCGGCATCGACCAAGTCGATGAAAAAGATGTCCGCCTTGCAGCCGCTCATGAAGGAGATCCAGGACAAGTACAAGGACAATCCGGCGAAGCTGCAGACCGAAATGGGACGGATCTACAAGGAGGCAGGGGTAAATCCGCTCGGGGGGTGCCTTCCGACGGTCCTGCAGATGCCGCTGCTGTTCGCCATGTTCTATGTGTTCCGCTCCTCGATCCAGCTGCGCCAGCACGGATTTCTCTGGGCAAAGGATCTTTCGGTGCCCGACTCGATTCTCGATTTCGGTTTCAAGCTGCCGCTTTATGGTGACCACATCGCCGTATTTCCGATCCTGATGGCCGTGACGGTCTTTGTGCAGCAGAAGATCACCCCGTCCACGCAGACCAACGACCAGATGAAGGTCATGATGTGGATGTTCCCGGCCATGATGCTCCTGTTTTTCAACAACATGCCGGCCGGTCTGGGTCTGTACTACCTGATGTTCAACGTCTTCAGCATCGCGCAGCAGTTCTACATCAACGCCACCACCACTCCCGAGGAAAAGGCCGCAGCCGCGCTTCAGGTCGCCGCTCCGAAGGCTCCCCAGCAGCCCAGGAAGGGGGGGAAGAAAAAGTAGGCCGATCATGGGCTTTGTCGAGCAGGCTGACATCTGGCTCTTCCGGTTCCTCAACCTGCACCTGGTTCATCCGGCCGCCGATGACCTGATGCTGTTCCTGACCAGGCCGGGCCTGTCGCTTCATATCATTCTCCTTGCCTCAGCGTTCATCATCGTCAGAAGGGGCAAGGACGGCCTTGCCGTCCTTCTCCTGGCAGCCGTGGCCATAGGCCTCGCCGACTTTACGGCCTCCGGTGTCATGAAGCCCCTGTTCCAGCGCATCAGGCCCTGTTTTGCGCTTCAGGGGGTTCGATTGCTCATCGATCAGCCACACTCATGGTCGTTCGCCTCGTCACACGCCGCCAACTCCGCAGCCGTCGCCTCGATCGTCTGGCTCTTTTTCTCGAGGGGAGCCGCCGTCGACAGGGCCTATGCCGCGTTGATGATCGCCTACGGCCTGCTCGTCGCATTCTCGAGGGTCTATCTCGGCGTCCACTATCCTGGAGATGTGCTTGGCGGCATCGCGATCGGTATCGTGAGCGCGGGTGTGGCCTATACCGCCGGCGCCTGGATCGTCAAGCGTTTCGTCCACGGAGCAGCCCTGCGCCGAAACGCAGATATCCCATGAGCTGGCGCTGGGGGATCGATCTCGGCGGCACCAAAATCGAAGCAGCCATTCTCGACGCCTCGATGCGGCCGATCATCCGTGAGCGGGTCGAGACCGGCCAGGAGCAGGGCTATGGCCACATTCTCATGCAGATATCGGCGCTGGTCTCGACGCTCTCAGAAAAAAGCGGCATCCCCATGCCCCGGCAGATCGGCATCGGCACGCCGGGACGCACCGAAGGCCCGGAAGGCGTGGTGAAGAATTCGAACACCGCCTGCCTGAACGGTATGCCCTTGCAGCGGGACCTCGAAGAGGTGCTCGGCATGGAGGTGCTCATCGAAAACGACGCGAACTGTTTCGCGCTGGCCGAGTCGATGATGGGCGCCGGACGTGACGAGATGCTCTCGCCGGGGGCTCTCGCCTTCGGAATTATTCTCGGCACCGGTGTGGGGGGCGGCATCGTAACCGGAGGCCGGGTCATCCGCGGCGCACACGGCATCGCCGGTGAGTGGGGGCACAACCCCCTTCCGGGAGAGGATGCACCCTGCTACTGCGGTCGCCGGGGCTGCGTCGAGACCGTGATTTCCGGCCCCGCCCTTGAACGGTATTACGCTTCGAGGAGCGGCCGCGAATTGCCACTCCGTGAGATCGCCGCCGTCGGCAGCCGCGACCAGGCAGCGAGGGAGACCATCGAGCGGCTTGTCGCCTCGTTCGGCGCTGCCCTTGGCGCCGTGATCAACATCCTCGATCCGGACATCGTCATCATCGGCGGCGGGGTGGGCAACATCCGCCAGCTCTACTCCCCGGCGTCGAGGGCGGCCATAGCGGCACAGGTGTTCAACCGGACATTGGACATCCCCGTGTTGCCGCCGCTTCTCGGGGACAGCGCAGGGGTGTTCGGCGCAGCCCTGCTCACCGATTCCCCGTTTTCGTCCGGCGCTTCGCGCGGGTGATCCGCACCAGTCATTTTGAGTACCAAACCCATCAGATCAGTGGAAAACAGTTACAGAAAAGGGGAGATCATCGAGCTGACCGTCATCGATCCCGCCGAGAAGGACCAGTGTTTCGGAAAGACGGAGAGCGGCATGGGCGTCATGGTCGCAGGGATGCTCGCCGTGGGCGACCGGATATCCGCCCGGATCGTCAAGGTCCGCCAGCGATACCTCGAAGCGGTATGCCTGGAGGTGATCGAGCCCTCCCATGACCGGGTCGAACCGGTCTGCCCGGTCTTCGGTTCATGCGGCGGCTGCAAGTGGATGCACGTCGGTTACGAGGCACAGCTCCGGTACAAGCGGAAAAAGGTGGCCGATGCCCTCGTGCACATCGGCGGATTCGAAAATCCCGTGGTCCAGCCGGTCCTGGCGGCACCGGAACCTTTCCATTACCGGAACAAGGTCGAGTTCTCCTGCTCGAACATGCGTTACCTGATGCCTGAAGAACTCCGGCAGGAGGTGTTGCTCAAACCGAAAGGGTTTGCGCTCGGCTTCCATGCGCCAGGCAATTTCGAGAAGGTGCTCGACCTTGACACCTGCTTCCTGGCCAAGGCATGCATGAATACGGTGCTGAACACCGTGCGGAAGTTCGCTGTCGTCCGCGGGCTCGCCCCGTATGCCGCCAAAACGCATGAAGGATTCCTGCGCAATGTCATGCTCCGCTACAGCGAGCGTCATGACCAGCTCATGGTCAATATCGTCACGTCGTGGCACGACCGGGAGCTGATGGAGGCACTCCGGGCGACCCTCGAAGCAGCGCTTCCCGGCCAGGCGATGAGCGTCGTCAACAACGTCACCACGCGCAGGAACACGGTCGCGGTGGGAGAAGAGGAGTTTATCGTCAGCGGCGAGGGGTTCGTGACCGAGCGTCTTGGATCGCTTGACTTCAGGATCTCGGCCAACTCCTTCTTCCAGACCAACACCCGCCAGGCGGAAACGCTCTACGACCAGATTCTCGCCGTGGCGGGGCTCGGGCCTGACGACACGGTCTACGACCTCTACTGCGGCACCGGCACCATCACCCTGTACCTTGCCCGCCACTGTCGCCAGTCGATCGGCATCGAGGTGGTCGAGAGCGCCGTGAAGGATGCGGAGATGAATGCCCGGCTCAACGGCATCGGCAACGCCGTCTTCTTCCAGGCGGACCTCAAGGATTTCCACCAGATGCAGGAGAAGCTCACCCCCTACGACGCGCCGAGGGTCATCGTCACCGACCCGCCGCGCGCAGGCATGCACCCCAAGGCGCTCGAAACCATGCTGCAACTCGAGCCCGAGCGCATCGTCTACGTCAGCTGCAACCCGTCCAACCTCGCCCGCGACGGCAAGGAGATCGCGGCCAGGGGGTACCAGCTCACCGCGATCCAGCCGGTCGACATGTTCCCCCAGACGAGCCACATCGAGACCGTCGCCTGCTTTGAACGATCCGTATAGCCACGGCGGCAAGTTCACCCTGAACCGTGGAGCGTCAGGCGTTTTCAGCCTTTCGGACTCTGTTGCGACCACCGTCCCCGGGTTCGACGGGTGCGTGGACGGCCGGCGTGCAGCGGTGTTGCTCGAGGGCTTGGCCAGTCGGCGATTGTGCTGGAGCCTGACCCACGACGCCCGCCGATTGACGAGCATGGGTGATGTGCAAGGGGGCTCGCGGGGTTATTGACGCAGCGGCGGGTGGCGTTTCGAACTGTTTTCCGGACCGTCGAATGGCTAACTGCGACGGCTCTCCTCGATGGTCGCATCGATGACCGTCGGGGCGGGGCTGCTCCTTGCCAGGCGGGTGTTCTCCCATTCGATGAATTTGTCGAGGTCGTGCTTGACCGAGGCGAATATGGCCGCGAGGATCGCCGCGTCGTCGGTGAACCCGAGGAGCGGGATGATGTCGGGCAGGGAGTCGATCGGTGAGACGAAATAGATGATTCCTGCGGTGATGACCACGAGGGTCTGCCAGGGAACATCGAGGTACTCGCGTCTGATCGAGCAGCGGATCAGACGGACGGCAGCCTTGAGTTTGCCGGTCAACCCCCTGGTGTCAATTGCCGACACTCCGCCGGAGATTCGCTTTGACGCGGTGTCGAGGAGCTCAAGGACTTTCTGCCGGTCTTTCAGGAGTGCGAGGGCCTTTCGTTTCGCGTGCTCAAGAACGTTGTTCAGCTGTTTCATCGGTGGCCTCTTTTCTTCTATCCGGATGTTTCAGTTTTTTCCCGCGTTCAGCAATTTCCGTTTCTCTTCGGCCGTCAGGGATTCATATCCCCTCGTCGAAATCTTGTCGAGGATGGCGTCGATTTCCGCTTCGCTGGTCGGCGTCGTCGCAGTTCCGCCCTTGTGGAGCGTGGGGCCCTTCGGGCGTCCGTTTCCTCGCTTTACCCGGTCGAGCCACCTCCTGAGGGACCACTCGTTGCGCTTGATGGTGATGTAGATGAAGCCGACGAGCATGCCGCCGAGATGTGCAAAATGGGCGATGTTGCTGCCGCTGCCCATGGATTGGCTGCCAAGCCCGGAGATGAATTCGATGAATGCATATCCGGCCACGAAATATTTGGCCTTGACGGGCACCAGGAAATAGAGGAAAATGTAGCGCTCGGGAAACATCATGCCGAACGCGAGCAGGATGCCGTAGATGGCGCCGGACGCCCCGACTGTCGGGTAGGGGTCCCCGATGGTGGCCAGGATGTTGATGAGGGCTGCCCCGATGCCGCAGACGAAGTAGTAGGTCGTGAAGTGCCTCGTCCCCCAGTAGTTCTCGATCTCCGCGCCGAAGATCCAGAGGGCGAACATGTTGAAGAACAGGTGCCCGAAGCTTCCGTGCAGGAACATATAGGTAACGGGCTGCCAGAAATGGAAGCCGAAGCCCCCGAGCTTCTGGGAGCCCAAGGGCCATAAGGCGCCGAAATGGGTCACCAACTCACCGAGCGGGGAGAGCTGCAGAAGGAACACCGCCACGTTGGCAAGGATGATCGTCTTGATTGCTGGTGGGATCACCTGGAAGCCGCCCGGCATATACGGCTGGTCATAACTGCTCATGTGCTGATCATTTTCTCATGGAGCGCCCGGTTGCCGGGCGCTCCTCTCCTCTGTTGTCCGATCGTTTTCTGTTCAGGCCTGGTCATTCAGCGCAGCAATGCCCGGGAGCTCCTTGCCCTCGAGGAACTCGAGGCTCGCGCCGCCGCCGGTGGAGACATGCGTCACCTCCGAAGCAAGCCCTGCTTTCGCTATGGCTGCGGCGGAGTCGCCGCCGCCGATGATGGTGACCGCGCCGGTCGCCGTGGTGTCGGCAAGCGCACGGGCCACGGCGAAGGTTCCCCTGGCGAACTGGTCGATCTCGAACACCCCCATGGGGCCGTTCCAGAGCACTGTTTTGGCGCCGAGGATCTCTTTGGTGTAGGTGTCGATGGTATCGGGGCCGATATCGAGGCCGATCATGCCGTCGGTGATGGCGGTTACCGGTTCGACATGCGAGGGTGTCTCGGCCGAAATTTCACCAGCCACGACCACGTCGGTCGGGAGGATCAGCCGGACTCCCTTGGCCTTTGCCTGATCGATGAGGGTCAGGGCAAGGTCGAGCTTTTCGTTCTCGACCAGGGAGTTCCCGACGGAAAGCCCCTGGGCCTTGAAGAAGGTGAAGACCATCGCTCCGCCCACCAGTACCGTATCGACTTTGTTGAAAAGCTGCTCCAGAACGTCGATCTTCCCGGAGATTTTCGAACCGCCGAGGATGGCGACGAAGGGGCGTACGGCGTTGTCGAGGGCGTTGCCCAGGTAGCGCAGCTCCTTTTCGATAAGGAAGCCTGCAACCGCCGTCTGGACATAGTGCGTGATGCCCTCGGTCGAAGCATGGGCGCGGTGCGCGGTCCCGAAGGCGTCGTTGACATAGATCTCTCCGAGCGAGGCCAGCTCCCTTGCGAAGTCGGGATCGTTTGCCTCTTCCTGGGGATGGAACCGGAGGTTCTCGAGCATCAGCACTTCTCCGTCCTGCAGGGCCAGCACCTGCTGCATCACCTCGTTGCCGATGCACTCCCTGGCCATCGTCACCGGGGTGTCGAGCAGTTCGGAGAGCCGTTTTGCAGCCGGGGTGAGCGAGTATTCGGGATTGACCTTACCCTTCGGTCTTCCGAGGTGAGACATGAGGATCAGCCGGCCTCCAGCTTCAAGCACCTTGCGGATGGACGGGAGTGCTTCGATGATTCTCTTGTCATCGGTGATGTTTTTATCCTGGTCGAGAGGAACGTTGAAGTCGACTCGCATCAGGATCCGTTTTCCCTGTAACGATATGTCAGACAAGGTCTTTTTCTGCATTTCCCTGGTAAGGTTGGTTAGTGAAAAATCGATCGGATCATTGAATATAAACAATCTCCCGTTTCTGTCGCGCTACCGTGGCGCTTGGGCAGGTGGCGGGCCGCTCCTGGCGCGAAGGGACGCCTGGTAGCGGCGGATGTTCTGTTCGTGTGCGGCGAGAGTGGCCGCGAACGAGTGCCCGCCCTCGCCGTTGGCGACGAAGTAGATGAAGCCAGTATTGGCTGGCCGGAGAACGGCCTTCAGCGACGCCGCTCCGGGGTTGCAAATCGGACCTGGCGGCAGGCCGGCGTGCCGATAGGTGTTGTATGGCGACTCGAAGGCGAGGTCCTTGTAATAGAGCCTTCTCGAAGGGCCGGGGATGGCGTACTGCACGGTCGGATCTGCCTGGAGCCGCATGTTCTTCCTGAGGCGGTTCAGATAGACGCTCGCGATGAGCGCCTTTTCGCTGTCGATTGGGGTTTCGGCTTCGACGATGGAGGCCAGGGTCAGCAGGCGGTTCTCGCTCAGGCCCGCAGCCGAGGCTTCACGGCGAAGGCTGTCGGCATAATAGCTCCTGAACCGGCCCGCCAGGAACGCGATGACCTCCCTGGGGGTGCTTGCCCAGGGAAAGTTGTAGGTTCCGGGAAACAGGTAACCTTCGGTATTCCTTGCATCGATACCGAGGGAGGAGAGGAGGGCCCGGTCGTTCGTGGCCGCCATGAAGGCTGTCGAGTCGATGTCGAGATTCGCCGCAATGATACCCGCCAGCCGCTCCTGTTCGACACCGTTCGGAATCATGAGGCGCACTTCGTCCTGGGGACTCGAATGGAGGTGCTGCAAGAGGGCGAAGGTGGAGAGGTTGACCGGGACGGCATATCGTCCGGGCTTGATCTTGTGCAGGTCCGGCAGGAGGGTGCCTGCGACGAGCAGCGGCCAGCGGAACCTGACGATCCCGGATTGGTGGAGTTTTTCGACGATCTGCCGGAATCCGGTTCCCCGGTGTATGTTCAGGTTCACGGGTGCCCCGCTCCAGCGGACCGAGTTCGCACCCGGCACGAAGATGAACATGGCCAAAATGGCCACCATGGCGAGCGCGGTCGCCTTCAGTGTTCGACCAGGGCCGGAACGTTTGCGGCGCGGCATGGGATGACGGATTGTTTTAGCGGGAGGAGTAGCTTTGCCGGTCGTCCTTCCACTCCTGCTGAAACTGCCGCGATTCATTGAGGATACAGTGGTAGATATGCTCCAGGGCCGGAACCATGAGCGGGGTTTCCACCATGGCCATCACATTGCCGAGCACCTCTTTCTCGCGTTCCGGCTGCAGAACACTCTCGCCGATCCTGGACTTGACGGCACTGATGTTCCCGGCATATCGCAGGCGCTCGCAGAGCAGTGCGGCCAGTTGACGGTCGATGGCATCAATTTTTCCTCGCCACTCGTCGAGTTCCCGCCGGTGATCGTTGTTATGGTAACTGCTGTCGGGCATGATCCGCTCGTCGGTTAATGATATCCGGAAATGATATTCCCGTATTATAAGAAATTGTCCGCAGAAAAGTCGCAGATTGCGCCCTCATCGTCCGCTTCCGAACAACCTGAGCCAACGCTCCACCTCCCGTTCGTCGAGCGGGGTGGCCCCCTGTTTCCGGTCTGTCGAACGATCGGGTTTTCCTGGATTCCTGCGCTCCGTCCCGGCCAGGATCCCCAGGTTGACGAGTTCGGCCGCGAACGATTCCGAACTGCTCCACCGGGCCCCCCATGCGATGACATGCTGTCGGATCTCCAGGTCGGAACTGACCACGGTGGTCACTCCGGCGCGCGCTCCGAGCTGCCTGATATGGTCGACGATCCGCCGGTCGGCATTCGCCCCCGTCCCGCTGAAGACGATGTCGACGGCGCCGCTTTCCGAGCTGGCTCCCGGCCGGGAACCGCCGTCATAGACGATCGTCACGTGGCGCCGGGTCGCCTTCCGGTAAGCCGTGAGCAGCGCTTCAAGCCGTTCCCTGAAGGGAGCCATGGCGCTTCCCGACCCCGGATGCCAGAGCTTGTGGATGAGGTTGTAGCCGTCGATAACGGTTTCGCGGCACGCTTTCGCCATACCGATATTTTTTTTGGTGACGACCCGGGTTCTGTCAGAAGAAGGAGATTGTACCATTTTTTTTTGAATTCCATTATATATACATTAATGTGGGAGAAAGTGGGTAATAATGGGGTAAAAATGCCCGGATTCATCGGACGAGAACAGCACGCTGTCGATGAGAAGGGCCGGCTCTTGCTGCCGGCGCGTTTCCGTCGAAAGATCATCCTGCAGGGTGACGGCGCCGAAGGCGTCGCCTGGCAGGCTCCGGTGCTCTATGTCCTCAGGGCCGACGATGGCGCGCTCGAACTCTACGAACCTTCGGTATGGGCTGAAAAGGAGCGCCATCTGCTCAAGCTCTCCGATTTCAACCCCGAGGAACGACTGCTGACTACCATGATCTATGCCCGGCTCGAGCAGGCGGAACTCGACCGTTCCGGCCGTATCGCCCTTTCGCGCGGCATGCTGGAGCATGCCGGCATCGAACGTGACGCGGTCATCATCGGCGCGAATGCCAAGATGATCGTCTGGGACCCGGCACGACTCGATCGTCTGCTCCAGGAAAATGCCAGCAGGTTCGCCCTGCTTGCCGGCCGGTACGTGTGACACCATGGATAATTACGGCTACCATGCGCCGGTCCTTCCGGAAGAGACGGTGTCGCTCCTCATTACCGGGCCCGGCATCTATATCGACGGAACCCTCGGTGGCGGTGGGCACTCCCTGTTGATGCTCGACCGTCTCGCCCTGAGCTTCGGAGAAGCCCGCTCCCTCCTGGTTGGTATCGACCAGGACAGCCAGGCGCTTGTTGAGGCTGCCGGAAAACTCGACCGGTATCGCGAGCTCACCGCCTTTTTCCGTGGGAATTTCAGCACGGTTGGAGCTGTGGTCCATGAGGTGCTCGAGGGAGCGGGAAAAGGACTTCCGGTCATGGGCATCCTGCTCGACCTTGGCGTATCGTCGTTTCAGATCGACACTCCGGGAAGGGGGTTCAGCTACCTTCGCAATGGTCCGCTGGACATGAGAATGGATCCCGACGGTCCGGTAACGGCGGCTGATGTCGTGAATGGGTACGAGGAGCGAGACCTTGCGTCGCTGTTTCGTCGCTACGGTGAGGAGCCTCTGGGTGGAAGAATCGCCCGGGCGCTGGTGGCGGCGAGAAACGGCGAGCCCATCACGACGACCGGACAGCTTGCGGCGCTGGTGAAGGAGGCCTGCCCAAGGAAGGATCTGGCCATCAAGACACTTTCGCGGATCTACCAGGCGCTGCGAATCGAGGTGAACGACGAGCTCGGCGTGTTGCAGACGGCCCTCGAAGAGGGTTTCGCCGCACTCTCCCCTGGCGGGAGGATGGCCGTGATCAGCTACCATTCGCTCGAGGACAGGATCGTCAAGCGCTTTTTCGCTTCGGAGGCAACCGCGGACTGGGGCCCGAAAGGAGTTGCACTCCGGGAACCGCTGGCTCCCGCACGTGCGACACTGGTGACCAGGAAGCCGGTTCTGGCATCGGCCGAAGAGATCGAACGAAATCCGAGATCAAGGAGCGCCCGGCTCAGGGTTGCCCAAAAACTGTAGAAGGAGGTTGCGCATGCGCACCGCAAAAAGAGTTGAACAGTCAGTCGCCGGGTTTGCCGGTAACGCCGGCAGGTTTTTCCGGGGCCTTCCCGGAGAGGCAACGACCGGCGTACAGCTTGCCGGTGTCGACGTCCTGGGGGATCGCCCGCCGGCCAGCTACCCTTCCGGGCTGGAAACGCCTGCCCCGACAAGGCCGCAGGAGGAGACCTTCGACATTGGCGCCATTTTGCGCCTGCGTACATTTTTGTACCTTATCGCGGCGACCGCGCTGTTCCTGTTCCAGATCCACAACACCCTGACCATCAGGGAACTCGCCAAGCAGAATGAGCGGCTCCGGGAGCAACTCAGGATCAGCACCAGCATCAGGGCGGCGCAGGAACTGAAGGCCAGCGAGCTCCAGAGCATCCATAGTATTTCCGGTTTAGCCCAGGCGCTCGGACTGAGTTCTTCAGCCGTGCCTCCGGTGGACATCGAGCCTTGACAACAGGGCTAATCCTTGCGTGATTACATGAACGAGCACTCTTCAACATCAAGCAACACGGCTTCCGACGACCGGGAATTTGGTCAGCGGCTGGGCGTGATGGGGATTGTCATGGCCCTGTTTTTTGTTGCCATCGTGTTCAAGCTGCTCAGCATCCAGGTGTTCAACGTCAAGAAGTACAAGGCGATGGCGAGTCGCCAGTATGAGAGCATCGTGACTGAAAAGGCCCGCAGGGGGAGGATATTCGACCGTAACGGACGCCAGCTCGCCGAAAGCATCGAGAGTATCTCGTTCTGGGCCGATCCTCGCCGCGTCAGTAGGCCGCAGGAGCTGGCGACGCGCCTGTCCAGCCGTTTCGGAAAGAGCAGGAGCTACTATCTCAGGCTGCTTCAGTCGAGAAAGCGCTTCGTCTGGCTCGAGAGGAACGTCCCGGTCTCCATGGCGGCCGAACTCATGCCGGTCAAGATGGCCGGGTTCGGGTTCCGGCGCGAGCAGCAGCGATACTACCTGAACATCGCATCGCAGATCATCGGGTTCACCGACCGGGATGACCGGGGTATCAGTGGCCTGGAGCGGCAGCTCAACGCCGATCTGAAGGGGCGCGACGGGACCAGGATATTCCAGCGGTCAGCAACCGGAGAGCGCTATCCTGCACCGGACGCCGATCAGATCCTGCCGCTCAGCGGAAGCGATGTCGAGCTGACGATCGATGCCGATATCCAGGGAATCGTCGAGGACGAAATCATGCAGGCGGTCATGCTCTTCAGGGCAAGGGCCGCTGCGGGAATCGTCATGGATGTCAAGACCGGAGAGATCATCGCCATGGCCAACTATCCGGGCTTTGACATGAACCACCGGGCCACCGTAACCAGCGAACAGACCCGAAACCGTGCGGTGACCGATATGTTCGAGCCGGGCTCGACGTTCAAGATCGTCATGGCTGCCGCCGCCACCGAAGCGCTGCATTACACCGCCAGCACGATAGTCGACGGCCACAACGGCTCGATCCAGCTCTATGACCGGCGGATCGTCGACCATGCGCCGATGGGTAGGATAACCTTCAAGGAGGCGATCATGGAGTCGAGCAACGTGGTTGCGGCGACCACCGCCATGAGGGTGGGGCCGGAGACATTCCACCGTTACGCCACGAACCTCGGGTTCGGACGCAAGACTGGCGTGGGACTGATGGGCGAGTCCAGGGGAATACTGAAACCTATCCGGGAATGGGATCGCACGACGCTGCCCTGGATGGGGTATGGCTACCAGGTCATGGCCACCCCGCTGCAGCTCCTGCAGGCATATGCAACCATCGCCAATGACGGAGTTCGAATGAAGCCGTACATCATCAGGCGCATTGTCGACCGTGAAGGGGAGCCCGTCAGGGAGTCGAAACCGGAACAGGTGGTTCAGGCGGTCAGTCCCGAAACCGCCCGCTATCTGGCACGTGAGTATTTCAGGGCCGTGGTCGAGAAGGGTACCGGCATGTCGGCAGCCGTCGAGGGCATCCCGGTGGCGGGCAAGACCGGGACGGCGCAGAAGTATAACGGCGGGTATCAGGGGCGTCGTTCATATCTGTCGACCTTTGTCGGATTTTTCCCGGTTGACAAGCCGCAGTATGGGGTGATTGTCATCGTCGATGAACCCCAGACCGCCTATTATGCAGCGGCGGTTGCCGCACCGGTCTTCTCGCGGATCTGCGGGCGTTCGGTGGCCTGCTCGCGTGAAATGCAGCGGAGATTGGCCATGCGCTCGACCGAAAAGTCGAACCTCGACCGCATTTCGACGGTCGCCGTTCCCGAGCTCAAGGGGCTGACCGGCCGGGAAGCCGAGCGGTTGCTGAAATGGAACGGGCTCGGCGCCGAATTCAACGGCCACCCCGATGACGTGGTCGCAGCCCAGAGCGTGGCCACCGGCACGAAAGTGCAGAAGGAACTCGTCGTCCGGCTGACCATGGCAGGGAGGCCGCGCCGTGACTGAAACAGGGAATCCCGGGAAGGAGCGATAGCGATGGTGTTGCTCAAACAGATCGAACAGGGCATGAGCGGCCTTCTCGGAAGCAGCGGGGGCGACGATGCCTCGTCAGCGGAAATCCGTCTGCTCACCTGCGACTCAAGGGAGGTCGTGCCGGGGACGCTTTTCGTGGCTGTGCGCGGCTTCAGGACCGACGGCCACCGGCACATAGCCGGCGCGGTTGACGCCGGTGCGGTCGCGGTGGTCTGCGAGGAGTATCCGGAGGCGCTCGACCCTGCGGTGCGCTATCTCCTGGTCGACGACTCCCGTACTGCGCTGGCCGATGCGTCGAGGGTGTTCCATGGAGACGCTTCGGGTCAGCTCATGATCATCGGGGTGACCGGCACCAACGGCAAGACGACCACCTCCCGGCTGATCACCTCGATGCTCAATTCTGCAGGCACTCCCGCGGGGTATATCGGCACCGGCCTGTGCCGGATAGGAGCGGAGGAGATCACGCTGGACCGGACCACCCCCGAAGCGCACGAGTTGCAGGCCCTGTTCCGCCGCATGCTCGACGCGGGGTGCCGTGCCGTGGTCATGGAGGTGTCGTCGCATGCGCTGGTGCTCAAGCGGGTGCATGGCATCCGGTTCCGGGTGGCCGTGTTCACCAATCTCACGCCGGAGCATCTCGATTTTCACCGTTCGATGGATGACTATGCCGAAGCAAAACGATTGCTGTTCGACCAGCTGACTCCCGATGGGTTCGGGGTGGTCAATGCCGACGACCCCCACGCCGGGTTCATGGTCTCTGGGCTCAGTCCGGAGCGGGTGCTCTGCTGTTCGATCGATGGAGGGGCGTCAACCTGTCCGCCGGATCGGCGCGTCGAGGCTGAAATCAACTCCATGACCGCGAGCGGCACCCTGGCGACGATCGATTTCCCCGGCGGGAGGTTGCCGGTTGCAGTCTCCATGCCCGGCGTCTTCAATGTGATGAACCTGCTCGAGGCGTTCGCCACCGGGGTGGGGATCGGTATCGAACCGGCCGGAATTCTTCGCGGACTCGAGGCTACCGAAGCTGTCGAAGGGCGGATGGAACGGATCTGGAGCCCTGATCGCAGCCGTTGCGCGGTGGTCGACTACGCCCATACGCCCGACGCCCTGCAAAAAGCGCTGGAAGCGCTCAGGGCCATCACCCCCCCCGGATCGGGGCTGACCGTGGTGTTCGGATGCGGGGGAAACCGGGACCGGTTGAAACGACCGGAGATGGGCAGGATCGCAGCCGACCTTGCCGACCGCGTCATCCTGACATCGGACAACCCGAGGGAAGAGGATCCCGAGGCGATTCTCGACGAGATCGAGGCGGGCATGCCCGGCCGGGCCCACCTGAGGATCGGCGACCGGGCGGAAGCGATACGGCGCGCGGTTGAAGGACTGGGGGATGGAGACCTCCTGCTCGTTGCGGGAAAGGGACATGAAAAGTATCAGGAGATCGCGGGGAAGAAGCACTATTTTTCGGACCAGGAGATACTTGCAACCTGCCTCGAAAGTCGGGGACAGCGTGGCGGTGCAAAGGAGCAGTTATGAAAGGAACGCTGAGCTACGGAGATTTCCAGCAGGCAGGCAGGATCGTCGCCGAGGACGTGGGCGAGCGCTATCTTCTTGCCGACCCCGTCGTGGTGATCGATTCGAGGGAGGCTGTCGAGGGGTCGGTGTTTGTCGCCCTCCACGGCGAACGGACCGACGGCCATCGTTACGTGGGCGACGTCTTCTCAAGGGGGGCCGCGTGGGCCGTGGTGAGTCGGGAGTGGTTCGACGCGCAGGCCACAGAGTTCCCCGACCCGGCATTCCGGTTCCTGGTGGCCGAGGACCCCGTGGCTGCCCTGCAGCGGCTGGCCTCCTGCTACCGTGAACGCTTCGACATTCCGGTGATCGGGGTCGGGGGGAGCAACGGCAAGACCACCACCAAGGAGATGATCTCGGCCGTCCTGGCCGGGAAGTTCCGGGTCCACATGAGCCAGGGCAACCGCAACAACCACCTCGGCGTACCGCTGACCCTCCTGCAGATGCGCCGCGACACCGGTATCGCGGTGGTCGAGATGGGCATCAACCACCCTGGAGAGATGGAATTCCTGTCGTCGATCGCCAGGCCGACGCACGGACTGCTGACCAACATCGGTCACGAGCACCTCGAGTTTTTCGGCAGCCTCGAAGGCGTGGCCGACGCCGAGGCGGAACTCTTCCGGTACCTGGATGTTCATGGCGGGACCTCCTTTGTGAATGTCGACGATCCCCGGCTCGCCGCTGCGGGACTTGGGCTGGCACGAAAGGTCGCCTACGGCGTGACGCCGGGCAGCGGCAACGAGTGGTGGGCCGAAGCGGTAACGGCCGACCGGGTCGGCCGCATCTCATTCATGCTCTGTTCGGAAAGCTGCCGTCAGCCGGTATCGATGCAGTTCATCGGTCGTCACAATGTCTCAAACGCCATTGCCGCGGCCGTCACGGGCAGCCATTTCGGCATCGAAGCGGCTGCTGTCGCGGCCGGGCTCGGGTCGCTCATGCCGGCGAAAGGGTGGAAGCGTATGGAACTTCTCGAGGGCGGCGGCGTCGTGGTGCTGAACGATACCTACAACGCCAATCCGGATTCAGTGCGCTTCGCACTCGATACGCTCGCCAGTCTCGAGTGCCGGGGCAGGAAGATCGCCGTCATCGGCGACATGCTCGAGCTCGGCGACCTGGCCGTTGTTGAACATAAGGCCATCGGCAAGTATATTCAGCAGGCGCCGCTCGACGCCCTCTGTACCTATGGCGAGCTGTCCAGGCTCGTCTGTGCGGAGGCCGGGGCAAGGTGCCTCGGGCATTTCGACACGATGGAGGGCTTGTCGGAGTTTCTTGCCGGGCAGGTGAGGGCCGGCGACGCGGTGCTGTTCAAAGGCTCCCGGGGCATGCGGCTCGAAGTTGCTGCCGAAGCCCTCGTAAGGGCCAAAACAATAGACTAATCTGAAGTATGCTGTACTATCTGCTTAAATATATCAAGGATGTGTTCGACCCGCCGGGCATGAGGGTCATCGAGTACCTGACCTTCAGGTCGAGCGCGGCGGCCATCACCGCCCTGCTCATCATTCTCCTGGCCGGGCCCTGGTTCATCCGCTTCCTGAAGTCGCGCTTCATCGAACCGGTCAAGGAGGAGGCCCCTCTGGAGCACCGGAAGAAGCGCGACGTGCCGACCATGGGCGGTCTCATGATCATCTTCGCCGTCGAGGTGTCGACCATGCTCTGGGCGAAGCTCGACGATCCGCATGTATGGCTCATCATGCTGGCCATGTTCTGGATGGGGGTGATCGGCTTCATCGACGACTACCGCAAGGTGGTGCTCAAGATCAAGGGCGGGCTTGCCGGAAAGTACAAACTGATCGGCCAGGTTACGCTCGGTCTGGTGATCGGGGTCTACACCTGGCTCGACCCCTCCTTCGCCGTGCTGCTCTCCAAGACCACCGTGCCCTTTTTCAAGAAGCTGACGGTCGACTACGGGATACTCTACATTCCGGTCGTGATCTTCATCATCACGGCGGTCTCCAACGCCGTCAACCTGACCGACGGCCTCGACGGCCTTGCCGCCGGGAGCTCGGCCATTGTCGTGTTCGCCCTCGGCGCCTTCGCCTATCTTGCCGGTAACGCGGTCTATGCCGGGTACCTGAGCATCCCGTTCATTCCCGGAGCCGGCGAAATCGCCATCGTCAGCATGGCCATCGTCATGGCCTGCGTGGGATTTCTCTGGTTCAACTCCAATCCTGCCGAAGTCTTCATGGGCGACACCGGTTCGCTCGCCCTCGGCAGCGCCATCGCCGTCATCGCGCTCATGATCAAACAGGAACTGCTGCTGCCGGTACTGGCCGGGGTGTTTTTCCTCGAGACCCTTTCGGTGTCGTTGCAGGTGGCATGGTTCAAGTTCACCAGGATGCGCTACGGCGAGGGGCGAAGGATTTTCCTGATGGCTCCGCTGCACCACCATTTCCAGATGAAGGGGTGGCCCGAACAGAAGATCGTCATCAGGTTCTGGATCGTGACCATCCTGTTTTTTCTTGCAAGTCTCATGACCCTGAAACTCAGATAAGGTGAAACCGGAAGAACTTCGCGGCAAAAAGGTGTCGGTGATCGGCGCCGGAAAGAGCGGCCAGGCGGCCGCAGCCTTGCTCATGAAGGCTGGAGCCAGTCCGTTTATCAGCGAATTCGGCGCCATCTCCCCCGAGGGGCGCACCATGGCCTCCGGCGCAGGAGTCCCGTTCGAGGAGGGAGGGCATTCGGAGCGGGTATACGAAGCCGACTTCTCGGTTGTCAGCCCGGGCGTCCCGCAGTCCGCCCCGGTGCTGATCGAGCTCGAACGTCGGGGCGTGCCGGTCTACAGCGAGATCGAGGTCGCTTCGTGGTTCTGTCCTGCCCGGGTCATTGCCATCACCGGTACGGACGGCAAGACGACAACGGCCACGCTCCTGCACCGCGTCTGCGAGACCGAGGCCCGCGCGAAGGGATTCCGCGCCTTCAGCGTCGGCAACATCGGCGTACCGTTCTCCCTGAAGGCGCTCGAAGCGCGGGAGGATGACCTTGTCGTGCTCGAGCTCAGCAGCTACCAGCTCGAACGGTGCGTCACCTTCAGGCCCGACGTCGCGGTACTGACCAACATCACCCCGGACCACATGGACCGTTATGGTGGCGACATCAGCGCCTATGCCGCGGCGAAGTTCCGGATACATGCCAACCAGGTGGGGCGTGATACCCTCATCTACAACCATGACGATCCGTTGTTGCGAGGCCACTTCGCATCCGGTGAACCATGGCCCTTCAGGGTGGTGCGTTTTGGCCTGCACGACGTTGCTCCGGAGGAGGGCGTCGCCTGCGTCACGGTGCGCGATGGATCGATCGTCATTCTTGGTGGCGCGTCGGATATCGTCATCATCGATGTCGCGGAGTTCGTCAAGCCGAGCTTCCGTGGAGAACACAACCTCTACAATGCGCTGGCCGCTGTGGCTGCCGCCACGGCGGCGGGTGTTTCGGTCACGGCGATACGGGAGGGGCTGGTGAACTTCGGCGGGGTCGAGCACCGGCAGGAGTTCGCCGGTTCCGCGCTCGGCCTTGAGTGGATCAACGATTCGAAGGCGACGAACATCAACGCCATGCGCCAGGCCCTGCAGGCGGTTCCTGCCGGTATGGTGCTGATTGCCGGAGGTCGTGACAAGGGCAACGATTACGGCTCGGTTACCGGTCTGGTCCGTGAGAAGGTGGCGGGCATCGTCGCCATCGGCGAGTCGAAACTGAAAATTGCCGCGGCTTTCGAGGGGGTCGTTCCTGTCGAGACGGCCGACACGCTCCAAAGCGCAGTCTCCACGGCCGCCCGCATGGCTGCACGCGGCGCGACCGTGCTTTTCTCTCCGGGCTGCTCGAGCTTTGACATGTTCAGGGATTTCGAAGACAGGGGGGAGCAGTTCAAGCAACTCGTCCGGGAGCTGGCATCATGACCGTGAACGACATCCAGGTGGCGCCCGTTCCCGTTGAGGCGCCGGAGAGCCTGAAACCGGGGCGAGGGGAGAGCGTCGCCGGAAAGCTGCTGCTGCTGATCGTGGCGCTCCTGATGTGCATCGGGATCATCGTGGTCTACAGCAGCGGCGCCGGCTGGGCTGAAGAGAAGTTTTCCGATCCGCAGTACTTCCTCTGGCGGCAGCTCACCTTCGGTGTGGCGGGCATCGTGCTGATCGTGATCGTCGGCGCGATCGACTACCATTTCTTCATGAAGATCAGCAAGCTGCTGCTGTTCGTCAGCATGGGGCTCCTTGCCCTGTTGCTGCTGCTGAAGGTCGCTCACGTCATTCACGGGGCAGCCCGGTGGCTGGGATTCGGGCCGTTCAAGTTCCAGGCGTCCGATCTGGCCAAGTATGCGATCATTTTCCATTTCTCGAGGCTGATCAGCGAAAAGCGGGAGTATATCAAGGATCTGCACAGCAGCTACTACCCGCTGCTGGTCCTGCTCCTTGCCGTCGTCGCCCTGGTCGCGCTCGAACCGAACTTCAGCACGGCGGCCCTCATTTGCCTCATCGGCTTCAGCCTGATGTTTATCGGCGGCGTGAGGCTCAAGCACCTGCTCTCGACCGCCTCGCTGCTCATTCCGATCGCCGCCGTGTTCGCCATTGCGGCTCCATACCGGGTGTATCGTCTGGTTACCTTTTTCAGCTCCGACGCCAGGCAGATGAGCTACCAGGTTCGCCAGGCGCTCCTGGGCCTCGGCAACGGAGGCCTGTTCGGCCTCGGCATCGGCGCCAGCAAGCAGCGGGAACTCTATCTCCCGCTCTCCTACAACGACTTCGTGTTCGTGGTTATCGGCGAAGAGTACGGGTTCATCGGTGCGATCGTCGTGCTGACGCTGTTCGCCGGGTTCTTCATCTGCGGCATCGTCATCGCCAAGAACGCGCCCGACAACTTTGGACGATACGTAGCCTCAGGGATCACGATCGCCATTTCGTTGTTCGCCTTCATCAACATCGCCGTTGCGAGCCATCTCCTGCCGACCACCGGCGTGGCGCTGCCCTTCATCAGCTACGGCGGCACGGCCCTGCTGTTCAATTCGCTCGGCGTGGGTGTCCTGGTCAGTATTTCGCGTTACAAGAAACGCGTCGAGTCGATGGCGCCGGAGAGCACCGACGCTGAAGGAGGCGCACAGTGAACGTGCTGTTTGCGGGCGGAGGGACCGGCGGGCACCTCTATCCCGGCGTCGCCATCGTCGCCGAACTCCGGAAGATCGATCCCCGGACCGTGGTTTCGTTTGCAGGTACGGCCTCGGGTATCGAAGCCACTGAGGTGCCGCGTCTCGGCTATCGCCTGCACCTGTTGCCATCCAGGGGGTTGAAGCGGGGCCGGTCGTTGCGCGATCTCTTCGACAATATCGGCGTTCTCGTCGGGTTCGTCTCGACGGTCTCCCAGTCCATGGCGCTTATCCGCCGCGAGAATCCCGACGTGGTGGTCGGTACTGGCGGGTACGTCAGCGCGCCGGTGCTCCTTGCCGCCCAGCTCATGGGCCGCAGGACCCTGATCCAGGAGCAGAACGCATTTCCTGGCCTGACGACCAGGCTTCTGGCGAGGATGGCGACGGAGCTGCATCTATCGTTCGAGGAGAGCCGAAAGTTCTTCGGCCGCCATCGCCGGATGTTCGTGACCGGCAATCCTGCCAGATCATTCCTGCCGATGGATGCCGGCGAGGCACGCCGGGGCTTCGGCCTCGATCCCTCGCTACCGACCCTGCTCGTCTTCGGCGGCAGCAGGGGCGCCCGGTCGATCAACAACGGCGTGCTCGGCTTCGTACCGGCGCTCGAAGGGAAGGTCAACCTGATCTGGCAGACAGGATCCCTTGATTTTCAGCGGATCAGGGAGGCGTTGGGTTCGTCGAAGTTCCTGTGGGTCGCACCGTACATCGAGGAGATGGGCCCGGCTTATGCCGCAGCGGACCTCGTGGTCTGCAGGGCCGGAGCCTCGACCCTGGCCGAACTGACCAACCTCGGCAAGCCCTCCATCCTCGTCCCCTATCCCTATGCGGCGGCCGATCACCAGCGGCACAACGCCATGGCCATGGTAAGGGCAGGTGCGGCACTCATGATCGAGGACAGCGCCTTCGGCGCTCAAGGCACGCTGAACAGCGTGCTCGATACGATCGCAGACCGCGGAGCCCTCGAAAGCATGGGGGCGGCGGCCGGGGGGCAGGGGCACCCGGGGGCGGCCGCGGAGCTGGCCGCAAGAATCATCGCGCTTTCAAAAAAATAAGGAGTACTCTTCGATGGAACTGGGTAAAACGAGAAACGTACACATCGTCGGCATCGGCGGAGCGGGCATGAGCGCCATTGCCGAACTGCTCCTGAAATCCGGATTCTCGGTCAGCGGCTCGGACCTCTCATCGGGAGAGGTGACCGAAAAGCTTCGGGAGCATGGTGCCGTGGTCTACCAGGGGCATCGCGCCGAGCAGGTCGGCTCGAGCGATGTGGTCGTCTACTCCTCTGCGGTCCGTCCCGAAAGCAATGTCGAGATCCTTGCCGCCGAGAAGCTGGGGATCCCGGTCATCAAGCGTGACGAGATGCTCGGTGAGATGATGCGCTACAAGTACGGTATCTGCGTCTCCGGTACGCACGGCAAGACCACGACCACGGCCATGATCGCGACGATGCTCATCGATGCCGGCGAGTCCCCCACCGTGATGATCGGCGGGGTCTCCGATTTCCTGAAGGGGAGCACCGTGGTCGGGGAGGGCAAATACATGGTGATCGAAGCCGACGAGTACGACCGTGCATTCCTGAAACTGACGCCGACGGTCGCCGTGGTCAACAGTCTCGAATCAGAGCACATGGACACGTACGGCACCATGGACGAGCTCCGTTCCAGTTTCGCCCAGTTCGCCAACAAGGCGCCGTTTTACGGAAGGGTTGTCTGCTGCGTGGACTGGCCGGAGGTCAGGCGGCTGATACCGCGTCTCAATCGTCGCTGCACCACCTTCGGCATCGAGGAACCTGCGGACGTGATGGCCCTGGATATCGTGCTCGGCGAGTCCGGTTCCCGTTTCACGGTCCAGGCATTCGGCCGTCGATACGAAGAGGTGCGGCTTGGTGTGCCGGGACGCCACAACGTGCTCAACTCACTGGCGGCGTTTTCCACTGGTCTCGAACTCGGCCTCGAGCCCGAGCGCATCATCGCCGGACTCGGCAGGTACAGCGGTATGCGCCGTCGTTTCCAGATCAAGTTCACGGGCCATGACGGGCTGCTGGTCGTTGACGATTACGCACACCACCCTTCGGAGGTCAAGGCGACGGTCCGCGCGGCAAGGGAGGGGTGGAAAGAGCACCATATCGTAGCGGTGTTCCAGCCGCACCTCTTTTCGAGAACCGCGGAGTTCGCCGACGAGTTCGGATGGGCCCTGTCGAGGGCCGACACGGTCTATGTCGCCGGGATCTATCCATCGCGCGAGCAGGCCGCAGACCATCCTGGTGTCACGGGAGAGCTGGTCGCCGAAGCTGCCCGCAAGGCGGGGGCCAAGCAGGTAGTCTATGTCGCCGACCGTGAAGCGTTGCTCGCGGCGCTCCAGCCGCTGGCCTCGGGAAAAAACCTGATCCTGTTCATGGGCGCTGGTGACATCACCCACTCGGCTACCCGGTTCGCCGCCGATTGCGGCGTTGCCGGAAGCGCTGGAACCTCGGTCGGGCAATGATTTCGACCGGCGAGCTGTTCCGGCTGGTCAGGGGCCCGATCACCGTAGCCGAGCCCCTGGGCCCCTACACCGGGCTCCGCATCGGCGGCACGGCGGACTATTTCATCAAACCCCGTGATCGTCAGGATCTGTGCCGTGCGTTCGGCTATTTCAGAAAGCACGGTTTTCCGTTCTTCATCCTCGGCCGGGGCAGCCGCCTCCTGGTGCATGAGGAGGGGTTCCGGGGCACGGTCATCGCCACCGAGTACCTCGATCGTCTCATCATCGACGGAGAACAGGTGGAAGCCGATGCGGGAGTCTCGATGCCGGTGCTGGCCGATCGGATATCCAGGGCATCACTGGGCGGGCTCGGCAGTTTCGGGCGATGGGCCGGTACGGTTGGCGGTGCCCTCTGCCTGGCTGAGCGCAAAGAGGGCGGCGAGCTCCCGGAATGTCTCGAGTGGGTGGACGTCCTGCGAAACGGACGGACCAGGCGCCTCTGCAACGGCGAGCTGCATGCCGGCATCAGGGCCCGAGGCGCTGAGGCCGATGTCATTCTTGGCGCCGGATTCAGGTTCCACCGCCTCTCAGGCCGCGAGCGTCATGCGTTGCAGAAAGCCGACGCCGCCGTATATCCTGATTTGCCGGTTGATCCCGGTGCGGAGGGCGCCCTTTCAGGCCGGGTATTCAGGGACCCGCCGATCCTGCCCGGTCAAACCGGCGTTTCGGCCGGAGAGCTTCTTGACGCTTGCCGGTTGCGGGGCAAGCGGTGTGGCGGGGCTTCGTTCTCGGAGCTCGACGCCAACCGCATCGTCAACCGAGGCGACGCCTCTTCGATCGATGTGCTCAACCTGGTGCGGCTTGCCAGGGAGTCGGTGCATGCACGGTTCGGGCTCCGGCTCGAACTTGAACTGGTCCTTGTCGGTTATAACATGAACGGAAACCATGGCGCAATCATCTGACCCCATCGGCCGCGAGTCCGGCCTGCCCGGAGACCCTGAGGGTCAGGGGCGGAGCGTACCCGGTTCCGGCAAAGGAAAAGCTCGCCGTCTTCTCGGCTCTCTGCCGGTCATCGCCGCGGCGCTGCTGATGCTGGTTGCCGCCATTGTCGCCCTGGCCTGGTACGCTTCCGTGTGGAAACAGGAGGTCAAGGTCGCCAGGGTTGTGGTCAGTGGCCTTAACCTCCTTTCCCGCCAGAAGCTTGAACATTCGCTGAGTGCCTTCACCGGCAGGAAGCTGCTCGAAGTCCGGGAGGAGGAGCTCCGCCGGGCGCTTGCTTCGGAGCCATACATCAAGGAGATGAAAATCGGCCGTGAGCTGAACGGGGTCATACGGGTCACCGTGACCGAACGCCTGCCGCTCGCGACGACCTTTTTTCAGGGCCAGAGGATGATCATCGACACGGATGGCCTGCTGTTGCCGGACAACGCGGTTTCCGCCAGGTTCCATCGTCTTCCGTTTGTGTCCGGCGTCAGCGGCACCGTGACGGCAAAGCCCGGCGTCTGGCGTATGCCCCGGGAGGACGCCCGCATGCTCGAACAGATGATTTCAGCTTTTTCCGAGTCGGATTACGCTGGCCTCATGGTTCGCGAAATCCATCTTGTCCCCGCGAACCAGACATGGTTTCAGGCTTCGGGTTCGCCCATCCGATTTATTCTTGGCAATGAGGGCAACTTCAAGGAAAAATTGAAAAAATTCGAGATATTCTGGCAAAAGGTCATTGCAAAAAAGGGGCTCGATTGTTATGAGTCGGTTGACCTTAGATTCCGCGAAAGAGTGTTCGCACGTGAGCCTCAGATTGCGGGCTCATCTCCGGTCCCGCCTGAACCCGCGCCAGCAGCCCCTGACTCGCTTCCGGCCATAAAGCCAGTACCCCGGTGAACCTTCATATCAATGGAAACATGCTGAAAAGCGATATTGTAATCGGCCTTGACATAGGCACAACGAAGGTATGCGTCGTTGTCGCCGAAAAAGATGATGTCGGCAAACTCAACGTCCTGGGAAAGGGGCGCTCCAACTCCGAAGGGTTGCAGCGTGCGACCGTGGTGAACATCAACAAGACCGTCGACGCCATCAGGAAAGCCGTGGCCGACGCCGAGCGCGAATCGTCCATCAGGATCAAGGGCGTCAACGTCGGCATCTCCGGTGCCCATGTCCACTGCATCTACAGCAACTCGGAGATCAGCGTCAACCAGTCGGGCATCGTCAACGAGTCTGATGTGAAGCGGTTCCTCGAAAAGGCCAAGACCAATATCCGCTACCTCGATATCGACCACGAGATCATCCATGTCATTCCGCAGGAGTTCATCGTCGATGACCAGGACGGGGTGCTCGACCCTATCGGCATGGCCGGGACGACCATGAGGGGCAGCGCCTACATCGTCGTCGGTCTGCGCACGAAGATCCGCAACATCAAGCAGTGCATCGAGAAAGCCGGCCTCGAGGTCAGTGCCATGACCTTCGAACCGGTGGCGTCGGGGCTTGCCGTCATGAAGGAGAGCGAAAAGAAGAGCGGCGTGGTGGTGATCGATATTGGCGGCGGCACGACCGAAGTGGCCATTTATATTGATGGAGCCATCCGCTACTCCGAGGTGATCAAGGTTGCGGCAAACGATGTGACCCATGATGTCGCTTATGGGGTCAAGGCCCTGAACGACGTGGCCGAGGATGTCAAGATCCGGTATGGATGCGCAAGTGCGAAGATGCTCGGCGACGATGAGGAGATCCTCATCGAAGGTATCGAGGGCCGTCCCCGCAAGTCCTTTCCGAAAAGCTCCCTCGTCGTGATCATCGAGGCCCGCATGATGGAGATCTTCGAGCTTGCCCGGGAGATCATCAAGCGTTCCGGCTACTACGAATACCTGAACGCCGGGGCGATCATCACCGGCGGGGGTTCGTTGCTTCCCGGCACCGAGGAGCTTGCCCGCGAGGTGCTCGGCCTCGATGTCCGTATCGGCTACCCCGAAGGGGTTGCTGGAGGTATCCGTGACGCGGTCAACAACCCGATGTACGCGACCGTCATGGGGCTGGTGGCCCATTCACTGCAGAACAACCTTTATCAGGATTACGGCATGATCACCCAGCTGTCAAGGGAGCGGTCGCCCGAACCCGAGCCGATCGCCGATGCGCCGGGCGAACCGGGTGCCGATTCGACACAGGGGGGTAAAAAGATGTTCGACCGCCTCAAGAAGTTCTGGGACCAGCTCTGAAACACAAGATAACAGGCACGACTAAAAGGGAATCGATACCATGGCATTTGAACTTGACCCGGGACTGTTCGACAGCGACCAGGTGGGCGGCGTTTGCATCAAGATCGTCGGCGTCGGGGGTTGCGGCGGCAATGCCGTGAACAACATGATCGACCGGAAGATCGGTGGCACGGAGTTCGTCGTGTTCAACACCGACCGCCAGGCGCTCCTGAATTCCAGGGCGCCCATCAGGGTTCAGATCGGCAAGAAGGCAACCAATGGGCTGGGTGCCGGGGCCGACCCAGCAAAAGGCCGTCAGGCCGCCGAGGACGATCGCGAAATCATCGCGACTCAGCTTCGCGGTGCGGACCTGGTGTTCATTGCCGCCGGCATGGGCAAGGGCACCGGAACGGGCGCGGCACCGGTCGTGGCCTCAATCGCCCGCAATATGGGCATCCTCACGATCGGCGTGATCACCCGGCCCTTCAGTTTCGAGGGGCAGATCAAGGCGCGCATCGCCGACGGAGGCATCGAAGAGCTGAGAAAGTACATCGATACGCTCATCCTTGTCGAGAACGAGAAGATCCTCAGCATCGCGGAGGAGGGGGTGAGCGCGACCGAGGCCTACAACATGGCCAACGACGTGCTGTACCGGGCGGTGAAGGGGATTGCCGACATCATTACCCGCCACGGCCATGTCAACGTCGACTTCGCCGACGTCAGGAGCATCATGCAGGGGGCCGGCGACGCCGTGATGGGTTCGGCCGCCGCCGCCGGCGAGCGGCGGGCGCTCAAGGCCGCATCGGACGCCATCAGCAGCCCGCTCATGGACGGCATTTCGGTCAGGGGGGCCAAAGGGGTGCTGGTCAACATCACCGGGGATGTCACCATGCGAGACATGTCCGACGCCATGAACTTCATCGAGGAGCAGGTCGGCGGCGAGGCCAAAATCATCAACGGCTATGTGGATGAACCTCAGGTGTCCGGGGAGATCCGCGTCACGGTGATCGTCACCGGTTTCAAACGGAGCGAGGCGGAACAGGAGCCCCGGAGTACCGTGCAGACCGGAACCCGCGACACCAGGAGCGTAAAACCCGCACCGACGCCCGGAGTCGTCAGACCCGCACCGACGGTCGGCTTCAACGAGCCCGGAGTCGAGGACCTGAGGATTCCTGCCTACATCAGGAAAAGCCTCTCGATCCACGAACCTACGGAGGGCCTGGGCAGTCGGAACACGGCCGCGCCGAGGCCATTCACGGCACCTCAGGGCGACGATGAGCAGATCCAGAAAGGCCAGCCGGAGACGCCGGCCTACCTTCGCAGAAAAAATGGTGCGCCGCTGCAGTAATGAATCATCCTGCAAGCGGCCCCTGTCACCGGAGGGGAGCAGCCCCTCCGGAACTCCTTCCCAGTTCTTCCCATCTTTTTCTCTATTCATCAGTTGCTGGCAATGATCGTGACCGGGCGCGTCACGATGCTGACGTGTCTCCACGGGCAGGGAGCCGGCGCGAAAAGTTCAAAACCAGGAGATGTGCATGAGTTATCGGATGATATCGGCCGAAGACGCGGTCATGGCGATCAAATCGGGGGATCGGGTGTTCCTCCAGACAGCCGCCGCGACGCCGAAGCGGCTGATCAACGCCATGGTCGGCAGGGCTTCATCATTGAGGAATGTCGAGATTGTGAGTCTGCACACCGAGGGCGACGCCCCGTACGTCAGGCCGGAGTACGGCGAAAGTTTCCGGCTGAACGCTTTTTTCGTCGGCAGGAACGTCCGTTCGGCTGTGCAGTGCGGCTGTGCTGACGCCATACCCATTTTCCTGAGCGATGTCCCCTCGATGTTCTATAACGACGTCATGCCCCTCGACGTCGCCATGGTACACGTCTCGCCACCCGACCGCCATGGATTCTGCTCGCTCGGGGTTTCGGTCGATGTGACGAGAGCCGCCGTGCATACGGCCCGCCACGTGATCGCGCAGGTCAACCCCAACATGCCGCGGACTCATGGCGAAGGGCTGCTTCATGTCAGCAAGATCAACTCCCTGGTGGAGGTGGACGAACCGCTGACCGAGGTGCTTTGTCACGAGCTGACGGACGCCGAACGTCAGATAGGGCAGCACATCGCCTCGATCGTCGAAGATGGCGCCACCCTCCAGATGGGCATCGGCGCGATACCGGACGCCACGCTTGCCGCGCTTTCCGGCCACCGGGACCTCGGCATCCATTCGGAGATGTTCTCTGACGGCGTGGTCGACCTGGTCGAGAAGGGGGTCATCAACGGCCGGTTCAAGAAAACCCACAACGAGATCATTGTGGCCAGTTTTCTGATGGGGAGCAAGAAGCTTTACGACTTCGTGGATGACAACCCCCAGGTTGAAATGTTTCCTTCCGATTACATCAACGATACCCGGGAGATCAGGAAGAACCCGAAGGTCACCGCCATCAACAGCGCCATCGAAATCGACATGACCGGACAGGTCTGCGCCGATTCAATAGGCGCAAAGTACTTTTCGGGTGTCGGAGGACAGATGGACTTCATCCGTGGGGCGGCGCTTTCAAAAGGCGGGAAGCCGATCATTGCACTGCCGTCGGTTACTTCGAAAGGGGAGTCGCGGATCGTGCCGCAGCTCAGGCCCGGAGCTGGCGTCGTCACCACCAGGGCGCATGTTCAGTACGTGGTGACCGAGTATGGAATCGTCAATCTCTACGGACGAAACCTCCGGCAGCGAATCGAAGCCATGGCCAGCATCGCCCATCCCGATTTCCGGGAGGAGATCAGCCGTTGCGGACACGAGCTTTACGGGCGAAAAAGCGTCTGTCTTGAATGACGCGGCAGCGTCGGCAGGCGGCGATTGCCTGCCATGGGTGGAATTGATTAATTTGGAACAGGGAGCCTGAACGTCCATGTCGCCCGGCGATCAGGTCCGGGCGATACAATCAAAGGAGGTGCGTCATGTTATCGAGCCTTTCGAAACTGACTCCGCAACAGCTCGGTGAACTCCGGTCGCTCGAGCAGAAGCTGGGCAAGACCCTGCTCTCTTTTTCAAGTTACGATGTCGTCTCCGACAATCTCTCATCCGAAGAACTTGCCTTGCTCAATGCGCTCGAGGAAAAACTCGGCACGATGATCGTGGCCGTACGCGAGATCAGTCAGAAGAGTTGACCCCGACGATGCTGAGCATCCTTCCGGTCATGCCGTGGTCGCGCCGGTACGAATAAAACAGCTCCCGGTCCCTCGATGAGCACCATCCGGAGCACTCGACCTGACTTGTGGGGATGCCGGCAGCGATCAGCTGGTCCCGGTTTGCAAGGGAGAGATCCAGCAGGTATCTGCCCGCACCGCCTGGGGACTGGCTGAGGTATCGTGCGTCAAACTTCGTCGCCACCTCAGCGCCGATCTCGTAGTTCGCTGCCGATATCCCGGTCCCGACCCACGCAAGGCACGCCTCCGGTCGCGTGCCGAAGGCTTCGCTCATGGCGGCTACCGTTTTTCTGGTAATATTCCCCGCCGTTCCCTGCCAGCCGGCATGAACGGCTCCCGATGCGCCATGTTCCGGGTCATGAATCAGCACCGGATAGCAGTCTGCGGTGACGATGCCCGGGAAAAGCCCCGGCGTGTCGGTGATGAGGGCATCGAAACCGCTGACGTGCCCGGTTCGATCTACCCGGCAGATTTCGGTTCCGTGGACCTGGTCGGTGAGCACGATCGCCTCGGCCGGGAGGCGCAACTGGTCGCAGAGCCGGCGCAGATTCTCCCTGATGCTCAGCGAGTCGTCGGCAGTGCGCAACCCGAGGTTGAGCGAATCGTAAGGTGGCGTGCTCGCCCCCCCCTTCCTGGTGGTCTGGACGGCGACGACCTGGGGCAGGTCGCGAAAGATCCCGGGTCGTATCAGGAGAAGTTCCTCATGAGGAGGCATGAAGAGCGCTCATTTGGGGAGTTTGATGACGAGAATATGCGACGCTGACCAGAAGGCCTCCGGGCGGTTGATGACGATGACCGAAGAGTCGGCGGTCTTCCGGCTTTTTTTCATTTGGGCCACCCGGTTGTTCCTGATCGAATATGAGTTTTGGTTGTGCAGGGTCATCACCTTGAAGTTCCCCTCCTTTGCGGGTATGCCGATCCTGTTGGTTTTCAGCATGTTGACCCTGGTGAACCTTTTCAGTGGAATGTGTCCGCTCAAACGCCACGTGGAACCGAAAAATCCGAGTATACCGCCCTTTTTCTCGATGATTTTCCATTTTGCAAGGCTGTCCTGAGGGGCGGCAAGGACATACGCGGTCCGCAGGCTGTCATGCAGAGTCGCCGCGATGTTGCTCGTATGGGCGAGCGCTTTCCTGAGGCTGTCGATTTCGTGCTGTTTCTGGTCGATGGTCCGTTCGAGTCCGGCGACCTGCTGTTCGAGCGTCCCGATCCGGTGGCGGTTGATGCCGAGCAGTCTCTGCTGGGACAGAAGCCGCAACCGTTGATCGCTCATCACGGAGTCGATCAGCTCGATGTTTCCTCCGATCCTGTTCTGGATACGCCGGTTGTCCGCAATGCTGGTCAGGCTTTCAGTTTCCCGGCTTGTCACCGAAATGATGCCCTGTTTCTGGTTGACCAGTTCCAGGTTCCTGTTGATGGCCTTCAGGGTGCTGTCCGCCCGCCCATCATTCTCGCTCCGGTCGTGTTGGCGAACGCCGCATGAAGAGATGACGAAAAAAAGGAGTATGAACAGTCTGCGCATGGATCATCAATGTTGACACGGGTGGTCATAAAGGGGATACTCCGGAAAATAGGCTATTTCAGAAAACAGATGCAAGCTGTATGTGCATAAGTGTCGTTATTTTAAGGGCGGATATGTTATCTTTTTCATAAATCAACGCTACGACCGTAAAAAAACATGAAAATACTTGTTATCGGAGGGGCGGGCTATATCGGCAGCCATGTCACCCGCGAGTTCCTTGACCGGGGGTATGAGGTCACGGTGTTCGACAACCTTTCGACCGGGCGGTCCGAGAACCTGTTCGACGAGGCGGACTTCGTCCGTGGCGACATCCTCTCCGGAGAGGAGCTCGCAGGAGTCATGAAGCGTGGGTTCGACGGTTGCGTCCACCTTGCGGCGCTCAAGGCCGCGGGGGTCTCCATGCTGCGGCCTGAGGAGTACTCAGTGACCAATATCTGCGGGACGATAGCAGTGATCAACCAGGCGGTGAACAGCGGGATCGGCTGTTTTCTGTTCTCCTCCTCTGCGGCTATTTTCGGCAGCCCGAAATACCAGCCGATCGACGAGGATCATCCCAAGGAGCCGGAAAACTACTATGGTTTCACCAAGCTTGAGATCGAGCGGATTCTGGAGTGGTACGACCGGTTGAAGGGGCTTCGGTTTGCCTCGGTCAGGTATTTCAACGCAGCTGGCTTTGACGTGCAAGGCCGGATCAAGGGGCTCGAGCGGAATCCCGAAAACCTTCTGCCAATCGTGATGGAGGCGGCCCTGGGCGTCAGGCCGGGCCTCTCGGTTTTCGGCGACGACTATCCGACCAGGGACGGCACCTGCATCAGGGATTATGTCCATGTTTCCGACCTTGCGTCTGCCCATGTGTCCGCGTTTGAATATGTCCAGCGGCAAGGCAAGAGTCTCTCGGTCAACCTCGGCAGCGAGCTCGGGGTCTCCGTGCTTGAAATGATCGACCATGCCCGACGGGTGACCGGGCGTCCGATTCCTGCGGCAATCGCGCCCAGGCGGGCCGGCGATCCGCCCTGCCTGGTCGCATCTTCGGCGAAAGCAAGGGAGTTGCTCGGCTGGGTGCCCAGATACAGCAGCGCCGAAACGCTCATCGAGTCTACCTGGAATGTCTACCGGAACGTATTCGAGCAGCATGGCCATCTGTGATTGATCCCAGGGGGCTTTCGGGCGGCGCAACACTGTCATGAGAGGAGGATGGTCATGTTAGGCAATGGCGGGAAAAAGGATAAATTCACGGACCAGCTCGGCGGTTCGGTCAGGGCCATGTCCGAATACATGGGGCTCGGGCTGCAGATAGCGGCAAGCTTCTCGTTTTTCGTGTTTCTCGGCTACTGGGCCGACTCGAAGCTTGGCACGTCGCCGCTGCTCCTGCTTGCCGGAGTGGTGGTCGGGATGGTGGGCATGGCCCTGGTGCTCATGAAAACCGTCCGGAAGGCGGATAAGGACCGCAGGGACCGTACATAAATTCCGTAATCGCTGAAAAGATCGTTGAGATATGAAGCCCTTGTTTGATTTTCTGGTAAAGTTATTTATCTTGTCCGTCATTTTATGGGGGGTCATCTACTGGGGCTATGCGAGATACCCGTTCGACATGCCTTCGGTTTTCGTCGCGTGGGTGATGGTCGCGCTCAATGCCCTTGTTGGCTATCTGCTCTTTGAGTACGCATTTGACAAGGAATCGAAGATGTTCACGCTGGTCGTCTTCGGTGGTGTTACCCTGAGGCTTCTGGTGATCATGGCCATGGTGCTCGTAATCAACGTCCTCCATATGGTCAGGTCAATCGACTTCGTGGTCTCATTCATCTCCTTCTACTGCATTTACCTGGTGCTCGAGATCCTCGGGTACCAAAAGAAGAATCAACAGAAAAAAAACGCTGCTAGAAACGGATAATCTTCATGCGAGTACAAGCGACTTCAAGAATTCTGGCACTGGTTGTGCCTCTCCTTCTGAGCCTGAACAGCCACGCTTTCGCGGCACTCGGCCAGAATGAGGCCACCGTGCATGAGTCAGCTGCCGCAGCGGCTCCCGTCGCCCCGGCAACCGTCGCAGAGCCGGCCTCCGGTGCGGCACCCGCAGTTGCGGAAGCCGCCCATGGAGAAGGGCAAGGTGAGAAGCCCGGCGATGTGATCATGCACCACATTCTCGATAACAAGGTGTACGCATTCGAGCCTTTCGGCGAGATTACCCTTCCCGAAATCGCCGTCAGGCCTTTCGGTATCGATATTTCGGTGACCAAGCATGTCGTCATGGTCTGGCTCGCTTCAGCCGTCCTTCTGGTTGTTGGCCTCTCGGTCGGCGCCAGCGTCAAGGGGATGAATTCAAAGCAGTCCCCCAAGGGTCTCGCCAACGTCATCGAGGCACTGGTCGACTTCATCAGGACCGATGTGGCGAAGTCGAACATCGGGCCCGGGTACGAGAAATTCGTTCCTTTTCTCGTAACGGTCTTCTTCTTCATCCTGATCTGTAACCTGCTCGGCCTTATTCCCTATGGCGCAACGGCGACCGGCAACATCAACGTTACCCTGACCCTTGCGGTATTCACCTTCGTCATCACCCAGGTGGCTGCGTTCAAGGCGCAGGGCGTGAAGGGCTACCTGCAGCACCTTACCGCCGGGACCCACTGGTCGCTCTGGATCATCATGGTTCCGATCGAGATCATCGGCCAGTTCACCAAGCCATTCGCACTGACCATCCGACTTTTCGCCAACATGACGGCCGGCCATATCATTATCTACAGCTTGATTTTCATCGCCTTCATCCTGAAGAGCTATATCGTGGCCATGGCGGTTTCGGTGCCTTTTGCGATCTTCATCTACCTTCTTGAACTGTTTGTCGCATTCCTGCAGGCATTCGTGTTCACGATGCTCTCGGCGCTCTTCATCGGCCTTGCCACGGCACACGAACATCATGATGAGGATCATGCCCTTGAACATGCGGCCCACCACTGAACCCGGGCTGGCGGTGAGATGAGGTTTTAAAAAAGAAATTGTATCTTCAGTTCCACGAAATTTTTTGAACCGCTACAAGTGTAGCATTCGCATTATTCAAACATAAACGGAGGCAATTCAAAGATGGAAGGTTTGGGTTATTTAGGTGCTGGCATCGGCGCCGGTCTGGCTGTTATCGGTGCAGGTCTTGGTATCGGAAACATCGCTGCTTCTGCAGCAGAAGGAACGGCCCGTCAGCCTGAAGCTACGTCCGACATCCGTACCACGATGATTATCGCCGCTGCTCTTATCGAAGGCGTCGCACTCTTCGGTGAGGTTATCTGTGTTCTTCTTGCCCTGAAGTAATACGGCGCAGCCATAGCTTAACCCGTCTGCAGTAACGTCATTGTGCTGCAGACGGATTTTATCAATCTGTTAAAGAACAGCGTTCATGCTAACGTCAGGGATCATTCTGCTCGAAGGTGGACTCCTTAATCCGAATCCGGGACTTATCTTCTGGACTGCTATCTCTTTTCTCATCGTGCTTCTCATCCTGAAGAAGTTTGCATGGGGGCCTGTCGTTTCGATGCTTGAAGAGCGGGAGAAAGGTATCCAGTCAGCGATCGACCGCGCTCATTCCGCCAAGGATGAAGCCGAGGCGATCCTGAAGAAAAACAGGGAGTTGCTGGCCAGGGCTGATGCAGAGGCCGATCGTATCATCAGGGAAGGCAAGGAGTATGCTGATAAGGTTCGTACCGAGCTTACTGAAAAAGCGCAGGCCGAATCACAGAAGATGATCGCTTCCGCCAAGGATGAAATTGAACAGGAAAAGCGCCGGGCACTTGACGTGCTCAGGAACGAAGTCGCCGATCTGGCGATCAGGGGCGCTGAAAAAATTATCAGGACCGCCCTTGATGCTGAAAAGCAGAAAGTTGTGGTCGACGACATGATCAAAGAATTAGCTGCATCGCGTAACTGAATAAACTCCGGTACTATGTCAAGTGCAATAGCAAGCCGCCGCTACGCTTCGGCCCTGCTCGATGTCGCTGTGGAGGCAAATTTTCTGGAGACGGTTACCGAAGACCTGCAGAAGATTCAGGATGTGATTTCTGGCAGCCGTGATCTGCAGATGGCGCTCAAGAGCCCGCTGGTCAGGGGTGACAAGAAAGCCAGCATCCTTGAGGAAATATTCCGCGGCCAGGTGGGTGAAAAGACGATGATTTTCCTCAAGCTGCTTGCCGTTAAAAAGAGAGCCAATCTGCTGTCGGAAGTGGTCACGGAGTTCGGTACCCTTCTGGACGAGAAGAACGGATATCTCAACGCCGATGTGAAGAGCGCCGTCAGGTTCAGTGAAGAGCAGGCCCGCGAACTGGTCAACGGCTTATCGGCAAGGACAGGCAAGAAGATCCGCGCCAAAATGTCTCTCGACGAATCTCTTATCGGCGGGTTTACCGTCAAGATCGGCGATACGATTCTTGACGGCAGCGTCAGCCATCAGCTCCAGTTGCTCAGGAAGTCGCTCTCCGCCGCGACGGCTTGAGGTCTGCAAACGAGTTTCATGAAAGCCTGCTTCCGAGCAGGCTTTTTTTTATGGCCAAAAGCCGGTTGTTTTGGTGGCAAGGCCGAAAAATTGTATCATACGTTTCAGTATGTCAGGGGGCTTTAGCTCAGTTGGTAGAGCGTCTCGTTCGCAATGAGAAGGTCAGGGGTTCGACTCCCCTAAGCTCCACTATCCCGATGGTTACCGCCGGATAGCAGATAACCGGCTTGCTGGATTCGGGTAGTTCTGTCTGCGACGGTGTCCTCCAGCAGCAGAAATCTCCTGCGAACCGTACTCGGCGTGTTCATCACCAGCAGGAGGCGCCTGCGCTGACCCCATGCCGGAGGCGCATTCGTTCAGGCATGAACGGTTGCTTGTCTGCAAAGACACATTAACACAGGTTTAACCAGGAATTCATGTCTCAATCATTTATCGGAATTCAAGTCCGCCGGTTCCTTCTCCCCGCATTCACGGTGACGATGCTGCTTTCAGGATGCTCATCATCGAAACCGGCATCAACCGAATCCGCTTCCGCCGATTCCAGGGATGAACGCTACCGCAGTGCCATCGAGGATCTGAACAAGAAACGTTACGAACTGGCGACCCAGAAACTCGAAGGGCTCATGTTCTCGACCAGGGCAACACCGCTCGAAGACAAGGTCCTCCATTCGCTCGGCCAGGCATACTTCCAGTCGAAGCAGTACCTGCTCGCCTCGGAGATCTACCGCCGCCTCCTGCAGCAGACCCCGGATTCGCCGTTCGTCCAGGACGCACAGTACCAGATGGCAAGGTCGTACGAAAAACTCTCCCCGACTTTTGAGCTTGACCAGGAGTATACGGTCAAGGCGATCAACGAGTTCCGTATCTACCTCGACCAGTACCCCATGCAGGACTCGGAGCGTATTGCCAGCGACGTCGAGACCTACCGCGAACTGCTGAAGCTCAAACCTGACAATGCGCAGTATCGGGAAAAATATGAAATCGCCATGTCGGAACTCGCGCAGCAGTCGCCAGCCAGATACAGTATGGCGGCGATTCCCGTGCTTCGCGAGAAACTCGCCCACAACAGGATATCGGTCGCCGGGCACTACGCGCAGCTCAAGAAATACCGGGCAGCCGCGCTCTATTACGATGAAGTCATCGCAGGGTTCTCCGACACCGCATGGATCGAGCCAGCCTGGTCAGGCAAGATCGAGATGGCCGTCAAGAGAAACAAGTGGTTCGAGGCTCGTCAGGCTATCGAGCAGTACCAGCTCAACTTCCCCGACAAGCGAGACAAGGTCGAAGACACCTACAAGAAGGTGCTCCGGAAATTCTCAACCCCCTGACGGAGCGGACAACCGTGCGCCTGGGGGTATTCGGAGGGTCGTTCGATCCACCCCATAACGGACATCTCGGCATCTGTCGGATGGCCAGAGAGTCCCTCGGAATTGGCCGCCTGATTGTCTCGGTTTCAAAAAATCCCCTCAAGGGCCCTGCTGATGCTTCCGACGACCACAGAAAGCGCATGGCTGAACTGTTGGTCGCTGAACTCGACCCTGAGGGAAGCTTCGCCGCAGTCAGTACATGGGAGCTCGACCGCCCAGGCCCATCGTATACGATCGATCTTCTGAACCATCTTCGCTCCACAAGGCCGGGCGATGAGCTCGAACTGCTTGTCGGTGAGGACAGTTACCGGAGCATGCCGGCATGGCACTCCTCAGAGATGATTCCTGCCCTGTGCAGGATCACGGTGTTTTCCCGGTCAACTGCTTCTGGCGACGAACCATTCGCGGGAAGGGGGCTGCCTCCGGCCCGGATCGTAGAGTTCGATCAGCCAGTCTCTGCGACGGAGGTGCGTGAACTGATCGCCATCGGAGCTTCGGCGGCGCATCTGCTTCCGCCGTCAATTGCGGGATATATCGAGCGCAACGGTCTTTACCGTTGAGAGAATGGCGGGATCACATCGATTCCGGCGCTGAGATTCCAAGCAGGGAAAAACCGTTCCGCAGCACCTGCCGCACGCAAATCGAAAGTTCAAGCCTCGCCGCGCATACCTCCGGGTCAGCCTTCAGGATCGGACACTCCTGGTAAAACTTGTGATAGAGCTCGGCGATGCCGTGCAGGTATTCGACCATTTTCTGCGGTTCAAGAAAGCGCAGGCAGGACTGAATCACTTCGGGATAGTCAAGCAGTGCCGAGGCAAGCTCGAATTCGACCGGCTCGGCAAGCCGGGTAAGCGTTTCCCCTGAAGCCGCGTCAACGTCGAAACCGATCTCTCGCGAAGCCATCCTCAACAGGCTGCAGATCCTGGCGTGTGCGTACTGCAGATAGAAGACCGGATTGTCCTTTGATTGGCGCTTGGCCAGATCGATATCGAAATTGAGGTGTGAATCCTTGCTGCGCATGATGAAAAACAGGCGCGTCGCATCGGCGCCGACTTCGTCGATCAACTCGTCGAGCATATCCGCATTTCCCTTCCTGGTGGACATCTTGATCGTCTGCCCACCCACCGTCGTCGTGACGAACTGGTTGATGGCAACCCGGATGCGACTGGTGTCGTAACCCAGTATCTTCAGGGCTTCGTTGACATCCGGATACTCGTCGATATGGTCCGCACCGAACACGTTCACCATCAGCGAGAAGCCGCGGTCGAACTTGGTGACGTGATAGGCGATGTCCGGCAGACGGTAGCTCGGGTCACCGCTTGATTTGATCAGCACCTTGTCTTTCTCCTGGCCGAGCTTCGTGGTCAGAAACCAGGTCGCGTTTTCATGACGTGAGATAAATCCCTGCGCGTCGAGCGCGTCAATGACCGCCTGGTTCGGGGAGATACCGTGCGCTCCAGCCTGATAGAGCGTGTGCTCGTTGAAGAACGAGTCATGGTTGATCGAGAGCCTCGAGAGCGTTTTTCTTATCGACGCGAAAATGATTCCCTCCGCGCTCTCCTTGAAGAGCTGGAGGTTCTCCGTTTCGTTCAGCGACGAGCCGTGTTCGCGGAAGAGCTCTGCGGCGATGTCGCGGATATAATCGCCCTGGTAGTGGCTGTCAGGGAACTCCACCGGAAGGCCGCAAGCTTCCATATAGCGGAACCGTACCGACTCGGCCAGGATCTGCATCTGTCGGCCGGCGTCGTTGAAGTAGTACTCCCGGGTGACCTCGTAGCCTTGGGTGGCGAGCAGGTTGGCGATGCAGTCGCCGAGCACGCCGCCGCGCCCGCGACCGACGGTGAGCGGGCCGGTGGGGTTGGCGCTCACATACTCGACGATAGCCTTCCTGCCCCTGCCTGCAGTACTGCAGCCGAACGCGGCTCCCGAGCGGAGCACCTCACGCACTTCGCGCATGATGAAGGCCGGGTCAAGATGAAAATTGACGAACCCAGGCCCGGCGACCTCGGTTCTGACCACCGTACCCTCGGGAAACGACAGATGGTCGATCAGCTCACCGGCAAGCTCACGGGGATTGCGTTTCAACTCCTTCGAGAGCAGGAATGCGATGTTCGTCGAAAAGTCGCCGAACCTTTTGTCGGTCGGTTTTTCAATCTGGATATCCCGGTCGGTCACAATGCCTGCTGAATGCAAAGCGTCCTTGATATATGGAACGAAGAAATCTCTCATCGGCTACCTGAGTATCGTTGTTGGTGCGCCGCAGGGTAACCCGTGCAGCTCTTCGGGACGGAGCCCTGAAAAATCCTCGATGATCCTGATCACATTGCCGTACGGAGCGAACGCTTCCGGTCGGTTGGTGGTGGTGACGGCGACGCAGCGCATCCCGGCGGCGGCGGCGGCTTCAACCCCCGGCAGGGCGTCTTCGAACACGATGCATGACGAAGGCGTCGCGCCGAGCCGTTCGGCGACCTGGAGAAAGGTTTCGGGATGCGGTTTTCCGTGCTGCACCTGGTGCGCTCCGACCACAGCCTGGAAGCGCGATTCGATGCCAAGGAGGCCGAGCACGTAGGCGATGTTTTTCGGACCGGCTCCCGTCCCGACGCCAAGCATGATGCCGGCAGCTGCTGCGCCCGAGAGAAACGGGCCAAGCCCCTCAATGGGCAGGATGGCGTCACGGTTCATGACCCGGTACAGGATATCCTTCAGTTCGGTGAGCCGTTCAGCCTCGCCGTGCGAGATCGACGGATCAAGGAAATAGCGAAGTACATCAAGCCCCTTCATTCCTGCGGTCTCGACCAGGTAACGTTCGGGATCGAGCCCCTGAAGGCCGTAGTCGGCAAACAGGTCTACCCAGGAGCGGGCATGCATCCTCATGTTGTCCGTGAGCACTCCGTCCATATCGAAGATAAAGGCCTTCACCTCCGGTTGATCGCCGTTCCCGGCGTTGACGCTGACCCCGGTCATGCCCCCTGCTCTCCGAGACGCATTGCCTGGCGGACCTCCGTCATGGTCTGGCTGGCGATCCGGCGCGCTTTCGACTCGCCCTCAAGCAGGATTTCCCTGACCAGTTCCGGCCTCGCCTCGAAATGGCGGCGCTTTTCAAGCATCGGGGCGAGCTCTGCGGAGATCGCCGCGGCGCACATTTTCTTGCAGTCGACGCAGCCGAGCGATCCGGCGCGGCATCCGGCCTCGACCGATGCCAGAGTGTCAGGGGATGAGAATCGCTGGTGATAGCTGAACACCGTGCACACTTCAGGTCGTCCGGGATCGTTCCGCCGGACCTTCATCGTGTCGGTGACGGCGTTGCGCATCTTTGCCGCGACCTCTTCGGGGGTATCGCTCAACAGGATCGTATTGCCAAGCGACTTGGACATTTTGGTTTTACCGTCCAGGCCAAGCAGTCGTGAAAATTTCGTGATTTTCGGTGCCGGTTCAGGGAATACCTCTCCAAGGACGGGATGCGGGAAATGGATGTTGAACTTTCTCGAGATCTCCCGGGTAATTTCCACATGGGGGAGCTGATCCTCTCCCACCGGGACGATGTTCCCCTTGTAGAGCAGGATGTCTGCCGCCTGCAGGACCGGATAGCCCAGGTGACCGTAGACCATCGACTCCATGTTCAGATCCCTGACCTGCTCCTTCAGGGTCGGGTTCCGCTCAAGCCGTGCTGTCGTGATCAGGTTCGAGAAGAGGAGGAAAAGTTCCGCGTGCTCCTTGATCTGCGACTGCCGGAAAACCGGGCTTATGTCCGGATCGACTCCAGCCGCAAGCCAGTCGATGAGCATGTCGATCGAATGGTCATAGATGCTTGTCGTGTCGAGGGACGTGGTCAGTGTGTGATAATCGGCGATCAGGAAGCAGGTCTCATAGGCTCGTGTGCCGTCCGGTTGCAGCAGATTCTGCTGTTCGATCCAGTTTTCGAGCGCTCCCGTGTAGTGTCCGAGATGCAGCTTGCCTGTCGGCCGCATCCCGCTTAAAATCCGCTGTGTCGACATGTAGCCCCAGTTCGTTGCACACGCCGTGAAAACACCCGCAGGGTGGTATTTTTCGGCCTTTCGTTGAGTTGCTTCAGAAGTTATAACAGTTGCAACAAAGATAAAAGCGCCGTTTTGTTTTTTGTCCGGGGAACGCTATATTAGTCGACTTGTTTTTCAATGCACAATGCATCGGCATTGAAAGACAAAGCAAAAGTTTAGGAGAGCAAGTCCTATACAACATTCTCTTGCCCAACCATGTCAGATCCGGAAGGAAGCAGCATCCGGCAATGTGAGTGTGTGATATAGTCAGCTTGCTCTCCTTTTTTTATTTATTTTTTACGAGGAATCAGTTTACCCGCAAAGAAAACGGTACAGGAGTCACCAATGAAAGAGATGAAGAAAGGGGAGTTTCTGAGGGAACCGGTCAGGCATATCGAGATCAAGAAACATAACGTCGTCCCGATGGTCGAGCAGATGGCCGACATGGCTTTCCAGGCCCGCAACCTGGCGCGCGCCGCCTCGATCGTCGACCTGATGCAGAAGGACAAGGAGTGTGCCGTCATCCTCACGCTGGCAGGTTCGCTCATCAGCGCAGGCCTGAAGCAGGTCATCGTCGACATGCTCGAGCACAACATGGTGGACGTCATCGTCTCCACCGGCGCCAACATCGTCGACCAGGACTTCTTCGAAGCCCTCGGATTCAAGCACTACAAGGGCAGCCAGTTCGCCGACGACTCCGAGCTCCGCGAACTTGCCATCGACCGGATCTACGACACCTATATTGACGAGGACGACCTCCGCATCTGCGACGACACCACGGCGGTCATCGCCAACTCCATGCAGCCCGGAGCCTATTCTTCGCGCGAATTCATCGTTGAGATGGGCCGTTACATCGAAAAGAATGGGCATGACAGGAACTCCATCGTCTACAAGGCCTACGAGAAAGGTGTCCCGATCTTCTGCCCGGCATTCTCCGACTGCTCGGCCGGTTTCGGCCTTGTGCACCATCAGTGGAACAATCCCGACCGCCACGTCTCCATCGACTCGGTCAAGGACTTCCGCGAACTCACGAAGATCAAGATCGAGAACGACAAGACCGGCATCTTCATGATCGGCGGCGGCGTACCGAAGAACTTCACGCAGGATATCGTCGTTGCCGCCGAAGTGCTCGGCTACGAGGAGGTCTCCATGCACACCTATGCCGTGCAGATCACGGTCGCCGACGAGCGCGACGGCGCGTTGTCCGGATCGACCCTGAAAGAGGCCAGTTCGTGGGGCAAGGTCGACACCGTCTTCGAGCAGATGGTGTTTGCCGAAGCGACGCTCGCCATGCCGCTCATCGCCGGCTACGCTTACCACAAGGGCAACTGGCAGGGCCGTACGGCGAAGAACTTCAACGCTATGCTCGACGCAAAAACTGTCAACGCCTGAGGAGGCCACATGAAATTTTTCATCGATACCGCCAGTCTTGACGAGATCCGCTCCGCCGCAGAACTTGGCGTACTCGACGGCGTGACGACCAACCCGTCGCTGATTGCGAAGATCGTCAAGGACCCGGCAAACTTCACCTACAGCGACTTCAAGGAGCACATCGCCAGGATCTGCGAGATTGTCGACGGCCCGGTCAGCGCCGAGGTCACCACGCTGAAGTCGGAGGAGATGATCGCCCAGGGTGAGGACCTCGCCGCCATCCACGAGAACGTGGTGGTCAAGTGCCCGCTCACCGTCGACGGCCTCAAGGCGATCCGCCACTTCTCGCAGCAGGGGATAAGGACCAATGCCACGCTGGTCTTCTCGCCAAACCAGGCATTGTTGGCCGCCAAGGCGGGTGCCGACTATGTCAGCCCATTCGTGGGCCGGCTGGACGACATCAGCACCGACGGCATGGGGCTGGTCGAGCAGATCGTGACCATGTACGACAACTACGGCTACCTCACCGAGGTGATCGTGGCAAGCGTCCGCCATCCACAGCACGTCGTCGAGGCTTCGATGATCGGTGCCGACATCGCCACCATACCCTACTCGGTCATCAAACAGCTGGCCAACCACCCGCTGACCGATGCCGGCCTGAAGAAGTTCATGGACGATGCCGCCGTCATGAAGCGGTAGGCGAATGATTCATTATGAGTTATGATTGCTGAGTGATGAGTGGTGAATCGAATCGGTTTACAACTCGTCACGCAGCTTTTTTGAGCGGATCTAATACAAGGCTGGTCAGGATTCGAACCCGTTGGCCTGATTCCTCAAGCAGGAAATCAAGGTCAGTTGATCGAACAATCCGGGAGCCTTTCAGGAGTCTGAGCCAGTACTTCGTTGCACGAGCCTCTTTTCTGGCTATGGACATTTTGGCGGTAACGTCAGCTTTACCTTGCCCGGCCTGAGCTTCTTCAACATTTGCCCCGACAGATGTTCCTGATTTCAGCAGCTGAGTTGACCGCACGTGAGCAACAGCCCCCCCTCTTTTCCAATCGCCGGCAGCGTGCAACGAGCCGAATGGCGAACAGAAACGTCCGCTCGGTTATCTTCGGTGTGTTATCTTGCTGCAGGTCGGATGCAATGGTAGCCATGAATGAATTTTGACAAGTTCTCAATTCATCCCTCACCATGCAGTATAGCCTCTACCGGAACACCGATTCCACCCTGACCCTGGCGGTGCCTTTTTCGTAAAATCCAAGCTGCTTCGCTGCCTCGGCGCTGAGATCGATGACCCGGTTGTCGACGAACGGTCCCCGGTCGTTCACCCTGACCACGATCGATTTGTTGGTGTCGAGATTGGTGACCCGTACGGTCATGGGCAACGGCAGGTATTTGTGGGCCGCGCTCGGCTGGCCGGGGTCGAAAATCTCACCGTAAGCCGTCGGTTGCCCATTGTGCTGGTCGAGGGTCTCCTGGCCATACCAGGAGGCGATCCCGGTCTCCTCGTATGCGTAAACCTGCTCGAAACTCATGGGTACGTAGACCCTGCCCGCGATGATGTAGGGCGCGTTCTTGATTTTGCCGAGCCGATAGGCCTCTTCCGGGGAGAGCCCCTTTCGACCGCCGGTGGTGACCGGACCTCTCGAACCCGAACAGGCGCCGAGGCTCAGGAGAAGGAGCGCGAAAAGCGCGATGAAACTGTTTCTGTAGGTCATAGGGAGTTCCAGGTTTTTAAGAAGCGATGTAGGGCAACCTGCAACGGACCTCCAGGGTTGAAGCCGTCCGTCTTAAGCTGAAAAAATAGCCAATTCACGTGAATTTTCATCCAGCCCTGCTATATTTGCAGTTTTACGACCCAAGATATCGCACCCGCACCAGCGGCCCGCAGGCAATTGCACTATCCGTATGCATCCGGAATGACCATCGAAAGCGCTAACGGCCGGATAGCCCGGCGACTGACGGGAGTGATGATCCTCCACGGCTTCACGGCGAATCTCGACAGTGTTCGGGCGCTGTTCGGCCCGGTCGGCAGGACCGGCCTGAAGCTGGTCACGCCCCTGCTTCGGGGACACGGGAAGCAGTCTCCCGAGGAGCTGCGCGGGGTGACCTGGCTGGACTGGCTCGCCGATGCCGAACGCGCCCTGACGAATGCCGCCGGCCACGATGGCAAGCTCATCGTGATCGGTCACAGCATGGGGGCCCTCTTGGCGCTTCAGCTCGCCGCCCGTCATCCGGGGATGATCGATTCGATCGTGCTCGCCACCCCTGCGGTAAGGATGGTGTCGCTGCTCGCCCCGGGCCGTCCGTTCAATTTTCTTGCACCTCTGCTCAGCATGCTGATACACCGTTGGGACCTGAAGGCCTGTTTCGCGGAGCCGGAGCACGCCATCATGCCAAAGCAGTATGCATGGGCTCCCACAAGAGCCATATTGTCGATGTTTGACCTGGTGCGGTCGACACGCGCCATCATGCCCCGGGTCATTGCCCCGGCACTGATCATTCAGGCTCGCAACGAGCGCATCGTGCGCCCTGAGAGCGCCGACATCGTGATGCACTCCATTTCGACACCTCCTGATGACAAGCGGGTGGTGTGGCTCGAAAAAACCGACCACCAGATATTCTGTGACTGTGAGCGTGACCTGGCAGTCAGCACGGTCGCCACATTTATCGCCCAACGCACCGGAGCCTCACCCCCTCGCCATACCAACATAGGTGAACATTTCCGAATTCCCGGATAGTCATTTTTATCAACCCCAAGAAAGTCCGCTCCATGAGAAGTAGATCCCTCATCGTTTTCCAGCTCCTTCTTTCAGCTTCGATGCTGTTTCCGGCACGATTGCAGGCAGTGACAAAACCCGCCGATACGGCCGAAAGCGACCGGCGAAGTATCCGGCTCGATGAATTCGGCGTCGGTTCCGGTTATGCCTGGGGAGGCATGGTGCGCACCGGCGAGTCGCTGGAGGTCGTTCCCGCCTATGTGCGCGTCGGCTTCGACATCAATCCCCTGTTCGGCATGCAGGAGAGCGCGTCGACCCTGCAACTGGCCTTTGAACCGTTCGTCAATACCATCATCGAGCCGGATGAAGGGGTCGAGGCCGGTCTGAACGTCTTCATCCGCTATCTCCATCCGCTGACCTCGTCGGTAAAGCTCGTCGCCGAGATGGGTAGCGGTCCCGTCTATCTCAGCATCGACACCCGCGAGCAGGGAGATGCCGGTCTCAATTTCCTGAACCAGTTCGGGCTTGGGGCGCAGGTCGCTCTCGGAGAGAGAAGCGCCCTGACCATGGGATACCGCTTTCGCCACCTTTCCAATGCAAGTATCAGCAGCCCGAACAGGGGGATCAATTCAGACGCGATCATGATCAGCTACTCAATACGGTATTGAAACCTTTCCCGGGCGGCAGGGAGCTCCGTTCACTGCCGCAAGGCGCATGCCCGGAAATATTCCCGGCAATACCCGGCACCTGCGGGCAAGGGGTCGCGGATCGCGGGGCTGCGTTATTGCCTCAGGCCTCTCGAACCGCTTGCCTGAGGGTGTTTTTCGCAGGGAGATGAAATGAGAACTCCTCAGGGAATGGGTGGAATGCCGGAAACAGTGTATTATTGAATAAGCCGTGGCCGATCGTGGTCACGGGCCAACGGATTCCCGGACATCTTGCGCAGTAACGGCGTGAAGGACCCGGAGGCGTTCCTGCCGGAGCGCGCGGGATAACGGGAACGCACAGATGCCGGTGATCCGGGTGGCCGATTGACGAGCTTTCAACATGTTCGATGAAAACGATGCGCGCAACTATCCCTTTTCTCAGAGCACTTTTTTCGCAGGTCCTGCTCTTCACGGCATTACTGCTACCGGGCAGGGTGCTTCTCGCGGACGGTTTTCTCGATCCGCAGAAGGCGTTCCAGCTCGAGGCGGAACTCGGTGCGGGCCGGCAGGTCGTGCTGCGTTGGGAGATCGCGAAAGGGTACAAGCTCTACCGGCAATCGGTCAAGGTTACCGCTCCCGGTGCAGCATCGGCCATTGGCACTCCTCTCCTGCCCCAGGGGATCGTGACGAACGATCCGGCGAGCGGCGAGGAGCTTGAGATCTACCATGACCGCCTGACCGTTCGCGTACCCCTCGTGGCCGCCGACAAAGCCTTCACCTTGAACGTGGAGTACCAGGGCTGTTCCGAGGCCGGACTCTGCTACCCGCCGTTTACCCGGCGGTTTCTGGTGGATCCTGCAAAACCCGGCCCGATGGCGGACGACGGTCCAGCGTCATCCTCGGTTTCTGCCGGACTCTCCACGGCTCCGGCCGGCGGTTCCGCTCCGATGCCGGTGGATGATCGGTCACTGGCGCACTCCACGCTGCGAGGCGGCAATTTCTGGAAGATCGCCCTGACCTTTCTCGGTTTCGGTCTTCTGCTTTCGCTCACCCCCTGCATTCTGCCTCTGGTGCCAATCCTGTCGTCGATCATTCTCGGCGACGGGAAGAGCTCCCGTTTTCGCGGCTTCCTCATGGCCCTGGCCTACTGTGCAGGCATGTCGATGGTCTACACGACCCTCGGAGTCCTGGCCGGTCTCGCTGGTGAGGGACTTGCAGGATTCATGCAGCACCCGGCGATCCTGGTCGCCTTTTCGCTGCTGCTCGTCGCCATGGCCCTGTCGATGTTCGATCTTTACCAGCTCCAGATGCCGACGGCTCACCAGAACCGGCTCAATCAGATTTCGGGGCATCTCAAGGGGGGCAGTTTCGTCAGGGTGTTCTTCATGGGGGCCTTGTCTGCCCTCGTGGTGGGCCCATGTGTGGCCGCTCCCCTCGCCGGCTCACTGGTCTATATCAGCCAGACGAAAGATGTGGTTGTGGGTGGACTGGCCCTTTTTTCCATGGCCGTCGGGATGAGCGTGCCGCTGATGATGGTCGGGGTCTCGGCCGGCAGCCTCTTGCCCAGGGCCGGAGTATGGATGGTCGGCGTCAAGCATCTTTTCGGGGTATTGCTGATCGCCGTTGCCATCTGGATGGTCTCGCCCGTGCTGTCGGAGCGGGCGGCCATGATCGCCTGGGGAGGTCTCGCGATACTTGGGGCGTTGTTTCATGGCCTCCTTGATCCGATCCCTGAAGGCAAATTGGCGGTAGGTGCCCGTTTCTCGAAGGCGCTGGCGATCTCGCTCCTGGTGCTCGGGGTGCTTGAATTCGTCGGCGCGGCGACCGGTGGCGGCCGTGTGCTCGAACCCCTTGCGGGACTCCGGGGTTCGCTTGGCATCGCCAAGGGTGGAGAAGAATCCGGGCGCACCGTGTTTACCCGCATCCGGACCGAGGCCGAGCTTGACGAGGCCCTGACGGGTGCGACAAGACCGGTCATGCTCGATTTTTATGCGGATTGGTGCGTTTCCTGCAAGGAGATGGAGGCCATCACCTTCACCGATCCGGTCGTCAGGAAGCTACTCGGGGGGGTGTCGATCCTGAGGGTCGATGTCACGGCGAACAACGATAACGATCGGGCGCTCATGAAGCGTTTTGGCGTGTTCGGGCCGCCGGCGATCATCTTTTTCGATCGCCAAGGGCGTGAGTTGCCGTCAGCCAGGGTTGACGGGTTCATGAGGCCAGCGGAGTTTTCCGGTCGCCTCCGGCAGGTGGCGCCTGGCGAACCATGAGCGGGGAAGGGCAATGCCGCTCATCGACCTGAGCCATCCCATAACCACCGGCATGCCGGTGTGGCCTTGCACGCCGGGGCCCGAGATAATTCCTCTCGCCACGATTGCCGATGATGGTTACGCCGAGCAGTCGATCCGCATGTCGTCGCATACCGGTACCCACCTCGATGCTCCTGCCCACATCGTCGAGGGGGGGGCCACCCTCGACGGTTACCCGCCGGAGCGGTTCTTCGGCAAGGCGGTAGTTGTCCAGGCACTCGGGCTTCGCGGAGGAGTCATCGGCCTCGGTTTGCTGGAGCAGAACGCACTCCAGATCGCCTCGGCAGACTTCGTCCTGATCCATACCGGCTGGTCGCATCTCTGGGGGCAGGAGGGCTATGACCGGGACTACCCCGTGTTCGACGCTGACGCGCTCGGTTGGCTCGAATGCCTGCCGCTCAAGGGTATCGGGCTTGACGCCCCCTCCTTCGACCTGCCCGGATCGCACGAATACCCGATCCACCGCCGGCTGCTCGAAGCCGGAATCCTGCTTATCGAGAATCTGACGAACCTCAGGCTTCTGCCACCTTCCGGCATGTTCATCTCGGTTTTTCCGCTTGGTGTCGTTGGCGCAGAGGCGGCTTCCGTGAGGGCGATAGCCTGGGTGTGAGCAGCGGTTATTCCCCGGATTCCGTGGTTCCTGACCGCCCGGCCAGGGGCAAATCGCGAGGCGGTGACGCGACTGATAATCGCTT
>JAAXXR010000118.1 GCA_013334335.1 Chlorobiaceae bacterium
GTGCTGCCATTGAGGTGTCCGGGGATTACTCGGTGTTGTACACCATGTTGAGGGCGTTGTAGAGATTGTCGATCTCGGGGGAGTACTTCTTGATGATCTCTTTGCGCTTCATCTTGAGCGTCGGGGTCATCAGTTCGTTCTCAAGGGTGAACGGTTCGTCGACCAGCAGGAATTTCCGGACCTTTTCGTGTGTGGCGAGCTGGCGCGAGAGGCTGCGCAGCAGCTTTTCGTAGATCTGCACGATCTCCTTGTTGTCGATGAGCTTCCGGTTCGAGTTGGCCTGGATGTTGTGTTCGGCCGCGTACTCCGTCAGTTTGGCGAAGTCGGGGACGATGAGCGCGATGAGGAACGGACGCTTCTCTCCGACGATCATGGCCTGATCCACGAACGGGCTGTCCAGGATGAGGTTTTCGATCGGCAGGGGGGCGATGTTCTTGCCGCCCGAAGTGACGATGATGTGCTTTTTCCGGTCGGTGATCTTCAGGTATCCGTCGGCGTCAATCTCTCCGATATCACCGCTGTAGAACCATCCGTCCCTGATGACATCCGCTGTCGCGGCTTCATCTTTCCAGTATCCCTTCATGATGTTCGGGCCCTTGAGCAGGATCTCGCCATCTTCGGCGATACGGACCTGGACGTTTTTGACTGCCGGGCCGACGGTTCCGAACTTGACCTTCTCGGGGCGGTTGATGTGCGTGACCGGTGAGGTTTCGGTCAGGCCGAACCCTTCAAGGATCGTAATCTCGAGCGACTGGAAGAACTCTCCGATTTTCAGGGGCAGCGCAGCGCCGCCCGATACGAAGTAGCGAAGTTGGCCGCCGAACTTTTTCCTGATTTTGCTGTAGACCAGCTTGTCGGCCAGTTCGTGCTGTATGCCGACCAGTTTCGATACCTTGCCCTCTTCCAGCTGCTTGTGGTACTTCTCTCCGGTCCTTATCGCCCAGAAAAAGATTTTCTGTTTCACGCCGCCCTCGCTGGTCGCGGTTTTCAGGATGCTCGTTTTCATACGGTCGAACAACCTCGGCACCGTGAAGATCAGGGTCGGCCTGGATTCGGAGATGTTGAGCGAGATGGTTTCGACGCTCTCGCACAGGAATATCTGGGCCCCGCAGGCGAACATCAGGTAGTAGCCACCGGTACGTTCATAGGCATGTGAGAGGGGGAGGAAGGAGAGGCAGTTGTCGCTTTCGTCGATGCGGATGACCGAGGAACAGGACTTGACGTTTTCACAGATGTTTTTGTGCGTGAGCATCACCCCTTTCGGCAACCCGGTCGTGCCTGAGGTGTAGATGATGGTTGCGATATCGTCGGGATCTGTTTTTATGCCGTCGAGGAGCCAGGGTTTTTCTTGCAGCAGCTGCGTTCCTTCCGTCTTGGCCCGGGTGAGGTCGATCACATCCTCGATCGGTTCCTCGAGCTTGTTCATGACGATCACCAGCGTCAGATCGTCAAGATTCTGCCAGATGGAGAGGATTTTTCCGAGCTGGAGCATGTTCGAGACGATCACGCCCTTGGCGCCGGAGTTCTTCAGGATATATTCGATCTGGTTGGGTGGAAGGGAGGGATAGAGCGGTACGTCGATGGCGCCCAGTGAAAGGATCGCCATGTCGGCCAGATACCATCCAGGCCTGTTTTCCGAGAGGATCGCCACCCGGTCGTCTTTTTCGATGCCGTGCGTTTTCAGGTACGCTGCAAGATGCCGGTAATCCTCTTCAAGCGAGTCATAACTGATCGACTGGTAGGTGCCGTTGATTTTGCGCGCGATGGGCGATTTGTCGCTTTGTCCCCTGAAATGGCTGAACACCGAACTGAACAGCTCAGGCAAGGTTTGGAATTCAGGATTGATGAGTCCCATAAACAAATGGATTGATTTCAGAAAGCCGGATGAAGAGCCTTGAAAATCAGGGCAGAAGGGCGTGTACCCATCCAGGCCCATGACCGCCGCGCGGGATGTAACGGAGAGTTGAAGGTGATTGCTAAACTGTTATGTAACAATAGGGAATATTTAATCCAATACATTTCGGTAACCTTTGCAGGAGATGGCGTAAATATAGCGAATAATTAAGAAAAATATCGCTCAGGCCCGGTAGCACGCCAGTTATCCCGGTTTTCTGGCGGTTTTCAGGGCTGTCAATATTTCGTATATTTCGCCGGTCGCTTGCCGCCCTGGGAGTCATGAGTTCCCCTGGGAGCGCTTAACCCTGGGAGCGCTGAGCTCCAGCTCGGCATGAAGCCAACGGCTTCAAATCTTCACAGGCTTGCGCCAGCCGAAGATCATCCGTGATCGTCTCTATGCTTTGCCGAGCGGTGGGTATCGTTGATGTTATGAGTCGAAGCTGTAAGTTTTTAAAGAGCATGTAAGATGCCGAGCTGGAGCTTAGCGCTCCCGGCAAAGAAGAAGATACCTCGAACGGCTGTACTCAGCCACTGTAATTGTTTCAATGAACGATGGCCGGTGCCCGAAGCCCCGATTCCTGCGGAACCGGGACCGATCCGGAGTAACGGCAATTATCACGTCCTGATTATCAATTATCCCATGC
>JAAXXR010000119.1 GCA_013334335.1 Chlorobiaceae bacterium
ATCCAAACAATAATCTTCCGGGACATGGCCAGCAGGTTCGGCATCATGATCGGAAACCACAACGCCTCCCCAGCGCTAAGCACCAGAACACCGAAGGCGATCCGCCCGCCTAAGGGTTCGAGAGAAAAGGGGGACAGCATGCCGATCAGGCTGGAAAGGGTTCGGGGTGGCAACACCGGTTCAGCCATCAGGAACAGCTCGAATCAACCATGAACCCGGACTGGGGTCAGGGGCAATGGCAAGATTCAGCATGACCATCATATCTGCATGCCATGCCCCCCGGGCTGGAGCCCGGGGGGCATGGACAATAAATCAAATCACGAACAGCCGGTGGTCATGCCGCAGTCGTCGCAAACCTTGCAGGTGCCGTTCTGCTTGACCCTCATGGAGCCGCAGTTCTCGCACTGCTCGCCGGTGTAGCCCTGCACTCTGGCCTGCGCGACCTGGCTCTGCAGGACGGCATGCTGTTCGTCCGCCTTGGCGGCCATGGAGTGCAGCGCCAGATGCGGCTCAGGCGTTTTTGCCGCATGCGTCCCGTTGCCGTTCTTGCTGACGACCTCAGGGATCTCGTCGACGGCCTTGACATGCACGAAGTCCTTGCGGCCCAGGTAGTCGTAGCCGATGGAGCGGAAGACGTAGTCGAGGATCGAGGTGGAGTTCTTGATGGCGTTGTGCCCCTGCACCGCGCCGGCCGGTTCGAAGCGGGTGAAGGTGAAACTGTCGACCAGCTCCTCGAGCGGCATGCCGTACTGCAGCGCCTTGGAGGCGAGCACGGCGAAGCAGTTGAGCAGCCCCTTGAACGAAGCTCCCTCCTTGTACATGTCGATGAAGACTTCGCCCAGCGAACCATCTTCGTACTCACCGGTCCTGAGGAACACCTTGTGGCCTCCGACGTAGGCTTCGCGGATGTAACCCTTGCGGCGCTTGGGCAGCATCCGGCGCTCCGAGCGGTGGTAAACGCGCTCGACGATGCGCTCCTGCACCTCCTTCGGCCCCTTGGTCTCGTCGAGATCCTCCTCGTTGCCGAGCATGATCACCTCGTCGAGCGGGGAAAGGCTGGAGATGTTGAGCGGCTGCGAAAGCTTGGAGCCGTCGCGGTAGATGGTGATCGCCTTGACCATGGACTGCCAGGCCGAGGTGTAGACGTCCCCGATCTCGGCGGTCGTGGCACTGCCGGGCATGTTGACCGTCTTGGAGATGGCGCCCGAGATGAAGGGCTGCACGGCGGACATCATGTGCACGTGGGCCATGTGGTTGATGTAGCGCCGTCCGTTCTTGCCGCAGGTGCTGGCGCAGTCGAACACCGGCAGGTGCTCCTCCCTGAGGTGCGGCGCGCCTTCGATGGTCATGGTGCCGCAGACGTAGTCGTTGGCGGCGTCGACATCCTCGGGGGTGGCGCCGAGGGCCACCAGCATGTCGAACGAGGGGTCGTTGAGATCAGCCTCGGTGAAGCCGAGCGATTTACAGAACTCCTCGCCGACGATCCACTTGTTGAAGGCGAAGCGGATGTCGAACACCCCTTCGAGCTGCTGCTCGACCACCTGGATCTTGTCGTCGGTGAAACCGCGGCTCTTAAGCCACTGCTGGCTGATGCCGGGGCATCCCCTGAGGGTGCCGTGGCCCTTGCAGTACTTCTCGATCTCCTCGATCTGGGCATCGGTGTAGCCGAGGCGGCCGAGCGCCTTGTGCACCGACTGGTTGACGATCTTGAAGTAGCCGCCGCCGGCGAGCTTCTTGAACTTGACGATGGCAAACTCGGGCTCGATGCCCGTGGTGTCGCAGTCCATGACGAGACCGATGGTGCCGGTGGGCGCGATGACGCTGACCTGTGCGTTCCGGAACCCGTGCTTCCTGCCCTTCTTGAGCGCCTCGTCCCAGACCTTGCCTGCCGCTTCGTAGAGCTCTTTCGGGCAGTATTCGGAATCGATGCCGCGAGGTTTGACGGTGAGCCCTTCGTACTCCTCCTCGGAGTTGTTGTGGGCCGCCCTCCGGTGGTTGCGGATGACGCGGAGCATGTCGTCGCTGTTCTCGTGGTAGCGCGCGAACGTACCGAGGTCACGCGCGATATCGGCCGAGGTGACGTAGGCCTGGCCGGTCATGAGCGCCGAGATGGCCCCGGCGATGGCCAGCGCCCTCGGTGAATCGTAGGGGATGCCCAGCACCATGAGCAGGCGGCCCATGTTGGCGAAGCCCAGGCCAAGCGTCCTGAACTCATAGCTCAGTCGGGCGATCTCCTTCGAGGGGAAATGGGCCATGAGGACCGAGATCTCGAGCACGACGGTCCAGAGGGACGACGCGTGCTGCAGCTCGGCGATCCTGATCCTGCCGCTCGACTCGTCGAGGAAATGGGCCAGGTTGAGGCTGGCCAGGTTGCAGGCGGTGTCGTCGAGGAACATGTACTCGCTGCAATTATGGATGCCGATACCGTTGGCGATAAAGTGATGGGTCTCCGGCTCAGTCAGGTCAAAAACAGGCTCCGGTCCAATACAGGCAAGCGATGCCACAGTGTCGACCAGGACATCACGATAGGT